>NZ_JBHRWI010000004.1:0-466985 GCF_042647905.1 Amycolatopsis halotolerans
GATAACCGCTGAAGGCATCTAAGCGGGAAGCCTGTTCCAAGATGAGGTATCCCACCCCGTGTGGGTTAAGGCCCCCAAGAGACGATTGGGTTGATAGGCCAGAAATGGAAGCACAGTAATGTGTTGTCGAGTTGACTGGTACTAATAGGCCGAGGACTTGCCCACAAAGATCGCTCGCATCCACTCTACGGTTCTGAAACACCACACCGGCTGTCACCATCGAGGTGGCGGGTGTGTGTTGTTTCGGAGTGTTTCGGTGGTTTTAGCGTCAGGGAAACGCCCGGTCCCATTCCGAACCCGGAAGCTAAGCCTGACTGCGCCGATGGTACTGCAACCGAAGGGTTGTGGGAGAGTAGGACACCGCCGAACTTAACCAAACAGTCTGGGCCCCGGTCGAGAACCCTCGCGGTTCTCCCGGGGCCCAGACTCATTTCCGGACCTGGAACGGCAAGGCCCGAACCCCCGCCGGGGTTCGGGCCTTCGTCATGTCCGGGTCACAGCGGCAACCCGCGGCCTCGGACGGGGGAGGAGAACACCAGCGAGGTCGTCGTCTCGCCGTAGCGATGGGCTCGCTCCACGAACTGCTCCAGCTCCGCCGTCGTACGGCAGTGCACCCGGAGCAGCCAGCATTCGTCTCCGGTGACATGGTCGGCGTCCGTGATCTCCGGCAGCGGGAGGATCGCGTCGCGGAACCGCGGGCCGTCCAGGCTGCGGACGCGGACCCGGACCATCGCCTGGATCGGACGGCCCAGCTTCTCCGGATCGACCCGCGCGGCGTAGCCGGTGATCACCCCGCGCTGCTCCAGTCGGCGCACCCGTTCCGTCACGGCCGGCGCGGACAGCGAGACCCGGCGGCCGAGCTCCGAGAACGTCAAGCGGCCGTCGGCCTGGAGCAGCTCCAGCAGGTGCCGATCGACGTCGTCCAATTCCACCTTCGGCACCTCTTCCACAAACTCCAGGCTAACTGCCGTGCAGGCCCGGAAAACCCTGGTGAGAGCGGCGGAACACCTGGATCTTCCTCTGTCTCCCACTGCCCTGGGAACGGAAGGATCAACAGCGTGAAACCTCGCATTCTCTCCCTTCCCATAGAAGCTCCTGCCAACGCCGTCGAGTACTTCGAGCGCGAACTCGCCTTCGAGGTCGACCCGGTCGACCTCGCCCTGGACCTGGCGGACGGACGCACCGACGGCTACGTCCTCGTCGAGACCCGCAGCCCCGGTGCCTACGCCGAAGCGCATCTGCCGGGCGCGATCTGCTTGCCGTACCGGGAAATGACCGAGGAAAGCACCCGCGACCTCGACCGGAGCCTCGTCTACGTCTGCTACTGCGAGAGCATCTACTGCAACGCCGCCACCCAGGGCGCGTACCGGCTCGCGCGGCTCGGCTTCACGGTGAAACGGCTCTCCGGCGGCATCACGGCCTGGCTCGCCCACGGCTATCCGACCGAGGCCGGCATGGCCGTACCCTGGACGGCGTGACTCGTCTGCTCATCATCCAGCCCGATGCCAGCAATCCCGTCGGGCCGCTCGGGGAGTGGCTCACCGAGGCGGGCGCTGAGCTCGACGTGCGGCTGCCGCCGGAGCAGGACCTGCCCGCGAGTCTCGACGGCTACGACGGGCTGATCTGCCTCGGCGGCGGCATGGGTGCGCTCGACGACTCCCAGCACCCCTGGCTTATCGACGTCCGGAAGCTTCTCGCCGCCGCGGCGGGCAAGGCCGTGCCGACGCTCGCGATCTGTCTCGGCGCGCAGCTGCTCGCCGTCGCGACCGGCGGGCAGGTCGCGGAGGGCGGGGCTGGTCCCGAGGTCGGGCCGGGGCTGGTGTCCAAGAAGGACGCCGCGTGGATCGATCCGCTCTTCGCGGACATGCCCTTCCTCCCGGATGTCCTGCAGTTCCACCGCGATGTCATCACCGTGCTGCCGGCGAGCGCCGAGCTGCTCGCGTCCACGCCGAAGTACGCGAACCAGGCCTACCGGATGAACCGTTGTGTCTACGGTGTCCAGTTCCACATCGAGACCACGCCGGACGTCGTCCTCGCCTGGGCCGAAGCGGAGCCGGAAATGGCGGAACTCACCCGTCCGGGCGCGCTCGAGGGCGAGAGCCTGATCTCTGCGCATGCGGAAATCGCGGAGACGTGGCGTCCGTTCGCGCGCCGGTTCGTCCAGTTGGCCGCCGGGCAGCTACAGGCGGCTCCGGAAAGTCAACGCCAGTTGCCGTTGGCTTAACGGATGACGTCGGGATCACTTACGGCGCGTTAACGGTTCACCCAAACGGTCAGGTACCTTGCGAGAGGTATTTCCGTAGGGTTCGGAGGTCGGGGTGGACCCCTCGCTGCTCGTCGTCGTCGTGATCTGCACGGCGCTGGTTTTCGATTTCACCAACGGCTTCCACGACACGGCGAACGCGATGGCGACCTCGATCGCCACCGGAGCACTCCGGCCCCGCGTCGCCGTCGCGATCTCCGCGGTCTTGAACCTGGCGGGCGCGTTCCTGTCGGTCGAGGTCGCGAAAACGATTTCCAGCGGTCTGGTCGACGAGACGAGGATCGGGCCCGCCATCGTGTTCGGCGGGCTCATCGGGGCGATTGTCTGGAACCTCTTCACCTGGTACGTCGGCCTGCCGTCGAGCTCGTCGCACGCGCTGTTCGGCGGCCTGATCGGCGCGACCTGGGTGTCCGCGGGCGCGGACTCCGTGCACTTCGCCAAGATCGTCGACAAGGTGCTCGTTCCGGCCGCCGCGTCCCCGATCATCGCTGGAGTGGCGGCGGCCGCGGTCACCTTCCTCGTCTACCGGTTCCTGGTCCGCAAGCGTGGCGGGCGCGGATTCCGGGTCGGCCAGATCGTCTCCGCGTCGCTCGTCTCGCTCGCGCACGGCACCAACGACGCGCAGAAGACGATGGGCGTCATCACCCTGACGCTCGTGGCGGCTGGCAGCCTCCCTGCCGGGTCGGCGCCGCCCGTCTGGGTGATCATCAGTGCCGCGTCCGCGCTCGCGCTGGGCACGTATCTCGGCGGCTGGCGGATCACCCACACCCTCGGCAAGGGCCTCACCGACATCGAAGGCCCGCAGGGCTTTTCCGCGCAGACCAGCAGCGCTGTCGTGATCCTGCTGTCCTCGCACCTCGGTTTCCCGCTGTCGACCACGCATGTGTGCTCGGGCGGCATCGTCGGCTCCGGCGTCGGCCGGCGCGAGGCTCCGGTGCGCTGGCGGATGGCAGGCCGGATGGTCATCGCTTGGCTGTTCACGCTGCCCGCGGCGGCGATCGTCGGCGCGGCGGCGGGCAAGATCGCTTCGCTCGGCGAGGCCGGGACCATCGCGGTCGGCGTCGCCGGAATTCTCTTCGCGGCCGGGATTTACCTCCTGTCGCGGCGCAAACCCGTCACCGCACACAGCTTCCAGGTCCCCGAGCCGTCCACCGCCGATACGGAACCGGACCGCCTGGCTGCCTGAACCGCCCCGTGTCCGGCTACGGTGTGAGCGATGGCAGAGCGCGCGCGGACCACAGCTTCGGCGGCCAGGTACGGCTTCACTGACACCCGGGCCGACGGTCAACTGCGCGCGGCGGGCTGGTGGACCGAAGGCGGACCCGCCGACGGTGCCACGGACGTCCTCCTCGCCTTGTCTCGCGCCGCGGATCCCGACCTTGCGCTGGCCGGGCTCGACCGCATCCGCGAGGCCGACGAGCCCGGCTGGCCCGACCTGGACAGCGCGCTCCGAGAGAACCGCACGTTCCGCGGGCGGCTCCTGGGCGTGCTCGGCACTTCCACCGCGTTGGCGGACTTCCTGGTCGCCAATCCCGGTGAGTGGCGCTGTCTGGCGGACAACCGCTGCACTGATCCGGCGAAGTTCGCGGAACGGCTGCTTGAGCGGGTCCGACAGGACGACGGAACGTACGTCACCGGAACCGCGGCCGAACACGAGCTCCGTGCTGGCTATCGCGGGCTGCTGCTCGGCATCGCCGCCGCTGACCTCGGACACCTCGTGGAGCCCGGGCTGGAACACCCGCAGTTCCGGGACGTCGCCAGCGAGCTGACCACTCTCGCCGAAGCGTCGCTGCAGGCTGGGCTCGTGGTCGCGGAGCAGGAGGTCGGGGCGTCCGCCGAAGGCACGCTCGCGGTGATCGCGATGGGCAAGACCGGCGGTCGCGAGCTGAACTACGTGAGCGACGTCGACGTCATCTTCGTCGGGACCGGTGACCTCGGCGTCGCGACCCGGCTGGCCAGCACGATGATGCGGCTGGTCGGCAACGCGTGCTTCGAGGTCGATGCGGCGTTGCGGCCCGAAGGCAAGAGCGGCGCGTTGGTGCGCACGCTCGAAGGACACACCGCGTACTACCGGAAATGGGCGAAGACCTGGGAGTTCCAGGCTTTGCTGAAGGCGCGTCCGGTGGCGGGAGACGCCGAGCTGGGGCGGCAGTACGCGGAGATGGTCGCGCCGATGGTGTGGTCGGCCGCGGACCGCGACAACTTCGTGACCGAGGTCCAGCAGATGCGCCGGCGGGTGGAGGACCACGTCGCGTCGGAGCATCTCGAACGCGAGCTGAAGCTGGGGCGCGGCGGACTGCGGGACGTCGAGTTCGCGGTGCAGCTGCTGCAACTCGTGCACGGCCGGGTGGATCCCGCGCTGCGCTCGCCGTCCACTTTGGATGCCCTGGCCGCGCTTGGCGACGGCGGGTACGTGGGCCGTGCGGACGCGGCGGAGATGAGTTCGTCGTACGAGTTCCTGCGCACCGTCGAGCACCGCCTGCAGCTGCGCCGGTTGCGGCGGACGCACCTGTTCCCCGCCTCGTCGGACACCGATGAGCTGCGGATTCTTGCCCGCGCCTGCGGGATTCGGCCGGTTCGCGGGCGCAGCCAAGGCGAGGCGCTGCTGGCCGAGTTCCGCCGCCACGCGCAGGGGATTCGGCGGCTGCACGAGAAGGTCTTCTACCGTCCGCTGCTGCAGTCGGTCGCGAATGTGCCGACGGAAGCGTTGCGGCTCACCACGAAACAGGCCGCCAGCCGGCTCGCCGCGCTCGGGTACGCCGCGCCGGAAGGGGCGCTGCAGCACATCAAGGCGCTGACCTCGGGGGTGTCGCGGCGCGCGGCGATTCAGCAGGCGCTGCTTCCGGTGTTGCTCGACTGCCTGGCCGATACGCCGGATCCGGACGGCGGTCTGCTCTCGTATCGCAAGGTGTCCGAGGCGCTTCAGGACACGCCCTGGTACCTGCGGGTGCTGCGTGACGAGGGCACTGTCGTCGAGCGGTTGGCCTTCCTGCTTGGCACGTCGAACTTGGTGCCGGACCTGCTCGTCCGCGCGCCGGAAGTGCTTCAGCTGCTGGGAGATCCGGCGCGGCTGACCGGACGCACTCCGGCCGAGGTGGCGACGTCGCTGCGGGCTGCCGTGCGTCGTCAGCCCGGGTTGAGCGCCGCCGTCACCGCTGCCCGGTCGTTGCGGCGGCATGAGCTGCTGCGTGTCGCGTGCGCGGATTTGTTGGGACTGCTGGATGTTCCGTCGGTCTGCGAAGCGCTGTCGAGCGTGTGGGTGGCGGTGCTGCAGGGTGCGCTGTCGGCGGCTTACCGGCAACGGCAGGCTGAGCTGGGGCGTACCCCGGCGACGATCGCGGTGATCGGCATGGGCCGGCTCGGCGGAGCGGAACTGGGCTACGGCTCGGACGCCGACGTTCTCTTCGTCTGCGAGCCCGCCGAAGGGGTTCCGGACGCCGAAGCGCTGCGGTTCGCCTCTTCGGTCGCGGAGACGGTGCGGAAGATCCTCGGCGCGCCGAGCGCGGACCCGGCGCTGGTCGTCGATGCCGATCTCCGTCCGGAAGGACGCAGCGGGCCGCTGGTCCGGACACTGGAGTCGTACCGGGCGTACTACCAGCGCTGGGGCGAGGTGTGGGAGTCGCAGGCGTTGCTGCGGGCCCGGTTCGTCGCCGGTGACGAGGAGCTCGGCCAGCGGTTCATCGAGATGATCGACCCGTTGCGCTATCCCGACGGCGGGCTCGACCCGACGGACGCGCGCGAGATCCGGCGGATCAAGGCCCGGGTGGAGACCGAACGTCTCCCGCGCGGTGCCGACCCGACGCGGCACACGAAGCTCGGCCGCGGCGGTCTCGCAGACGTCGAGTGGACCGTCCAGCTTCTGCAGTTGCAGCACGCGCACGAGGTGCCTGGCCTGCGGACGACGTCGACTCTCGACGCACTGACCGCCTTGGCCGAAGCGGGCCTCGCGCCTGCCGAGTCGGTGGAGTCGTTGCGCGAGGCATGGCTGCTGGCCACGCGCGTGCGCAACGCGACGATGCTGGTGCGCGGCAAGGCTGCGGACGAGGTGCCCGGCACCGGCCGCGACCTGGCCGCGGTGGCGCGCGTGTTCGGCTACTCGGTGGACGACGACCCGGGCGAGTTCCTCGACGCCTACCGCCGTGTGACGAGGCACGCGCATGCCGTGGTCGAGGAACTTTTCTACGACAACTAACGTGGGCTGCGTGACTGACCGCGAACCGTTCCGCACCCGGATCAAGGTGCGCCACTACGAACTCGACACGCTGGGCCACCTGAACCACGCCGTGTACCACTCGTACGGCGAGGTCTCGCGACTGGAAGTCGTCGAGGCAGCCGGCGGCGCGGGCCTGTACGAATCCGGGCTCGCGGCGGTGCTGCTCGAATCGAACATCGTGTACCGGCGGGAACTGCGCGCCGGTGACGAGGTGGACGTAACCTGCGACGCTTCGTTCGGCGACGGCAAGGTGTTCTGGATGACCTCGCGGATTGTGAAGCTGGACGGGACACTGTCGGCCGAGATCAAGTGCACGCTGGGGCTGATGGACCTGGAGAAGCGCAAGCTGGTGCCGGATCCGCGGGGGCATTTCGAGCGGGCCGGGGTTGATCTGAAGGTGTTGTCCACTTCGGAATGATCCGCGGAATGGCGATAACGGCTTAGGCTATCGGGTAAAAGCGCACGTCTCCTCGTGTGAGCATTTCTCGAAGATTCGTTTTTACGCGGTGGTCGCGCGCTTTCCTGTCGGAGCCGATTGCGTTGTCTGTGCGTCGTGCCGCGTACGGGCGGCCGAAATCTCCTCGCCGTGCTCCTCGCTCCAGTCGATGAGACTGCGCAGCCGTCCGCTCAGGTCGTGCCCGATGGCGGTGAGCGAGTACGAGACGCGCAGCGGCGTCTCGGTTTCGATCGTGCGGTCGAGCAGCCCGTCGCGCACCAAGGTGCGCAGGTTCTGCGCCAGCATCTTCTCGCTGATCCCGCCGATCCGGTCGCGAAGCTGCGCGAACCGCAGCGCGC
Organism: Amycolatopsis halotolerans; assembly: GCF_042647905.1. Taxonomy (NCBI): domain Bacteria; kingdom Bacillati; phylum Actinomycetota; class Actinomycetes; order Pseudonocardiales; family Pseudonocardiaceae; genus Amycolatopsis; species Amycolatopsis halotolerans. The sequence goes on from NZ_JBHRWI010000004.1 coordinate 7,272, forward strand.
CCGGCGCGAGTGCCAGGAGGATGAGCAGGCCCCAGCGGCTGGTCACCTGTTCGAAGAGCGGGCGGCCGGGGCAGTCCTTGCGGAACGTCGCGTCCAGCGGCGCGGCGGCCGGGTTTTGTCCGGGGCTGGTCGCGTTCACGAATGGACCTTACCAAATTGTCAGTGCTTTTCAGTGCGGCGCAGGGGTCCCTATTCTTGCGGCATGACGAAGATCGCGGTCGAAATCTGGTCCGACTTTCTGTGCCCGTGGTGCTATCTCGGCAAGCGGCGGTTCGAGGCCGCGCTGTCCGAATTCGAGCGCGCTGAGGACGTGCGCGTCCGGTGGCGCAGTTACGACCTGCACCCCGACGAAAAGAAGGTGCCGGACCTGACAATCCCGCGCAGACTCGAACGGGACCTCGGGCTCAGCCTCTCCGAAGCGGAGGCCGCGGTCGACCAGGTCGGCGAGCTGGCCGCGGAGCTGGGGTTGCGCTATCGGATGCGGGACGCGCTCCTGGTGAACTCGTTCGACGCGCACCGGCTCGCGCACTTCGCGGAGGCCCGCGGGCACGGGAACGACTTCCGCGAACGGCTGATGCGGGCCTATACCGGCGAAGGGGCGAATATCGCCGACCATGCTTCGCTGCTGCAGTTCGGTGTCGACGCCGGGCTCGACAAGGACGACGCGCGAGCATTGCTCGACAGCGACGATTACTCGGACGCTGTCCGGGATGACCACCGCGAAGGACGGGCGTTCGGCGTAAGCGGCGTTCCGACCGTGATCGTCAACCGTCAGTTCGTGGTCTCCGGAGCCGCGTCCTCGGCCGCTTATCTCGACGCCCTCCGCCGAGCCGTCACGGCCTGACCCGGCGGGCTGGTCAGCGCTACCCTGGTCAGAGAGCCTTGGGGGCGTTCATGGTGGGAAGCTCGGTGCAGGTGTCGCTCGACGGCTGCACTCTTCGCGGGCAGACGGCCGGAGAAGGTCCGCTGCTGGTGCTGGTGCCAGGCGGAGCCGGTCAGGCACATCAGACAGATCCGATGCGGGAGATGCTCAAGCCGCGGTTCGAGGTGGTCTCCTACGATCGCCGCGGCATCTCGCGCAGTCCTCTTGCCTCGGGCATGACGGCTCCGACGATCCAGACGCATGCCGATGACCTGCACGGCTTGATCGAGACGCTCGGCGGCGGCGTCTTGCTCTTCGCCACGAGCATCGGCTGTCTGATCGCTCTGGATCTCTTTGCCCGCTACCCGCACGACGTCGTGAAGCTGGTCGCTCACGAACCGCCGGACACTCATCTGCTCAGCGGCGCGGTGCGGGAAGAAACGGACGCCGGTCTCGCGCGCCTGGCCCAGACCTTCCAGATCGACGGCACCGGAGCGGCGCTGGGGCAACTCGGCGCGCTGATCGGCCTGAATCCGGCAGAGCGCGAGGCCGATGCTCCGGAACTCGCGGTGACGCCGCAGTTTGTTCAGGACATGTCGTTCTACTTCGAACACGATCTTGGCGCCGCGCGCGAGTACCGCCTGGATATCGAGGCCCTTCGCGCGCACCGAGACCGGGTGATCGTGGGCGCGGGCGAGCAGTCCGGCACGCTGTGGACTCGCCTCTGCGCGCAAGCACTGGCACAAGAGCTGGACCTGCCGTTGACTTCGTGGCCCGGCGGGCACAACGGTCCGACGGCGTATCCGAAAGCCAGCGCCAGGGCCGTCATCGAAGCCCTCGCCGAGGCCTGACGCGGGTCAGTCCAGCCGCATTCCGTGCCACACCAGGTCGACCACTCCTTCGGTCTCTGCCTTCCAATTCCCTTCCGGGGTGAGGAAAAACAGCCCGCCGAGGCCGCGCATCAGGGTGTCCGTCTTCAGGTCCGGCCGGATCGTGCCCGCCTCCGCGTTGGCCTTCCGGAGGGTGTCCAGCGCGTCGAGCATCCGCGCGTACGCCTGCGTCGGCAGTTCGCTCTGCGACGCGCGCAACGCGTTGGCCAGCCCGCGTTTCGTCATCATGTAGTGCGCCAGGTGGTCCACGATCCAGACGCGCAGCGCCTGATCGGGGGAATGTTTGGCGAGTAATTCGGGCACGATCTCGACGAGCTGGTTCACCTCGCGCTCGTAGACGGCCAGCACCAGCGACTCCGGCGTGGGGAAGTGCCGGTACACCGTGCCGACGCCGACGCCCGCTTCCTTGGCGACCGCGTTGAACGACACTTCTCCCGCTCGGCTCACGGTTTCCGCGGCCACCGCCAGGATCCGTTCGTGGTTGCGCCGGGTGTCCGCCCGCCGCGGGCTCACCGGCATCGCGCCTCCCGCGTTTGCTTCGCCTTGTCTGACCTGGAGCTGCTCCAGCCCCACCTGGAGCAGCTCCACTTCGTTGCGTAGCGGATTCTAATCCGCTAGCCTCGTTCAAAGCGAGCCAAGCGGATGAATATCCGGTTTACCCCGGCGGCTCGTGTTCCCGAAGGGCCGTCACCACCACCATCACGCCGCAGGACGTCCGCCGCGGACGGGCTGCGGGAAAGCGAACCCTACTGTGGACATTTCCCTTGAAGTCAATGGAAGAACCGAACAGGTCAGCGTCGAGCCGGGAGTGACCCTCCTGGACGCGCTGCGCGAGCGGCTCGGCGTCACCGGCCCGAAGAAGGGCTGCGACCGCGGCCAGTGCGGCGCGTGCACCGTGCACGTCGACGGCAAGCCGGTGCTGTCCTGTCTCACGCTCGCGGCCGTCGTGCGCGGTCCCGTCACCACCGTCGAAGGACTGTCCACTGAGGACGAACTGCACCCGGTGCAGCAGGCGTTCGTGGACCAGGACGCGCTGCAGTGCGGGTTCTGCACGTCCGGTCAGGTGATGTCGGCGGTCGCCGCGGTGCGCGACGACGTGTCCGACGTCCGCGAGTTCATGTCCGGAAATCTGTGCCGCTGTTCGGCTTATCCGAACATCGTGCGCGCCGTGGAGCAGGCGAGGCAGGCCGATGCGACCGTTTGAGCTCACCGCACCCGCCACGGTCGAGGACGCGCTGGGCAGCGCGGGAACCTACCTGGCCGGCGGCACCACCCTGGTCGACCTGATGAAGCTCGACGTCCTCACCCCGCAGCAGGTGCTGGACATCAACGACCTGCCGCTGCGGGGCATCGACACCGCCGACGGCCTGCGCTTCGGCGCGCTGGAGCGGATGGGCGACATCGCCGCGCATCCCGGCGTGTACCCGGCGATCTCGCGCGCGCTGCTGCTCAGCGCGTCGCAGCAGCTGCGGAACATGGCCAGCATCGGCGGCAACCTGATGCAGCGCACGCGGTGCTCGTACTTCCGTGACGTAGCCATGCCGTGCAACCGGCGTTCGCCGGGCAGCGGGTGTTCGGCGATTTCCGGCGTCAACCGGATGCACGCGATCCTCGGCACCAGCGACTCCTGCGTGGCCACCCACGCCAGCGACGTCGCGGTCGCGCTGGTCGCGCTCGACGCGGAGGTCGTGCTGGCCAGCGCCGAGGGCACCCGCACGGTCGCGCTCACCGAGTTCTACCGCGAACCGGGCGACACCCCGGAAATCGAGCACGACCTGCGTCCCGGCGAGCTGATCACCGAGGTGCGCGTGCCGCGGCTCGACTGGGCGGAGAACTCCACGTACGTCAAGATCCGCGACCGGCAGTCGTACGAGTTCGCGCTGTGCTCGGCGGCGGTCGCGCTCGACGTGCGCGACGGGAAGATCGCCGACGCCCGCGTGGCGGCGGGCGGGGTCGGGACGGTGCCGTGGCGCCTGCCCGCCGTGGAAGAGGCGCTGCGCGGCGCGGAGCTGACTGAGGAAGCCTTCGCCGCTGCCGCCGCGGTGGCTGTCGAGGGGGCAAAGCCGTTGTCCGGCAACGTGTTCAAACCTTCGCTGCTGAAGCGGACGATCGTCCGCGCGCTGCTCGAACTGACCGAAGGGAGCCGGGCATGACTGCGCGGCTGGACGGTCCGCGGAAAGTCACCGGCCAGGCCGATTACGCGCTGGACCGCACGTTCCCGGGCATGTTGTACGGGTACATCGTGCTCAGCACGATCGCGCACGGCGAGGTCACCGCGATGGACGTGACCGCGGCGAAGGGCGCGCCCGGCGTCGTCGGTGTTTACAGCCCGTTCGACCCGCTCGAGCTGCACCCGTTCAAGTCGCAGCTGATGGGCGACGTGTGGCTGCCGCTGCACGACCGGGACGTCGTGTTCTACGGGCAGCCGATCGGGCTGGTCGTCGCGGAGACGTTCGAGCAGGCGCGGGACGCGGCGGGGCTGATCGAGGTCTCGTATCAGGAGAAGCCCGCGCAGACGTCGATGGAGGACGGGCTCGCGACCGCGGAGGACGCGCCGGAGAGCCGGGGAGCCGCGCCGTCGATCGAGGTGCTCGCCGACGGCGTCGAGTCCATTGTGGACGCACTGGCGCAGAGTCCGGTCGTCGTCTCGCAGACGTACCGCACCGCGACGCAGAACCACGCGGCGATGGAACCGCATTCGGCGGTCGCGAAGTGGGACGGCGGCAAACTCACTCTCTACAGCGGAAACCAGGCCAGCCACCTGCAGGCCATGGAAATGTCCGGGGTGCTGGGCATCGAACCGTCGGCCATCCACGCGGTGAACCCGTATGTGGGCGGGGCGTTCGGCGGCAAGGCGGGCACTTCGGCGCCGGGCATGCTGGCCGCCGCCGCGGCCAAGGCGCTGGACCGTCCGGTGAAGTGCGCGCTCACCCGTGAGCAGGTGTTCACGGCGACCGCGAACCGGCCGGCCACGGTGCAGAAGGTCGCACTGGGCGCGGACCGCGACGGCACGCTGATCGCGGTGCAGCACGATTCCTGGTCCGCCACGTCGATGAGCCGGTCCTTTGTGGAGCCGACGTCGCACGGCACCTCGCGCGAGTGGTACGCGACGCAGAACCTGTCGATCAGCCAGAAGATGGTGCCGCTGCACATCCCGCCGGGCACGTTCATGCGCGCGCCGGGGGAGGCGTCGGGGTCGTTCGCGCTCGAAAGCGCCGTCGACGAACTCGCGATCGCGCTCGAGATGGACCCGATCGAACTGCGCAGGCGCAACAGTTCGCTCGCTCCTCCCGGGGTCGATCTGCAGTGGTCGAGCAAGCACCTCGACGAGTGCTACGAGATCGGGGCGCAGCGGTTCGGCTGGGCGAACCGGTCGCCGCGCGGGCACGTCGACGGGGACTGGCTCGTCGGCATGGGCACGGCGACCGCGATGTTCCCGGGGCTGCGCTTCCCGGCGACGGTCGAGATCACGCTCAACGCGGACGAGACCGCGGACGTGTCCACGAGCGGGGCGGACCCGGGCACCGGGCTGCTCACCGTGCTGGCCACGATCGGGGCCGAATCCCTCGACATCGAACCGGAACGCGTCACCCCGCACCTGGGCGATTCGCGGTACGCGCCGGGCGGGATGTCCGGCGGCTCGACCGCGACGGCGAGCACCGGCACCGCGATCATGCTCGCGGCGACGGAGTTGCTCGACGAACTGGTGGCGCTCGCCGCCGAACCGGGCGCGCCGTTCGAGGGCGAGGTGGTCACGTACGCCGAGGGTCTGCTGCACGGCAACCGCGGGACCATGCCGTTCGGCGAACTGCTGCGCGCGATCGGCCGGGAGTCCTTGTCCGCCAAGGGTTCCTCCGCACCGGGCGAGGAGATGACGAAGCATTCGTTCAGCTCCTTCGGCGCGCAGTTCTGCGAGGTCCGGGTGCACCGGCTGACCCGGGAGGTCCGGGTGTCGAGGATGCTGGGCGTCTTCGACGGCGGCCGGATCATCAACCCGACGCAGGCGAGGAGCCAGCTGTCCGGCGGCATGATCTGGGGCGTGTCCGCGGCTCTGCACGAGGGGCTGGAAGTGGAGCCGAGCGGGCGCTTCGCGAACGCTGACTTCGCGAGTTACCTGCTGCCGGTCAACGCCGACATCCCGGAGATCGACGTGCAGTTCGTCGAATACCCGGACACGCTGCACAACGCGGTCGGCGCCCGCGGTGTCGGCGAAATCGGCGCGGTGGGCATGGCGGCCGCGGTGGCGAACGCGGTGTGCAACGCGACCGGCGTTCGGGTGCGGAGCATTCCGATCATGATTGAGGATCTGCTGGTGGACTGACCCGGGTGGGGGCGTCCGGGTTCGGGCGCCCCTTCGCCGGGGTCTAGGGCACATGCCAGGGACCTAACGCGGCGCCGCGGGTGCAGTTTGCCCAGGTCAAAGGACCTGGGGCGGGGCCAGGCGTCCGTGCGGGGAACCCTGAGGGACTCAGAGTCCCCTAGGGTTCCCCTCACGGACCGCAAGACCCGGCCACCTGGTCATGAAGCGGGCATTTCGGCAGCACCGACGTCCTTTGTGGACGGTCGGCGGACGTGGGCTGCGCAGCTTATTAATAAGTCCCTGGCCTTGGGGGTCCGGGGTGGTGTGGGGAGTGCTGCGGGTGGCGCGCTGGATGCGGCGCTGCGGCGGGTAGTGCGCTGGAATGCCGGGCGGCGGATCTGCGCTGGTGGGCAGGTAGCGAGTCGGGCTGGGCGTGGTGTGCCGGGAGTGATGCGTGGCGGGGCCTGGAGTGGCGGGCCGGTGGTGCGCTGGAGCCTCGTGCGCAGGCGAACTCCGAGCGCGGCGGGTGCGCGGTGCGGTCTCACGTGACGGCCGGATAGCGCGGGGCGGAGTGCTGCGCAGCGGGCAGTGGGCGAGTCGCGCATCGGAGTGTTGCGCGAAGTCGGAGCGCGGCGGCGGGTGGTGCACCGGAGGGCTGCGTGCCAGGTCTCCGTCCACAGTCTGCAGATCGACGGCATGCGGCGGGTGGACGATCTGCACGCCGGGGCAAGCGAGTGCGTGCGCAGGCGGTCCCGGAGCGGCGCGCAGCGCATTCCGGAGTGTGTGCGCGCTCGGTCGTGGAGCAGCGGCGAAGGCATGGCATCGGGCCACGAAGGCGGTGACCTCTGCGGTTCGCCCAGCACAGCCGAACCTGGCTAGATCGCCGCGCACGCCGTTTCCGCGGAGCACCTCGAACCGCCGCTGGAACTGCTCCTCGGCATCATTCACCCCATTGCCCGCATCCGGAAAATTGTCCTCAGCTGTGCCTCGCCAGCCTGACCCGAGCGGCCTTGATGCGTCCTCCGCAGGTCAGCGGCCAGATTCTCCTTGCCATTTCCCCTAGTGAGAAATTCGCTCGTGCTCCCGCTCCCGGGCGGTATGGTTTCGTGGGCACTTGTTCGGGGAGGCTGGCGAATGGACGCAGCACCGGCCGGGAGTGCGGACCTGCCGCGAAGAGGCGGGGTCGGCTCGTATCGCGGATCCGAACCGGGCGTTCCGCTGATCGGCCGGGACGCCGAATTCGCTGTGCTGGCAGGGGCGATCGCCGCCGCGGGCCGGGGAAAAGGGGGCGCGGCCCTGGTGTGCGGGCAGCCGGGGATCGGCAAGTCCCGGCTGGCCGCGGAGGCGATCGGGGCGGCGCGCGGCAAGGGATTCGCGATTGTCGAGGGGCGCGCGGACCCGTTGTTGTCGGGCCTTTCGTACGCGCCGATCGTCCAGGCTTTCCGCGGCCATCTGAGTGAATCCGCCGGATTTTCTCCGGAGCTCGGTAATCTCGGCGCATTGTTCCCCGATCTGCGTCCGGTTTCGCCCGAATCCGGGGATCCCGGACTGCAGCGCACCCGGATGTGCGAAGCGGTGCTCGCGGCGACCCGGCAGCTCACTGTCCGCGGCCCGGTGCTGCTCGTCGTCGACGACCTGCATTGCGCTGATCGGGGGACCGTCGAACTGCTGCACTATCTCGGGCGCAACGCGGAGGAACTCCCGCTGCTCGTGATCGGGTGTTTCCGCTCGGGCGTCGACAACGAGGCGCTCGACGCGATGGCGGACGCGACCCGGCGGCATCAGGCGGGAAGGCTGCTCGAACTCGCGCCGCTCACCGACCAGGCGGTGCGCGATCTGGTGCAGCACGTCCTCGGCACTCCGCCGCCACTCGCGTTGCTGCGCGCGGTCACGGCGCGGGCGTCCGGGTTTCCGTTGTTCGTCGTCGCGCTGACCCGGCATCTTGTCGCCAGCCGGATGTGCGGGCCGCTGCCCGAGGTGATCCGGGACATCGTGCGGGAGCAGATCAGCAGGCTCGGCGAGGTGGACCGGCGGCTGCTGGAGGTGGTCGCGGTCGCCGGGACGCACGGGCGGCCGGAGGTGCTCGCCGACGTCTCCGGGATGAGCTTGTCCGCACTGCACGCGGCGTTGCGGCGGTTGGTCGGGCGTCGGCTGGTCACTGAACACCAGTCCGAGGTCGAGCCGCATTATCAAGTGGCGCACCCGCTTTACGCCGAGGCGGTTTATCACGAACTTCTGCTCGGCGAGCGGAGGGCGCTGCACGCGGCGATCGGAGCGGCGCTGCACCGCGCGGACCGGACCGTCGCGGCGGCGCCGCACTACGCGGCCGGCGGCAACAGCGTTCCGGTGGACCGGGCGATCGAGGCGTTCAGCGCGGCGGGGACTCGGGCGCTGACCGTCGGGGACTTGGACGAAGCTGCCGAGTACCTCGCGGCCGCATTGCGGCGGGCGCGGGACGCGCGGCCGGACGCGGTGCCTGCGTTGCTTGTCGACTTAGCGAGATTGCAGCAGGGGCGTGGCCGGTTGGACGAGGCCGCCGAGCTGTTGCAGGACGCGGTCGCGCTCAGCGAGCGGCGCGGGCAGGACACTGAGCGCCGGCGGGCGTGGCGGCATTTGCAGGCGTTGCTCGAAGTCGAGCGCGGGAATCTTCCGGCGGCGGTCGGGCTGGCCAGGGCCAGCGGCCGACGTCCGGACACGGATCCGCCGACCCGGTTGCTGGTCCATTGGATCATCGCGCTGCGGCACGGCGATTTTCCGGAACTGGCGGTGATTTCGCGGGAACTCGTCGCGCTTCCGTCCACAAGCGACACTCCGGGGGCGCATTCGGTCGCGCATCTCGGGGCCGGTGCGCTCGCGGCGTTGGCGGGTGATGTCGAGACGGCGGTCGTTGAGCTGCGCAGTGCGCTGGAGCTTGCGCTTCGCTGCGGTGACGAAGGTCCGCGGCTCGCGTTCGCTCCGCGGATGATGCTCAACGGGTTGTCGACGCTGCGCGGTGATCTCGTCACGGCGATCCGGGTCGCGGACGTCAGCAGTACTCCGGCGGTGCGGCAATGGCTGCCGTCCGCCACGTGCTATCTGCAGACGATGCTCGCGACCACGCGGTACTTCTCCGGCGATCTCCGGACCGCACTGTCTGAAATGGACAGTGCGGTGGCGGAGGCACGCCGGGTCGGGCAGGACCGGTTGGTGGGGCGAACCCTTGCGGGGCGGGCGTTTGTCCGTGCCGAACGCGGTCACCTGGACGAGGCGGCGGCGGACCTGGCTGATGCGCGCCGCCACTACGACCCTTCGCAGATCGACCTCCTGGACGCGTTCGACCTGGCGGCGACGGCGCTGGCGGTGCGGCGCGGGGTGGCGGCACAAGCCCCGGCGCTGACCGACACGCTGCCGTTCGGCGACACGCAGCTCAACTGTCTTCGGGTGTCCTTCGCCGGGTACGCCGCGGTGCAGCGGGGAGATCTGGCGGAGGCTGACCGCGTGGTCGGCCTGCTTCGCGGGGCGGGCAGCAACGCTCCGGTCCTGCACGCGCTGGCCGACCGTCAGCAGGGATTCGCCGAGGCGGCCCGGGGGAACGCGACGGAGGCAGTCGACCGGCTGCGCGGTTCGGCGACCGCGCTTCGCGGGTTCGGGATGAATCTCCTTGCCGCGCAAGCGGAATTGGAGCTGGCGGAACTGCTGGAACCGCCGGAAGCGGAGGTGGTGGCGTCCTCGGCGACGGCAGCGTTCACCGCGGCGGGCAGCGCGCCCTGGCCGGAGCGGATCGTGAAGCAGGGGCATTCGGTTCCGGCGCAGCGGTCCGGGCCGCTCACTCGGCGGGAGTCGGAGATCACCGTGCTCGTCGGGAAGGGACTGTCGAACGCGGACATCGCCTCCGCGCTGTTCCTCAGCGAGCGGACGGTGGAGACGCATTTGCGCAACGTCTACCGCAAGCTCGGGCTCAAATCCCGGGTGCGGCTGGCGCAGTGGGTTCGCGACCGGCGCGCTCGCTGACCGACGACAGTGCCGCGGAAAAGGAATATGCCGAATTGACCGGCTGTCGCTGGGAAAACGGTGACGTCGCGGTGACGGGTCTCGATCACGCTGCCCGGGTGGTCCAGTGATCGGGAGGGTCCTCGATGGAGCAACGCGTCCAGGTGCCCGCGCCGGCTGAACCCGGACCTGAGCCCGTGCGCGGACGGAATCCTCTCGAACCGGACATCCGGCACTTCATGGAGCAGCGCTTCGGCCAGGACTTCAGCCAGGTGCGCGTGTACTCGGACCGGACGGCGGCCGATTCGGCGGCCTGGCTGGGTGCGAAGGCGTACACGGTGGGCGAGCGGATCGTGTTCGGTACTGGGGAATACCGACCCGAGACGACGCCGGGCAAGCGATCCCTCGCGCACGAACTGGCGCACGTCGTCCAGCAGCGTCGTGGCGGTGGACCGGCGACAGGGCATCAGCTCGAACGGTCAGCGGACGTGGCGGCGGACGCGGCAGTCAGCGGCGGGCCGGTAACGGTGGCCGGGGCCAGTGCGCCCGGCGTCGCCCGGCAGGCTGAGCCGGACGCCCGGGTGGTGGTCACGAATCTTCGCGGCAACCGGATCTTCGGGGCCGCGCGGGTGGTCGCCTCGGTGCTGTCCGCGCCGCTGCGGTTGCTGGGGTGGGCGATCACCGGTGCCGCGATCGGGATGCGCGCTTCCGGCAATGCCGGTGCCGGATTCGGGGCGGGCGCGGGGCAGGACACGATGGTCTTCGTCAACATCGAGTCCGGAGAAGTGACCACTGACGTCATCGGCTACGGCGAACTCGGGGTCGGCGTGACCGCGGGAGCCAGCGAAGCGATCGTCGTGGCGTTCCGGCTCGGTCCGGCTGGCCGGGCGGGCAATGTGTCCGGGGCGTATACGGGCGGGAGCGTCAACGTCGCGGCGAAGCTGCTCGCTGGGGTGGGATTTTCGGTCAGTACCGGGCTTTTCTCGGGGGAGGAAGGCTGGGTGGCGGCCGCGTTCAGTCTCGGGGCCGAGGCTGGCGCGCGAGCGTCGGGCAGTTACGGCGTGAGCGTGACGGACACGGTCGCACCCGCGGTCGCCGCGTGGACTCAGCGAGTCGCGACCGGACTGGCGTCGGGGGTGCAGACGGCGGGCGCGGTCGCACAGGGCGTCAGCAGTGTGGTGGCGCAGATGTTCGGCAGTGTGATCGGCATTTTCGACTCGGCCAACTGGGATCTCACCGGGTACACGCCAGCGGAGCAGCAGGCGTGGCGCGAGTTCGGCGGATACCTAGCGCGGGTCATCACCAGCACCACCCTCGACCGGTTTCTCGCCGGGGAAGCTCAGGGAGTGCCGGTGTCGCAGCGGATCGCGTCGATCGGCGACGTGGGGGTGTTCATCCGGGTTTCCGAGGCGATCAACGCGCGGTACCGCCGAATGGCTGGCGCCGCGCTGCGGGCGGGTGACGAGATCTGGCCCGCCAACGCGTTCAACCAGCGCACGTATCTTCAGTTCCTTTCCTTCCTGCGCGACCAGCGACTGCTGGCCGGGGCCGGTCCGGGAGGGTCGTTCGCGCCGGTGCGGGAACGACCGTGAGCGAAGTTACGTGGTAGCACGGATGGCGCGGCGGCGGCACGGTCACGATCATCGGAGTTCGACCGGCAGTGCTCCCGGGGGACGCTGCCGAGGATCGAGGGGGTGTCGGTTCGGATGGTCGGTTCGCGGACAGAAACGGTGGACTACGAATCGGGAGAGGGAACTGGAACGGCGTCGGTGCTTGTCGTGCAGACGTTGCCGGCCTTCGCGGTGGACGGCGCGGCTGACGCGCGTCCGCTTTCCCGTGCGGCTCAACGGTTAGTGACTTACCTGGCGCTTCGAGACCGTCCCGTGCGGCGGGCCGAAGTGGCGCACGCGTTGTGGGCGGACTCGTCGGAGGAACACGGTGCGGCGAGTCTCCGCACTACGTTGTGGCGGATCGGCCGGGTGCATCGGGATCTGGTGCAGGCGACGGCCGAGCGGCTGTCGCTCTCGGACACCGCGGCCGTCGACGTGCAAGCCGCGTCTAGTCTGGCGCGTTCGCTCGCGTCGGCCGGTGCGGAGCTGCCCGACGACAGCGAACCGGTGATCGGCTTGCTGTCGACCGATTTGCTGCCGGACTGGTACGACGACTGGTTGTTCGTCTTCCGTGAACGGTGGCGGCAGCTTCGCTTGCACGCGCTGGAATGCCTGGCGGGACGGCTCGGCGAAGCGGGCCGGTTCTCCGAGGCGATCGATGCCGCGCTGACGGCGGTCGACGCTGAGCCGTTGCGGGAAAGCGCGCATCGCTGTTTGATCCGCGTTCATCTTCTCGAGGGGAATCGCGGCGAGGCGGTGCGGGCTTATCGCGCGCTGGCGGAATTGCTGCACACCGAACTCGGCGTGCGGCCCAGTCCTGGGGTGCGGGCTCTGCTCGCCTGAACCGGGTGACGGTGCCTTTGCCGTCCTCACGGACGCGCGGAAACGGTCATGCGAGCCTTGGCCGGTGCCTCGCCGACCTTGACGTCCTTTGTGGATCGTCGGCGGGCTGAGGCCGCCCGGTGCGAGTCCCTGGCATCGGGTGACGGTGCGGTGACGGGGAACCGTTGTACTGCACCGTATGGCAGGTGCGGACCCGGAGCGAATCGCGCTGCACGTCCTTCGGGCGTGGTGCACGTCCGAAGGACAGTTGCGGGTCCGCATCACGACCACCGCGGACGTGCGCACCGACGCGACGACGTCGGAGGTTCTCACGACCCGCGAACAGGTTCTCGCGTCGGTGGACCGCTGGCTGAGCCGGATCGGCGCGCGGGACGGCGACGTGACGCCGCGGTGACGGAACCAGTGCACGCTCACGACCACGGCCGAGAAAGCCGCGGAGGGAGACGGCCATGCCCATCACGCCCACCTTTCCGGGTGTCTACATCGACGAACTGCCGAGCGCGGTTCGGACCATCACCGGGGTGCCCACCTCGGTCGCGGCTTTCGTCGGCACCGCACCGCGCGGCGTCACGAACGTGGCGGTGCACATCACGAGCTGGGAGGACTACGAACAGCAATTCGGCGGCCTCGACCCGGCGAGCGACCTCAGCTACGCGGTCTGGCAGTTCTACCAGAACGGCGGCAGCGAGGCCGAAATCGTGCGGGTGTTCGGCACCGCGGCGCCGACCACTCCACCGGCCGGTACGGGCCAGCCCGCTGCCGAGGACGCCACGCCGCCGGCCGCGGCCGCACGAGCGAAGATCGTCCTGCCGGCGGGACCGACGCTGAACGCGGCCGGAGAAGGGGCCTGGGCCAACGGCACGCTGCTGGCGCGGGTCGACTACAGCACCGCCAAGGACGACCTCAACCAGCTGTACAACCTGACTGTGCACGATCGGACCAGCAAGGTCACCGAGCAATACCTCAACGTCAGCATCGACAAGAACTCCCCGCGCGCGTTGAAGAACGTGATCGCGGCCTCGGGACTGATCGGGTCGGTGGAGAACACCGATCAGCGGCCGACTGCGCACAGCTCCGCCGGGCTGGAAGAGGGACAGGATCCGTTCCAGGACACCACGAAGAAAGACGTCTGGTACACCGCAGCGGGCCAGGGCGCCGACGGACCGACGCCGAGGCCCGAGGACTTCCTCGGCGACCCCGGACAGCAGACCGGCATCTATGCCTTGCTCAAGACCGACATCTTCAACATGCTCTGCCTGCCCGGGGCTCCGGGTCTGATCGGCGGCCCCGCGCAAATCCTTGCCAAGGCGCTCAAGTTGTGCGTCGACCGGCGGGCGATGCTGATCGTGGACCCGGATCCGAACTGGAAGACGACGACCGCGGTCTCCGGTGCGGTGAAGGACTTCAACTTCGTCCTCAATGACGACAACGCCCGCAACGCGGCGCTGTACTTCCCGCGCGTCAAACAGCCGGATCCCAAGCAGGAGAACAGGGTTCGCGAATTCCCTCCGTGCGGGATGATCGCGGGAACGTGGGCGCGCACGGATGTCCAGCGGGGTGTCTGGAAGGCTCCAGCAGGCACCGAGGCGACGTTGAGCGGCATCAGCGGCCTCACGGTCCAACTGTCCGATCTGCAGAACGGCGTGCTCAATCCGCTCGGCGTCAACTGCTTGCGTGGAATGCCTTCGGTGGGGAACGTGATCTGGGGCGCGCGTACTCAACGCGGCGCGGACGTGCTCGCGAACCAGTGGAAATACCTGCCGGTGCGGCGATTGGCGCTCTTCATCGAGGAAAGCCTGTTCCGCGGCACGCAGTGGGTGGTGTTCGAGCCGAACGACGAACCGTTGTGGTCGTCGATCCGGCTGAACGTCGGCGCGTTCATGAACAATCTGTTCCGGCAAGGCGCCTTCCAAGGGCGTACGCCGAAGGACGCCTATCTCGTGAAATGCGACGCGACGAACAATCCGCAGAACGACATCGACCGCGGCATCGTCAACATCCTGGTCGGGTTCGCCCCGTTGAAGCCCGCCGAGTTCGTGCTCATCCACATCCAGCAGCTCGCCGGCCAGATCCAGGTGTAGCAGGAGGCAGACGTCATGTCCGAAAGCAAGACGAGACGGCGCGACCCGTACAAGAACTTCCGGTTCCGGGTGAAGTTCGCCGGCGGCGACTATCTGCTCGGGGTCAGCAAGGTCACCGGGTTCAAACGGAGCACCGAGGTGATCAAGCACCGCTCCGGCGGCGATCCGGCGACCAGTGCGAAGCTTCCCGGGCGCACCGAATACGACGCGATCACCCTCGAACGCGGCGTCACCGCGGACAAGGTGTTCGCGCAGTGGGCGAACCGGGTGTGGAGTTTCGCCAACTCCGGGCAGGGGCTGGAGACCTCGCTCAAGGACTTCCGCCGCGACCTCATCGTCGACGTCTTCGACGAGGGCGGCCAGAAAGTCCTGTCCTATCAGGTCTTCAACTGCTGGGTCTCGGAATGGCAGCCGGTGTCCGATTTGGACTCCAACGCCAACGCGGTCGCCGTGCAGCACATCAAGGTCGAGAACGAGGGGTGGGTCGCCGAGGAGGTTTCGGAGCCGCAGGAGACGTCCTTCGAAGACCCGGCGTGATGTTCACCGAGGCGAGCCTCCTGGACGTCTGGGAGGCGGCGCACGGGCTGGGCGCGCTGCGGCGGGCGCTCGCGCTGGCGGTGGCGGGCGGTGCGGAACCGGCCGAGGTCGGCGATCTCGCGGTGGGCCGGCGGGACGAGTTCCTGCTGGCCCTGCGGGAACGGTGCTTCGGGACCGCGTTTCCGTGCCTGGTGAGTTGTCCTTCGTGCGGCGAGGAGCTTGAGCTGGAACTGTCGAGCCGGGATCTGCGTCCGTCGCAAGTGGACGCTTGCGCGGTCGTGGCTGTCGACGGGTACGAGGTCGAGTTCCGTGCGGTGACGAGCCGGGATCTGCTGGAAGTCCACAGTAGACGGACTCTGCTCGAACGGTGTGTGGTGACCGCGCGGTTGGGCGACCAGGAGGTGGAGCGATCCGAGTTGCCGGACGCGGTGCTCGGCGCGCTCCCGGACGCGTTGGCCGCGGGGGATCCGCAGGCGGACGTCCGGATCGACCTGGACTGCGCGGTGTGCGGTCACCGGTGGGCGTCTCCGTTCGACATCGCGGTTTATCTGTGGACGGAACTGGAAGCTTGCGCGCGGCGGTTGTTGTACGACGTGCACGCGCTGGCGCTCGCCTACGGCTGGTCGGAGGCGGAGGTGCTCGCGGTGAGTCCTGGACGGCGCCGACGGTATCTGGAACTCGCGGGGACGATGGCATGAACGATTTCGTGGACCGGTTGCTCGGCCGGATCGACGCGCCGCCGATCCGGCCGCTCGTGCCGACGTTGTTCGAACCCGCCAGTCCGGTCGGGGCGGAACCCGGATTGCCGATGGGCACGTTCACCGAATCGGCCCGGAAGCCGGTGGTCGCCAAGGAAACCGAACGTGTCCGTGAGGTTCCAGGTCTGGGGCAGGTTATCCGGGAGACCCTGGCAACGCTTCCGGGGCCGGTCGAGCGCGTCCGCGAGTCCGAGGTGTTCCACACGGAGCGAGTCGAAGGCGGCCGCGAAACCCGGGTGCTACGACCGGAATCAGTCGAGCGAGTCCGCGAGGTTCCCAAGCCGGGGGAGCCGGGCACTGTGGTCCGAGAAAGCGTTGTCGAGTCACGGACGCACACCGAGCACGCGACCGTATCGAGCTCGGAGCGGGTCGCTGAATCGTTGCGGGAGCGCGAAGTGCGAACGGAACACCTGCAGCGAGAGACGACGGTACCGCAGCCAGCCACCGCAGCGGAGCCAGAAACCGCCCCGGCATCGCCAGAACCGATCCGGGTCGCCCCAGTACGGACGGTCGAACCGGTCCGGGCGCACCCAGTCACGCGTCCACGGCCGGAACCTGGACCGCAGCCGCAACAACAACTGCGGCAGCCCCTGGTGATCCGGCGACAGAAGGCACCGGCTCAACCGGACGTGCACATCAGCATCGGCCGGGTCGAGGTCACCGCCCGTCCGGCGCCGGCAGCGGCGCCGAAACCGCGGCAGGAACGGAAACCGTTGCTGAGCCTCGACGACTACCTCCGGGAGCGGGGATGAGTGACGCCAACGCGATCGAGGCGGTGACCGAGGCGCTGGTCCAACTGGTGCTCGAAGGCGCGCGCGAGGTCGAGAGCGGAGCGAAGGTCGAAGCGCGGCCGCCGCACGAGACGCCGGGGCCGAGCGGCGATCCGCAGCTGAACCTGTTCCTCTACCAAATCGGCATCGACGAGTCGCTGCGCAACGAGGATCCCGTAGGGCTGCGGCCCGGGGAGCACGGCGATCCGCAGCTGCCGCTCGTTCTGCACTATTTGCTCACCGCGTATGTGCCGGGCGGTGCGGACACCATCGCCCACCGGATGCTCGGCGGTGCGCTGCGGACGTTGCACGAGCATCCGCACCTCAGTCGCGTGCGGCTCCGGCAAGTGCAGTCGCCCAGCAACGTATCGGAACAGTCCGAGCTGATCCGGCTGACCTGGCAGTCCTTCGCGGAGAAGGACATCTACTCGCTGTGGTCGGCGTTCCAGACCAGTTATCGGCTCACTGTCGCGTTCGAGGCCGGGCCGGTGCTCATCGACAGCCGCCGCCCGCCGCGCACGGCGGTGCCGGTGCTGCGCCGGGGCGCGCTGGACCGGGGGCCGGAAGCGGCGGCCAGCGTCGAATCGCCGTACCCGCAGCTCACCGCCGCGGTACCGGTCGCGGTCGGTCCCGACGGTCTCGAGCACGAGCAGGCGTCGGTGAAGCTCGGCGGTCGCGTCGTGCTGCGGGGTGCGAATCTCGATCAGGCGAACGAGGTCCGGTTGTCGCATCCGCTGCTGGCCGGGCCGGTCTCGATTCCGGTCGTACCGGGGAGCGCGGCCGAGGTCCGGTTCGAGCTGACCGGGCCGCCGCAGGCGTTTCCGGCCGGGCTGTGGTCGGTGGCGGCGGTGTCCGGCACGACGGCGACGAACGAGGTTTCGCTCGCGGTCGCGCCCGAGATCACCAGCGGGATGCCGATGACTGTGCAGCGCGACGGGACCGCTGCGGTGGTCCGGCTGGCTTGCCGCCCTCCGGTGCGGACCGGGCAGCCGGTGCTGCTGGTGCTCGGGTCGCGATCGGTGCTGGAGCGGCGTGCAGTCGCGGCTCAGCCGGAAGACCCGGTGACCGGTGCGGACCTGACCTTCGACGTGCCGGACGCGCCGGTGGGCACCCATCTCGCGCGCCTCCGGATCGGCGGGGTGGACAGCTTGCTGGTCGACCGCACCGGGCCGAAGCCGGTGTTCGACGCCACCCAGACGGTGACGATCTCATGACCTGGGAAGCGGCGAACGGACGCTTCCTCGCCGCGTCGCTGGAGTGGCTGCGGGAGGTGCTGCGGCATCCCGGCGAAGAGGTCCCGACCGCCGCTGTCGAGGAAGCCGAGGCGATCAACCCGCCGCCGGCGTTGACAGTGCTGGCGGCGCGGCTCGGGTTGTCCCGGTTCGAGCGGGACACCTTGCTGTTGTGCGCGGCGGTCGAGCTGGACCCGTCGATCGCCGGGCTTTGCGCCGAGGCGCACGGCAATCCGCACATGGCGTATCCGACGTTCGGGCTGGCTCTTCGCGTGCTGCCCGATCCGGCGTGGGAAGCCGTGTCGCCACAAGGCGGTCTGCGGTATTGGCAGCTCATCGAGGGTGTTTCCGGGCAGGGCGTGGTGTCCGCACCGCTGCGGGCGGCCGAGCGCGCGGTCAACTATCTGAAGGGGCTCAACAGTCTCGACGACCGGCTGAGTCCGCTGGTCACGCCACTGGCCCGCACGGAGTTGTCGGCTTCGCAGCAACGGGTTGCCGAGGAAGTGGCCAGTCAGTGGGCGCTCGCCGGTCCGGTTCAGCTCACCGGTGCCGACGAGGCCGCGAAACGACAGATCACCGCACACGCCGCGGAGATCTCCGGACTCGCCGCGTATCGACTTGAGGCTGCCGCGTTGCCCGCGCAGCCGGTGGAGCTGGACCTCCTTGCCCGGAGCTGGCAGCGCGAGGCCGCGTTGCTGCCGCTGGCGTTGTACCTCGAAGACGAGGGTGGCGCCCGGTTTCTCGACCGGATCACCGGACCGGCGGTGTTGGCGGTGCGGGAAGGCGGGCCGGGACTCCGGTCGATCGAGGTCGGCCCGCCGACGCCGGCGGAACGGGCGCTGGCGTGGCGGGAAGCGCTGGGGAGCGATCAGCCGGTGATCGACGCGCTGGCCGCGCAGTTCGCGCTCGACCTGCCGGGCATCGCGGCGGTGGCCGCGGTCGCCGGGGCCGATCCGGAGAAGGTGTGGCAGGAATGCCGCGTCCGCACCCGGCCGCGGCTGGACGGACGCGCGCAGCGGCTCGAATCGACGGCGAGCTGGGACGATCTCGTGCTGCCGGAGCAGTCCCGCCGGTTGCTCGGCGAGATCGCCGACCAGGTGGGGCAGCGCACGCGGGTGCACGAGACGTGGGGCTTCGGTGAGCGCGGCCTGGGCTTGAGCGTGCTGTTCACCGGGCCGAGCGGAACGGGCAAGACGATGGCGGCCGAGGTGCTCGCGAACCGGCTGGCGCTGGATCTTTACCGGATCGATCTGTCCACAGTGGTCAGCAAGTACATCGGGGAGACCGAGAAGAACCTGCGGAAGCTCTTCGACGCGGCCGAGGGCGCGATCCTGTTCTTCGACGAGGCGGAATCGCTGTTCGGCAAACGCGGCGAGGTCCGCGACGCGCACGACCGGTACGCCACCATCGAGGTCGACTACCTGCTGCAGCGGATGGAAGCCCACCGCGGCCTCGCGATCCTGGCGACCAACATGCGCTCGGCGCTGGACACCGCGTTCATGCGCCGCCTGCGGTTCGTGGTCGAGTTCGCCTTTCCCGGCCCGGTTGAGCGGAAGACCATGTGGCAGAAGGCGTTCCCGACCCGTGCGCCGTGCGAGGGTCTCGACTTCGGCCGGTTGGCGCAGCTGCAGACGAGCGGTGCGATGATCCGCACCATCGCGCTCAACGCGGCTTTCCTCGCCGCGGCGGCCGGGTCGTCGATCACGATGGAGACTGTGCTGGCTGCCGCGCGCACCGAGTTCCGGAAGCTCGAGCTTCCCGTGCCGGAACGGGATTTCCGGCGGTGATCGAGGTCCGGATCGATCGGCTGGTGCTGACTGGGTTGGCTGAGGAGCCTGGTCAGCTTCGCGAGGCCGTGCAAGCCGAGCTGACGCGTCAGATGGTGGCTGCCGCGCCGCGCCGGGGTTGGCGGGAAGCACAGCGGCGGGTCGTGGTGGCGAAGCTGGCGGAGGGCACGCTCGCGGAGGCGATCGCACGGTCGATTCACCACGGCATCCGCCAGGTGGCCGATTGAGCGGTGACGCCTCGGTGACGGGGTCCCGCCACGCTTGGGGGCAAGGCGTTCCGCCGTTCGCTGGGGAGGACTACGACGATGACCACCTTTCCGCAGAGCCTGAATCCCGTCCGGGGCGGGTTCGTGCTGGTGGATCCGGACAGCGGGCGGGCGTCGAAGACGATTCCGTTCCAGTACAACCCGGACACGCTCACCCGGACCCTGCAGGTGCAGGGCATCGGCGGCGAACCGGGCGACCGGCTGGAAGCGTTGCGGCTCAAGGGGCCTTCGCACGAGTCGTACCGATTCGAGGCCGAGTTCGACGCCACCGCGGCACCCGACAAGTTCCCCGACGGATTGTTTCCGGTGCTGTGCGCGCTGGAGAAAAGCCTTTCGCCGACGTACGCCCAGCTGCAGAACGAAGACCAACTGGCCGGGCAAGGACAGCTTGAAATCGTGCCAGTAGAGGCACCGCTGACGGTGCTTGTGCTGGGGCCTAAACGCGTGCTGCCGGTGCGCATCACCGACTTCAGCGTCGCCGAGGAAGCCTTCGACGCCGCGCTCAATCCGATCCGGGCCAAGGTCAGCATCACCGTCCGGGTGCTCACTGTGGACGACCTCGGCTACCCGCGTCCCGGCGATCCGGGAGCGCGCGCCAAGGGCGGAACGCTGTACCTGACGTATCTCCAGCAGAAAGAACGCTTCGCGGACGCCGTCAACAACCCGGTGACCGACGTCGGCGTGCCGACCGTCTAGGAGGTGCTTGATGTTCTCCGCGACCAGTCGTTACTACAGTCTGCCCACCGCGGTCTGCGACCTTCCGGACGGTCGTTCGGTCCGCTTCGTCCAGCGGCGGTTGCTGCCACCGCCCGAGCAGCTCGCGCAGATCGGCGAGCGCGTGGTCAAACCCCGCGACCGGCTCGATCGCATCGCGGGCGAGGTGTTCGGCGACGCCGAGCAGTACTGGCGGATCGCCGACGCGAACCGGGCGATGGACCCGGACGCGCTGACCGCGGAGCCGGGCCGCCGGCTGCGGATCACGCTGCCGCCCGGGATTCCGGCGGGAGGGACCGGTGGGTAAGAGCTTTCAGCTGCAGTTGATGATCGGCCGCGTCCTCGCCGCGCCGGTGCCCCGTGAGCTGATCGATGCGTTGCAGTCCGTACAGGTCACCTCGTCCGCGGGCGAGCGCAGCGGGTTCCAGCTGACGTTCGCGGTGAGCCGGAAATCGGTGCTCACCCGGACGTTGCTGCCGTCCGGGCTGCTCGATCCGCCCGCGCGGGTCGTGCTGTCGGCGATCGTCGGCGGTTCGGTGGACGTGCTGATGGACGGCGTGATCACCCGGCACGAGATGAGCCCGGGCACGGGTCCTGGCGAATCGAGGCTCACGGTGACCGGCGAGGACCTCACCGCGCTGATGGACCTGCGGTACGAGAAGGAGACCTTTCCCGGGTTGCCGCTGCACGTGCAGGTGCTGAAGACCCTCGCGAAGTACGCGATGTACGGGATCGTGCCCGCGCCGACGCCGGTGCTGCTGTGGGAACCGGAGCCGCCGCAGGTGAAAATCGACGGCCAGTCCGACACCGATCTCGGCTATCTCCGGGAACTGGCACGGCAGGCGGGGTACGCGTTCTACCTGGTCCCGGGACCGGTTCCGGGCGCGAGCATCGGGTACTGGGGTCCGGAGATCCGGGCCGGGGTCGTGCAGCCCGCGCTCACCGTCGATTCCGGGACCGCGACCAACGTGGAATCCCTGTCGTTCAGTTTCGACGGAATGTCCGGGAAGCAGTACACGATCCGGATCCCCGAGCCGCACACCAAGATCGGGTTCTCCATTCCGGTGCCGGACCTCGCGTTGCTGCGCCCGCCGCTGGCCGCTCGTCCCGCGGTGGCTCTGCAGGAGCGGCCGTTGCCGGACCTGGACGGCCGGTCCACGACGGAGATCTTGTTGCGCGGCCTCAGCAAAACCGCGAAGGCCGCCGACGCGGTGACCGGACAGGGAAAGCTCGACGTGCTCCGGTACGGCCACGTGCTCAAGGCCCGCGCGCTGGTCGGCGTGCGTGGCGCGGGGCTCGCGTACGACGGTCTCTATTACGTCAACCGAGTCACCCACGAGATCAAACGCGGCGAGTACAAGCAGAGTTTCGGACTGGCCAGGGACGGTTTCGTCCCCTTCTCCCAGCAGGTGAGCGCATGACCGAAGAAACGCGGTTCGACGGCACCTACCAGGGCGAGGTGGTGTCCAATGTAGACCCGCTCGGACTGGATCGGCTGCTCGTGCGGGTCGGCGAAGTACTGGGCGACAACGCCATCTGGGCACGGGCGAGCACCGCGACGCCGGGCATGAACGTGGTGCCGCTGATCGGTTCCGGGGTGTGGGTCGAGTTCCAGGGCGGAGACATCGGCCGCGCGATCTGGACCGGGTTCCGGCGCGACGTGGCCGAGGAAGGGCCGCCGATCGCGTCGAGCATCCTGCCCGGCGTGCCGCAGGTCGTCATCGGGACGCCGCTGACCCCGTTCGGCGTCCCGCCGCAGAACTACCTGCTGATCACCCAGCAACCCGGTCCGACCGGCGGCATCCAGCTGCAGATCCTGGGGCCGTCCGGGCCGTACATCAAGCTCAACGAGACCGGGATCGAACTGTCCTGCGGCCCCGGTCTGGCCTCGATCCGGCTGGCCGGGACCTCGGTCATCGTCAACAACGGCACCTTCGTCGTTCCGAACTAGGAGGTGCGGACATGCCGGGCTTCTTGCTCCACAGCGGAATGACGATGACCTGCCCGCACGGCGGCGCGGTGACGGCGATCCCGGCCGGGCCGCCCGCGGCGCTGGTGAACGGAATGCCGGTGCTCACCACGAAAGACCAGCTGATCGTCGCCGGGTGCACGTTGACTCCGCCCTGTGCGACGGTGCAGTGGACGAACATCTCGTCCCTGCTGGGCGGCGGAACGCCGGTGCTCACGCAACTGCTTCCGGCTGGCCAAGGCGGAGGTACCTGCCTCGGCTCTCTTTCCCCTGGGCCGCCGATAGTGCTTGCCATGCAACAGTTCGTCACGGGGAGGTGACCACTGTGGACATCGACTTCCCGTTTCATTTCGACCAGCGCGGCAGGGTCGCGGAAACCGGCTACGCGAACCACGTGCTCGACCTGATCGAGCAACTGCTCTTCACGACGCCGGGGGAGCGCGTGATGCGCCCGGACTTCGGCTGCGGACTGCTGGACCTGGTGTTCGAGCCGAACAGCCCGGAGCTGGCGGCGGCGGTGCAAGCGTCGGCGGAAGGCGCGTTGCATCGCTGGCTCGGCGACCTGATCACCGTGCAGCACCTGGAGGTCACCGCTGAGGAAAGCACCTTGCGTATCGAGATCGGCTACATCCTCCTCGCGACCGGCGAACGGCGCGAGGACGTCATCACCGGGAGGGCGGCATGATCGGCTGTGCGGACGAACGCCGCCGGGCGGACGTGCGCGTCGCGGGCGGCAACGGGATCGACTCGGTGGGCGTGAGCGACGACGGTCGTTCGCTCACGGTGGGATTCTTCGGCAAGGCACCGGAAGATCTGGTACCGGCCAACTTCCGGATCGACGGCGGACGGCGGGTTACCGGGATCGCGGTCGTCGCGGTCGAACTGTGGGCGAGCGACGATCCGGACCTGGCTGACGCGGTGCGGCTGACGGTCGACCGGGCCGGAGACCTGTCGAGCTACCGATTGTCCATTGTGGAGTCAGGGCCGATCGGCAAACCAGGAACAAGGCCTTACCCGGGCTTCGATCCGCGATACTCCTCTGTGGACTTCACGTTCGGCAGCTGCGGCGACGTGGACTGCGCGCCGGTCGAGGAAAGCGCGCCACCGGTAGAAGCAGCGGTCGAGATCGACTACCTCAGCAAGGATTACGCCAGCTTCCGGCAACTGCTGCTGGACCGGTTGAAGCTGACGATGCCGTCCTGGACCGAACGGCACGTCCCCGACGTCGGCATCATGCTCACGGAACTGCTCGCCTACGAGGGCGATCGGCTGAGCTACCAGCAAGACGCCGTGGCGACGGAGGCGTATCTGGACACCGCGCGGCTGCGGGTTTCCGTGCGGCGGCACGCCCGGCTGGTCGACTACCCGATGCACGACGGATGTTCCGCGCGGGCTTGGGTGTGTATCGAGGCGGACGAGGAGGTCCCGCTCCCGAAGGGAACTTTCCGGTTCAGCACGCTGCCCGGTATCTCCTTGAAGGAAAGCGATCTCCGCGGTGCGCCGGAGGTTTTCGAGCCGGTCCACGACGAAGAGGTCCGGCTGATCCCCGCGCGCAACCGGATCAGCCTGTGGACGTGGGGCGATCAGGACTGCTGCCTGCCCGCCGGGGCGACTTCGGCGACCCTGGTGGACAGTGACCGGGCGTTGGGTCTCGCAGCGGGCGACGTGCTGCTTTTCGAGGAACTGATCGGCGTGCCGTCCGGTCTCGCGGCCGACGCGGACCACACGCACCGGCAGGCCGTCCGGCTGACGTCGGTCATCGAGACCGAAGACAAGCTGTACCAGCAAAAGCTGCTGGACGTGACCTGGGCCCGCGAAGACGCGCTCACTTTCCCGTTGTGTGTCAACGCTCGTGGCGGACCCGAATGCGTCGAGCTCGAGGTCTGCGTCGCTCGAGGGAACGTGGTGCTGGTCGAGCACGGCCAGCGGATCGACCCGGAGTGCCACTGCGTTCCCGACCCCGCGCCGGACGAGCCGCAGTGTCCGCGCGACTGCGGCTGCGGTTGCGGCGGCGAGACCGAACCCGAACCTGGTTACCCGCCGCTGCCGGTGGTCGTTCAGCCGCAGTTGCGACACCAGCCGGTCACGCAAAGCGTTCCGTTCCCGGATCCCGCCGACATCGCGGCCGCGCAGGCGCGCTGGCTGGCGGGTCTTCCCGGCCGGATCCGCGCGAGGCTGACCAAGCTGTGGCGGAGTGAACTGTCCGAAGAGGACATCAAGTTCGTCACCGTGCTCTTCGGGGCCAAGCTCGTCAAGAAGCTGGACCTCCGCGAGCATCCACGACGCGCGCTGCGGTACCTGCTGGCGTGTTTCGACGACTTGCTGGAAACCAAACTGGAGCGGCTGAAAGACCTCGTCCGCCAGGCTCGCGCGGGATATGTGCTCACCGCGAAGAACGAGGGCTGGGAGATCGGCCAGAGCTGGGGTGCGGACGAAGGCTCGAAGCTCGACGAGCGACGTGAGGCGTTCCGCGGTCCGGCAAGTCTCGCCACCCGGCCGGATCCGCGCGCGGCACTGCCCGCGGTGACGGTCACGGACCGGAACCACGGTATTTGGCTGCCACAGCGGGATTTGCTCGAGAGCGGACCGGCGGACCGGCACTTCGTCGGCGAGGTCACCGACACCGGCGCGACCGTGCTGCGGTTCGGCGACGGCCGCAATGGCGCGAAGTTTCCGTTGAGCGGGGAGCTCACCGCAGCCCTGCGGGTAGGGACCGGACTGGCCGGGAACGTCGGCCGTGAAGCGATCAGCAGCATCATCTTCGACCGTACGGACGTGCCCGGCATCCGCAGCGTGCGGAATCCGTTGCCTGCCGTCGGCGGGGTCGACCCGGAGCCGGTGTCCGAGGTACGGCTGCGCGCTCCGCAGGAGGTCCGTCGTCGTCTGCTGCGTGCCATCACGGCGGACGACTACGCGACGCTGGCCGGTGCCTCGCCGAGCGTGCAGCGGGCCGCGGGCGACCTGAGATGGACAGGCAGCTGGTACGAGGCACAGGTCGCGATCGATCCGCTCGGCACGGAGGTCGCGCCGACCTGGCTGCTCGACGAAACCCGCGCCGGACTTTACCGGTACCGCCGGATCGGCCACGACCTTTCGGTCTTCACCGCGACCCTCGTCCCGCTCGACCTCACGGTGCACGTCGAGGTGCTGCCTGACCACATCGCCGGACACGTGCGCACAGCCCTGCGGCGGGCGCTCGGCGCGTTCTTCCAACCGGACCGCCTCACCTTCGGCACCCCGATCCGGGTCGGCCAGATCGTCGCGACCGCGGCCGCGGTACCCGGGGTCCGGCACGCCGAGGTGACCCGGCTGGAGCGGCTGTTCGGCCCGCCCGGCACCGCACTCGCCACCGGCGTCCTCCCCATCGGACCGCTCGAAGTGGCGCAACTGGACGACGACCCGAGCCGGCCCGAGAACGGGCAGCTCACCCTCGACCTGGCAGGCGGACGATGAACTGCGCGCGCACCGGCCCGACCACCCCGGCCACGACCTACCAGCGCCCCGGCCTGCCCGCGCTGTCCCGGCGGGTCGGCACCTACGCGCGGTTCCGCCAGTCGATGCTGGCCCGGCTGGCGAGCCGGGCGGCGCTGGTCCCGCTCACCACACGGGACCCGGACGACCCGGCGATCGCGCTGCTCGACTGCTGGGCCGTCGTCGGCGACGTGCTGACCTTCTACCAGGAGCGGATCGCCAACGAGGGCTACCTGCGGACCGCCACCGAACCCGAATCGCTCAACCACCTCGGCACTCTCGTCGGCTACACGCCGCGGCCCGCGCTGGCGGCGACCACCTTCCTCGCGTACACGCTGGATCCCGGCGCACGGACGGTCATTCCGGCGGGCACCGCCGCGAAGAGCGTGCCCGCGCAGAACCAGCTGCCGCAGACCTTCGAGACCACGGCGGAACTCCAGGCGCGCGAGGAGTGGAACGCGCTCCAAGTCGCTACTGCCGACCCGGTGGACGTCACCGCCGATACGGCCCCGGCCATCGACCAGATCGGGATCCAAGGCACCACCGCGGCGCTCAAACCGGGGGACCGGTTGCTGCTCCTGTTTGGCATGTTCCCGCCGGTGACCCGCGTGGTCGCCGAAGCGACGGCGGACTTCCCGGCCAACCGGACGACCGCGAAGCTGGTCACCACGGGCCTCGACGACCTGAACCAGGCGATCGCCCACCTCCTCGAGGTGATCGGCACCGCGCTGGGGCGAAAGCCCGCGCCGTCGGACTGGATCAACGACACGGTAACCGTGTTGAACAACACCCAGACCTATCTGGCCAGTCTCGGCACCTCGGCCACGGTGACCCGGGTCCTCGCTCGCACGGCCTACCAGGTGAGCACCGAACTGGCGGAGGAGGCCGCGCTCGCCCGGGCGCACGCGAGCTGCGCGATCCAGGACTGGTTCCGCGATTCCGTCGGGCCGGTTTCGGACGCGACGGACGCGTTGCTGACGCTCTGTACCGCCGCGTTGCGCGAAAGCGATCCGGAACTGCACTACCTGAACAACTTCGCCAGGGCACTGTTCTGCTCACCGCCGGGATACCGCTTCGACGGCAGCGGCAGCGGATGTGGCTGCGGCTCCGGCACCGACTGCGACCGGGCGGCGGCATTGGCCGGGCTCACCCCGGTGCTGCCGTGGCTGCGGCGCGAGCCGTCCCGGCCGCCGCGCAAGGCGGTCGATCTTCCGTCCACAGTGGACCAGCTGTTCCACGCCGGTTCCGACGTGCACCCGAAGTTGCTCATCGAGGCGGACCCCCGGCTGGGACCGAACCTGCACCACGCGTGGGCAAACGAGCAGATCGCGAAGCCGCCGGCGCTGTCCGGTCTCCATGTGCTGCGGACCAGGGCGGTCGCGATTGCTCGCCCGGCTGGTGAGCAGGCGGATCCGGCGGGCACCACGAAGGTGTGGCTGGACGCGGTGTACGACGGCATCGCCGGCGGCAGCTGGGTCGTGCTCGAATCGCCGGACGGCAATCGGTCCGCCGCGCAAGTGACGTTGGTGGAGCTGGCCAGCGTCGACGTCACCGTTCCGGGAAAGTCCGAGCCGATCGGGAAAAAGCAGGTCACCAAGATCACGGTGAACCAGGTCGTTTCGCCGGTTCCGGGGGCGGGCACGGTCGTGTGGGCTCGCGGCGAAACGCTCACCGCGGTCGGCGACCCGATCACCAAGGACGTCGGAGGCGCCGAGATCGAACTGTCGCGGGTCTACGACGGGCTGCGGCCGGGCCGGTGGCTGGTCGTGTCCGGAGAACGCACCGACGTGCCGCACACCAGCGGGATCCAGGCCGCCGAGGTGACGATGGTCGCCGGGATCCGGCAGCGGGTCGAGCCGACCCGCCACGGCAGCCGGGTCCGCACGTTCCTGTCGCTGGCCACGGAGTTGTCCTACCGGTACCGCCGGGACACCGTGACCCTCCACGGCAACGTCGTGGAGGCGGACCAGGGCGAGACCCGCACCGAGGTGCTCGGCAGCGGCGATCCGGGCGTCGCGAATCAGGTTTTCCAGCTGCGCCAGGCCAATGCGGGCAACCCGCTCACGTTCCGGCCGTCCGCGAACGCTTCCGGCGCGGAGAGCACGCTCACCGCTCGCGTGGCCGGCGTGCGCTGGCACGAAACCGAGGGGCTGGTGTGGTCCGGGCCGACGAGCCACGACTACGAGGTCTCCGTCGGCGCGGGCGGTACCCGGACGCTTCGGTTCGGCGACGGTGTCCACGGCGCGCGCATTCCCGCAGGGGTGGAGAACGTGACGGCGGTTTACCGGATCGGCGCGGGCCACGACGGGAATGTCGCGGCCGGGCAGATCAGCCAGGCCACCGGACGGCCGCCGGGCGTGCGCGCGGTGACCAATCCCTTGGCGTCGGGCGGGGGAGCGGACGGCGACGGACCGGCGGACGCCCGGGCATCGATCCCGCTGCGGATGCTCGCACTCGACCGGCTGGTATCGATCCGCGACTACGAGGACTTCACGCGGGCGCGAGCCGGGATCGGGAAAGCCAAGGCAGTCAAGCTGTCTGACGGCGGACGGCGGGTCGTGCACGTGACGGTCGCGGCGACCGGGGACGCGCGGATCGACTCGTCCTCCGGTTCGGTGGTTGCGTTGGAAGCGGCGTTGGCGAGCTTCGGCGATCGCGGCGTCGAGGTGCGGGTCGCAGTGCGCGAACGGGTGCTGCTCGTGCTGCACGCCGGGATCAAGGTGCTGCCGGACTACTCGTGGGAGCTGGTGGAACCGGTCGTGCGCGCCGCGTTGCTCGACAGGTTTTCCTTTGCCCGCAGGGAACTTGGCGAACCCGCGTTCCTGAGCGAGGCCTTCGCCGCGATCCAGGCCGTGCCGGGGGTCGACTACGGCGCGATCACCGTGTTCGACGGCATCGGCGGCGACGTCACGCCGATCGAGCTGGCGACGGTCGCGGACCGGCTCACCGAGGCGAAGCCGTGCGTCGGGGCGTCCGGGGCGCGGTTCGAGGAGGTTTTCGACGAGGTGGGCTACGTGAACTCGTTCGGCGAGGACACGTTGACGACGATCGCGCTCCGGCACGGGCTGACGGTGGACGAACTGGTCCGGCTGAACCCGGGGGTGGAGTCGACGAGGCTGGAGTGGGGGCAGAAGTTGACCGTGTACCGCGGAATCCGGCCCGCGCGGCTCGCCGTGCTTCCGGCGGGAGTGCCGGAGGCGCTGATGTTGGTGAGGATCCCATGACTCGCAATCCGGACCGGCTCTACGACCTGATGCCGTCGGTCTACCGGCGGCGCGACGAGGAGAACGCGGGGCCGCTCAAGGCGTTGCTCGGCGTGATCACCGAACAGGCCGACCTGATCGGCGCCGACCTGGACGCGCAGTACGCGGACTGGTTCATCGAGACCTGCCAGGACTGGGTCGCGCCTTACCTCGGCGACCTCGTCGGGTACCAGATCCTGCCCGACGCCGACGAAACGCTCGCGACGGGTTCGGCGGCGGCCCGGCGGCTGTTGTCCGCTCTCGCGCCTCGTCGCGATGTCGCGCACACCGTCGGCAATCGGCGGCGCAAAGGCACGTCGGCGTTGCTGGAACAGCTCGCCGCGGACGTCGCGGAGTGGCCCGCGCGGGCGGTCGAATTCCGACAGCTGCTGGCGGTTTCGCAAGCCGTTCGGCTGCACGGCCGAGACCCGCGAGCGGACCGGCGAAGGCTGACCAGAGGACAACTGACGGACCTGCACGGAGCCGACGCGCTCGACCGGCTCGACGGACCGTTCGACGAGCTGGCGCATTCGATCGACGTCCGGCGGATCACCTCGCACCGGGGGACCGGCCGGTTCGGCATCCCGGAGATCGGCCTGTACGTGTGGCGGCTGAAGCCGTATTCGATCACGCGCGGACCCGCGTATTGCGAGGACCGGGCGCGGACCCGGTTCACGTTCAGCATCCTCGGCAACGACACTCCACTGATCGTCTCCCCGGTGCGAGAGCCGTCGCCGACCCACATCGCGGACGAGACGAACGTGCCGGTTTTCCTTCGGCGGCAGGCGTTTGCCGAGCGACCGGCGGTCTACTATGGACCCGAGAAGAGCCTGTGCGTCTACCTCAGCGACGGGAAGCCGATCCCGCTCGCCGACATCATTCCGGCGGATCTCTCCGGGTGGCGTTACCGGCCCGCGCACGGGAAGGTAGCGCTCGACCCGGTGCTCGGCCGGATCGCCTTCCCCGCCCGGCAGGCGCCGGAATCCGGGGTGTGGGTCGACTACCACTACGGGTTCTCCGCCGACATCGGCACCGGTGAGTATCCGCGAGCGCCGGAAACGGCGAAGCACGTCTATCGCGTCGGTCCCGGGCATCACGAACTCGTCATGGAAGCCGTCGAGGAGTGGCAGCGGGACAAGGAAACCGACAAGACGGCACGCAAGGCGGTCATCGAATTCACCGACAGCGGGGCGTACCAGGAACAACTCAAGCTGGCGCTCGACCGCGGCGATTGCCTGACCCTGCGGGCGGCGAACGGAATGCGTCCGGTGCTGCGCCTGCTCGACTGGAACAGCAACCGTCCGGACGCGCTGCGGATCATCGGGACCGACCGCGGCGCGAAGGACGATCCGCTGCCCAAGGTCGTCTTCGACGGGCTGCTGATCACCGGGCGCAGCGTGCAGGTGCACGGTCCGGTCGGGCAGTTCTCGTTGCGGCACTGCACTTTGGTGCCCGGGTGGTCGCTCGACGCGCAATGCTGTCCGGAACACGAGGAAGAGGCGAGCGTCGAACTCACTGACACGCCAGCGTGTCTGTGTGTGGAACGCAGCATCCTCGGCACGATCCTCGTCACTGCTGACGAAGTGCATCGCGAACCCAACCAGATCCGGCTCACCGACAGCATTCTTGACGCCGCCGGACCCGGCCTCGCCGCGCTGTGCGGTCCGGACGACGGCTGCGCGCACGCGGTGGTCGACTTCCGCCGGTGCACGGTTTTCGGCTCCGTCTTCGCCCACGCCGCCGGATTGCTCGAAAACTCCATTATGGACGGTCGGGTGCGCATTGCCCGCCGGCAGGACGGCTGCGTGCGGTTCTGCTGGCTGCCGGAGAGTTCGCGCACCCCGCCCCGATTCCATTGCGAGCCGGAGCACTCCGGCGATCCGGTCCGCGTCGTCCCCCAGTTCGCCTCCGTCCGCTACGGCGCCCCGGGTTACGCGCAGCTCGCGCGGTCCGGGCCGGAAGAAATCAGCCGCGGCGCGGAGGACGGTTCGGAAATGGGGGTCTTCCACGACCTGTTCCACCCGCAACGCGAGGACAGTCTCCGGCTGCGGCTCGCCGAGTACACCCCGGCCGGCACGGACGCCGGCATCCTGTTCGCCACTTAGGAGACCGCCATGCAAGCCGACTTCTCGCGCCGCACCTTCGACTCGCTGAAGCACTTCTCCGCGGTGCTGGCGCAGCAGGGCCGGGTCCAGCTCGACGCGGACGCGAACGAGCAGGCCGCGATCCTGCTGTACCAGCTGCGGACCACGGTGGCCGACCTGCTCGGCCAGTCCGCCGCGCCCGCCGGGGCGCACGGGTTCCGGATCGACCCGCATCAGGACCACGCGAAGATAGACGACCTGAATATTTCGGCTGGCCGGCTGTACGTCGACGGGCTGCTGGTCGAGAACGACGAGGCCACGAGCTACTGGACCCAGCCCGAGGGCTACCTCGACCAGGAGAAGGACGAACTCCCCGCGACCGGGCCGTTCGTGGTGTACCTGCGGGTGTGGGAACGGTTGATCGCCTCGTTGCAGGATCCGGCGATCCGGGAGATCGCGCTCGGCGACCCCGGACCGGACACCGCGGCGCGGGCCAAGGTCGTCTGGCAGGTGGCCTGGTGCGCGGGACAGACCGTCGACGATTTCGAGACCTTCCGGAAATCCCTGAATCCGGAGCCCGGTCTGCTTGCCGCCCAAGCGAAACACCCGGGCGACACCGACGCCTGCCATCTGCCGCCGGAGGCGCGGTTCCGCGGTCAGGAAAACCAGCTGTACCGCGTCGAGGTGCACACCGGCGGTCGCGGGTGGACGGATTCTGTGCCCAACAAGGGGTTCCGCCGCACTCTGCACGGGGCGACCTTCAAGTGGTCGCGGGAAAACGCGTCGGTGGTGTTCCCGATCGTCTCGGTGTCCGGTGCGACGGTCACACTCGGCACGCTGGGCCGGGACAGCAAACTGGACCTGGACGTCGGCGACTGGGTCGAACTGCTCGACGACGCGGCCGCCACCCGCGTCGCGGACGACCTCCCCGCGGCGGACCGGCCCAAGTCGGCACCCGCACTGCGGAAGGTCATCGCGGTCGACCCGGCGGACCGGCTGGTCACCCTCGACGAACGCTGCGGTCCCGGTTCCGACGCGGACCTGCATCCGTTCCTGCGCCGCTGGGACCACCTCGCCCCGGACGACAGCGAGGACGGCGCGGTGCCGCTGGTCGAGAACACCTGGATCGACCTGGAGGACGGCGTCCAGGTCCGGTTCGAGGCCCCGCCGAGGTCGTCGGCGGAGGTCGCGGCCGGACAGCCGGGCACGTACCGGCGCGGAGACTACTGGCAGATCCCGGCCCGCACGGTGACCGGCGACGTCGAATGGCCCCACGACGACGACGGCCCGCGTCCGGTCCCGCCGCACGGGGTCGAGTACCGCTACGCCGTGCTGGGCGTCCTCGACGGGGACGGGAAGGTGACCCATCCGCCGGACAGCTTCGAACCGCTCTTCCGGCCGGGATCGAATCCCGTCGCACCCGCGCCTCCCGCGGAGACCCCGAAGAAGGCGGCCGTGATCGACGCACCGCCGCCGGCGGCGCATCCGACTGATCCAGTGGTGTTCGCGGCGGAGAAATCAGCCGGTGCGGCCACCGGTGCGAAAGCCGTTTCCCCGGCGCCGAGCCCGGCTCACGCGACGGGCACCGCGGGCGCGGGCGGCAACGGTTCGGCCGCATCCGTCGTCCCGGCGCGCGACGTTGCCACCGAACCGGATCTCCCGGACGCCACCGTCACTTCGCCGAGCACCGCTGTCACCGAGCCGACCACCACCGAGCCGTCCGCACCCCCGACCACACCCGCCACCGAGCCGGAGAAACCAGCCATGACCCAACCGACCAAGCAACCGACCACGCAACTCGGCGACCACTTCACGTCCTGGCTGCGCACCGTCGTCCCCGGCCTGTGGTCGGCGCTCGTCGCGTGGCTCGTCACGCTGGGCCTGCCCGCTTCGGTGACCGACGCGGTGTCCGGGCTGGGCAACCAGGTGATCGTCCCGGTCGTGCTGGCCATCGTGTACGCGTTGCTGCGGCAGCTCGAACCGCGGATGCCGCCGTGGCTGACGCGAGTCCTGCTCGGCTCCAACCGGCCGCCGAGCTACGCCGAAACCGGGGCGGACCACCATGCGCTGGGCTGACTACTCCGCGGGCGCGCCGGGCCCGGGGTCGCTCAAGGCGGCCGGTTTCGGCGGCGTGATCCGCTACGCCGGGCTGGGCCGCGGCACGAAGCGGCTCACCGGCCGCGAATACCGGAACCTCGTCAGCGGCGGGGTCGCCGTCGCGCTGGTCGTCGAACTGGGCACCGACGACGCCTGGGGCAGCGGCACCGACGACGACTTCGCCCGCGGCGCCGCGTTCGGGCGGGCGGGACTCGCCGACGCGCGCGGCATGGGCATCGCGGACTCGGCGCTGATGGCCTGCGCCGCCGACTCCCACGCGGCGGCCTACCAACTCGACGACGTCGTGCGGTTCGCGAGCGGGTTCGCCAGCGTGGTCGGCCGGAACCGCGCCGGGTTCTACGGGTTTTCCGAGACGCTGCGCGCGGTGCACGACGCCGGGGTCGTGTCGTGGTACTGGCGCTGCGGTTCGCAGCCGACGGCCGCCGAGCGGACCTGGACGCATCTGTGGCAGCGCAACGACGGCACGGTCAGGGTCGACCGGATCCCGTGCGACATCAACGAGCAATACATCCCGCTTCCCGGCGGCGGCACCGGGTCCGCCCCCGGCAACGACGAGGAGACTCTGATGCTGATACCCGCAGCCCCGAACGGCGACCACTTCTACATCCCGCTCGCGGGCCGTCCGCCGTACCTGTACCTGTTCGCCGGATACGGCGACACCATCGAGATCAAGCAGATGGACTTCGTGCGCTCGACCAAGGAAGGCACCCAGGGCGACTTCGTGCCCGGCGCGGAGATCCGGAACTTCACGTTCCTGTCCGACCGGCCGGGCCCGCTGGACCTGCGCAGCGTGGCCGCGGCCGGCGCCATCGGCATCTCGATCTGGTACCAGGCAAAGCATTCCTTCACCGCGTACGTCGGCTGAGGCTTCGGCAGGTGCCCCCAATGTGGCATTGGGTGCATCTGACGCACCGAACGCCACATTGGGTGCATCCCGCGCACCCAATGCCACATTGGGGCGGCGGCGCCGGGGCCAGTTCAACCGGGCAGCTGGGCGCCGTCCGGGAAGTCGGTGGACCGGCTCAGCTCGGCCCATTCCTCGATCTCCTTGTCGACCGCGGCGCGGCCGTTGGCGACGAGACGCAGCGCGTCCGAGCCGAGGACCAGGTGCGCGGGCGGGTGCGGGACGTCGAGGATGCGCAGCACGGCCTCGGCGGCTTTCCGCGGGTTGCCGAGCTGTTTGCCGCTGGCCGCGAGACGGTGGTCGCGGACCGGGTTCATCACCTGGTCGTAGTCCGGCACGGAACGGTCGGTGCGGACCATCGACCGGCCCGCCCAGTCGGTGCGGAACGATCCCGGCGCGATCGCGGTGACGTGCACGCCGAACGGCGCGACCTCCTTGCCGACGGTTTCGAGAATGCCTTCCACGGCGTACTTGCTGCCTTGATAGAAGGACGTGCCGGGCACGGTGATCAGCCCGGCCATCGAGGTGACGCCGAGGATGTGCCCGCGCCGCCGCTGCCGCAGGTACGGCAGAACCGCCTTCACCGTCGCGACGACACCGAAGACGTTCACCTCGAACTGCGCGCGCAGCTCCGCCATCGTCGACTCTTCGAAGACGCCCTCGTGGCCGTACCCGGCGTTGGCAATGGCGACGTCGATCGGGCCCACTTCGGCCTCGATCTCGTCGACGGTCCGGAACACCGCGTCGTCGTCGGTGACATCGAGGATGCGCGCGAGGGATTTCCCCGGCTGGAGCTGCTCGAACGCCTCGGCGTCGGCCTGCTTGCGGACGGTGCCGACGACGGTGTGGCCGGCCTGGAGCGCGGCCTCGGCGAACGCGCGGCCGAGACCGGAGCTCGCGCCGGTGATCAGGAAGATCTTGGTCATGAAGCAAACTCTACACCGCGTTGATAAAAATCTGCACAGTGTCAAAAATAGTCAGCGTGATAGAACGTGCAGGTGGAAGAGCGAGACGCCCGCCCGCGTCGCCGGACGGCCCCGACCAAGGGAGACCTGCGCGAACGCGCGATTCTCGACGCGGCGGAGCAGCAGCTGAACTCGACGGGCGGGGCGTGCATGACCGTCGCGACGATCGCGCAGGAGGCCGGGATCACCCGGGGCGCGCTCTACTTCTACTTCGGGTCCAAGAACGAGGTGCTCGCCGCGCTGGTCGAGCGGACGGTGACGAAGCTGCGCACCGAGGTCGACGCGGTGGACGCGGCCGCCGCGGCTCCCGGCGACGCGGTCCGGCAGGGGCTCGAGCAGACCGCGCGGATGTGGCGCGAGCACGGCACGGTGATGCGCACGGCGGTTGAACTGTCGCCGTCGGTTCCGGCGATCGACCAGGCGTGGCGTTCCGCGGTGGTCGCGCTCGCCGACACCATGGGCGGGGTCGCCGAGCGCGCCGGACTGCCGTCCGGAACCGCGGCGGAGGTCGCCGCCGCGCTGGTCTGGATGACTGAACGCGTCTTCTATCAGGCGTTTGTCGCCGACAGCTCGCTGGACGACGCGGCGGCGACGCTGACTCGGGTGTGGCTGGCGGCGCTCGGCCTCGCGGCCTAGCCGACCGCGATGGCGACCTTGCCGCGCGGACGTCCGCCAGCAGAGCCGCCTTCGACCAACGCGTGCGCTGACGCGATGTCGGCCAGCGGCAGCACGGCACCGATCACCGGCCGGAGCTTGCCCTGCTCGATCAACTGGCCGAGGGCTTCGAGTTTCGCGCGGCCCGGGCTGACGAAGAGGAAGTGGTAGGTCGCGTTGACGCCCCACGCGGCGAGGAGGTTCTGCGGCTCGGGAATGTCCACAATAGACACGACGCGGCCGCGATCGGCGAGTGCTTCCGGGCTGCGAGCGAGGGTGTCTCCGCCCACGGTGTCCAGCACGACGTCCGCCCCGCCTAGAGCGCGGACCTGTGGCACGTAGTCGCCGGCCGAGAAGTCGATCGCGGCATCAGCGCCCAGTCCGGCGACGAACTCGTGGTCCCGCTCCCGCGCGGTGGTCACCACCTCGGCGCCCAGCGCGCTGGCGAGCTGGACGGCGACCGAGCCGACCCCGCCCGCTCCGCCGTGCACCAGAACCCGTTCCCCGGCCCGCACCGCGGCGCGTTCGACCAGCGCCTCCCACGCCGTCACGCCCACGAGCGCGAGGCCGGCGGCTTCGACGTGCGACAACCCGTCGGGCTTGCGGGCGACCAAGGCCTGGTCGACCACGTGGTACTCGGCGTAGGTGCCCTGCCCGGCGAATACCGGCGCCAGGTACCAAACCTCATCGCCCGGTGCGAAGTCGCTTGCTCCAGGACCGGTCTCGACGACCACGCCGGACACGTCGTTGCCGATCACCGCGGGCAGCGCGACCTGGTCGCGGTAGTCGCCGCGCCGGGTCTGCAGGTCGAGCGGGTTCACGGACGTGGCCGCCACCCGCACCAGCACCTGGCCGGGCCCGGGAACGGGTCTTGGCAGCTCACGGGCGGCGAACGCGGCGTCCGCGGCACCGAAGCGGACGAGTTCCACCACCTGCGTCGAAGTCGGCATGCGGCGAATATAGATCTACATATCGCGAATTGTCAATATGACCGTGCGGGTTAGGATCGTCCGGTGTTCTCGGAGGCGGAGTTGCTGGCGGTGTTCCGCGCCCTGTCCAACCCGACCCGCCGCCAGCTGCTGGTCTGGCTGAAAGATCCGATGAGCTTCCCCGGCCAGGAGCCCGAGGACGTCGAGATCGGCGTCTGCGTGACCGACATCCAGCAGCGCGCGGGCCTCGGCCAGTCGACCACCTCGCAGTACCTCGCGATGCTGCGGCAGGCGGGCCTGGTCGTCGCCACGCGGCGGGGCAAGTGGACCTACTACCGCCGCGACGAGGAGAACATCGCCCTCCTCCTGGAGACCCTGCGCGACGTGTTCTAGGCGGGGGTTGCGAGGCCCGCCGAGGTCCTGCCCGCACGGACCGAACGGGGGCGACATTGGGGCAACGATGGCTCTCCGCGGAACTTCCGGGCAACGTCATTCGGTGCTTCACGTCTTTGGAGTTAGAGATTCGCCAAAGACACGGGGAGCGCACAATGGGATTCACCGCGATGAAGTCGATGAAGCTGGTCATGGTCGGCGGGGCTGTCGCCGCGACCGCGTTGCTTTCCGCGTGCAGCGGAAACAGCGTCGACGGAAATGGTTCCGCGGCGAAGAGCATTTCCGACGCGGCGGCGGTCAAGCAGGGCCCGCAGGGTGGTTCGGCCGGTGCGGCGGGCACCGCGGCCACGGCGAACGGCGACGTCAACTGCAGCAAGCTCGGCGGACAGGTCGGCCCGGCCGGCGGCAAGCAAATGGACCTGATCGCGGTGCAGAGCACCAACGGAAGCATTCCCGGCTGCACCGAAGCATTCAATGTGATGACGAAGTACTACGAATTGGCGCCGTCGCAGGGCGAAGGCCCCGGCCACCGCGTTCTCGGAATCGAAGGACACTGGGACTGCGCATTGGGCGCGGAAGAGGAATTCACCCAGGGCGTCGTGAACTGCGGCAAGGACGGCGGCTCCGAGTTCATGATCAAGACCGCGCCGACCGCGGGCAAGGGCTCCGGCCAGCAGCCCGCCGCCCCGACGCGCCGCTTCCCGAACACGACGCAGACCGTGCAGTTCACCGGGTTCGACCGTTCGGTCAACATGGCCCAGTTCCAATTGATCACCTGGAAAAAGGGCGGCGCGGACAACGGCCACTACGTGCCCGTTCCCGGCGACGGCAAGACCTACCGGCTGCCGGTGAGCAAGACCGCGCAGGTGTTCGGCGCGGCCGAACTGTGCCCCGGCGGCGACGTGGCCATCGACCAGCAGGGCCGCGGCACGAACCCGTGCACCGAGCAGGCGCTGATGGCGGCCCTGACCGGCCCGACCCCGCCGCTCGCCGAGATCCACGTCGACAAGAACGACAACATCGACGTCGCCAAGGAGCTTTACCGCCCCTGACGGAACCGGCGGGATTGCCGTCCGTGAGGGGAACCCTGAGGGACTCTGATTCCCTCAGGGTTCCCCTCACGGATCTGAGACCACCTGGCCGCCGGTTCGCGTTATGCGTCGAGTTTCTGTTGTCCCGCGTCGAAACTGTGCAACGCGGCACCCACGGCTGCGGCTACAGTGATCTCGTAGACCTCGTCTTCCTGGTATTTCGTGGCCAGTTCGGCGAAATCACCATCGGTGAGCCGGTAGGACGCGTCACGAATCTTCGCCGCGAACGGCTGCAACGGTGCGGGCAGGCCGTCCCCGGTCACCGCCGCGCCGCGAAGCGCTTGATCGGTGACCGCAGGCGCGGCGAAAACGGAATACCGCATGTTCTCCACCGGATCCTCGTGCGTGCCCGCCGGGCCGTCGGCGAGCAGGAAGCCCGGGAACCGGTACCCGAACCGGTGCAGGGCACGGGTTCCACTCTCTAGTTGACCTTCGCGAAGCACGAAGCCGAACGCGTTCGCGAGCCGGTTCACAATGTTCCACACCAGATTCACCCGCAGCGCCTCGCGAATCGCCGCCGCAGGAAGATCCGGCAGCACGATCTCATCCGGCTTCAGCGTGACAGTCTCCAGAAATGCCCGAACAGTCCGCACCTCCGGTCGCGCCGCGTCGGGTCGCAAGGGGTCGATCTCGCCGTGTCCGGCGATCCGCGTCAGCTCCGCGTGCGAGTCGACGCAGAACGGGCACTCGTGCAGCAACGCCGTTGACATGGCGAGAAACTCGCGTTCCCCGGCTGTCCAGTACGACGGGCCACGCATCGCCGGAGCGGTGAGATCCAGCAGCGGCCGGGTGAGAAAGCCGGGACGGTACAGCAGCAGCTTCACGATGTCCGGCGGCTGCTTCGACGTGATCGACAGGAACAGCCTGGCCCGCAGGCGATGTCCGTTGTCGAGAATGGACAGTCTCATCAGGACTCCAAAGTGGCTAAGCGGCCTGCGAGAAATCGCCGGTCGGCTGGGTTGACGGCGAGTTCGTGCGCGCGCCGGTACGCAGCCATCGCGTCGGCGGTCCGCCCGAGACGGCGGAGCAGATCGGCCCGCGCGGCGTGCAGCAGGTGATACCGGTCAAGGCCTTCGATACCGTCGATGAGCGCCAGCCCTTCCGACGGGCTCGTGGCCATGGCGACCGCGACGGCGTGGTTCAACGCGATCACCGGCGAGGGATTTGTTTCGTACAAACGGAGATACAGCCCAGCGATCGCCGCCCAGTCCGTGTCCGCCGCGGAACGAGCCTGAGCGTGCTGGACGGCAATGGCGGCCTGCAGCTGATACGGCCCCACCATTCCGAAACGCAGCGCACGGTCCAGCAGTCCGACTGCTTCGGCGATTTCCCGGTGGTCCCAACGACTTCGGTCCTGGCCTTCGAGCAAGACGACATCGCCGTCCGGCGTATACCGGGCGGCGGCGCGCGAATCGTGCACCAGCAACAGCGAAACCAGCCCGAGCGCTTCCGGCTCGTCCGGCATGAGCGTCGCGACCAGCTTCGCCAGCCGGATCGCTTCCTGTCGCAGCTCTCGGTGCTCCGGCGCGGTGTAGCCTTGAGTGAAGATCAAGTACAACACCGCCAGAACCCCGGACAGTCGTTCGGACAGCAGATGATCGGGCGGGACCGCGAGGCTGATCCCGGCGTCGCGGATCTTCCGTTTGGCCCGCACCAGCCGCTGCGCCAGCGTCGCCTCGCTGACCAGGAACGTCCGCGCGATCTGCCCCGCGGTCAGCCCGGCCACGGCCTGCAGCGTCAACGCGACGCGGGCTTCCTCGGCGAGCGCGGGGTGACAGCAAGTGAAGACGAGGCTGAGCCGTTCGTCGCCGATCTCGAGCAGGCGTTCCTCGGTCGGCTCCGCGCTCGTGGCTGGTTCCTCGAGTTGAGCGAGCTTCTCCTGGCCGCGGCGGGCGCGGCGGAGCCGGTCGATCGCGCTGTTGCGGGCGGCGGTCAGCAGCCACGCCACGGGGTCGTCCGGCGGCTCGTCGCCCCAGTTGCGCAGGGCGAGCGCGCACGCGTCCTGCAGCGCGTCCTCGGCGAGTTCGAAGTCGCCGAGGACGCGGACCAGCGCCGCGAGCATCCGGGCCCGGTGCTCGCGGTAGGTCTCCCGCAGCAACGCCGAGGTCATGCCTGGTGAGACAGCCCAGGGACCCCGGCGACCGGCCGCACCTCGACGGTGCCGACCTCGGCCATCGGGCACAGCGCGGCGAGTTCGAGGGCTTCGTCGAGATCGCGGCAGTCGAGGACGTAAACGCCGCCGAGATGCTCGTGGGTCTCCAGGAACGGCCCGTCGGTGATGAGCGTCTTGCCCTCGCGGACGCTGACTGTGGTCGCGGTGTGCTCGCCCTGCAGCGGATGCCCGGAGACGAACACCCCGCGTCGCCGGCATTCGTCGGCGAACGCGTTCACCCTGGCCAGTGCGTCCGGGAAGGCCGGATCGCCGGGTTCGGGACGGTCGCAGTTGTAGATCACCAGCAGGTACAGCATGTGTGTCCTCCGAGGGCCGGTCCGGCGTCGTCGCAATGGAAGACGAATGCGTCGACCGTAACTCGACAGCGCGGGGGAGGCTTCCCGGAAAAACGGAGAACGGCGGGCCCGGGGGAGCCCGCCGTTCTCTTCAGGAGGGGGTCAGCTCTTCTGCCACAACGCTGGCGCGTTGGGCGGTTCCCAGCCCTGCTGGGCGGTGTGGCCTTGCAGGCACACGTAGGTGACCCCGTTGTAGGTGACGCGCGTACCGGCGGGGTACGCCTTGCCGGTGGCCCAGGACGTCCCTCCCGGCTGCCCGGTCGGCGGCCCCGTGGTCGGTCCGCCGGTCGGCGTCTGCGCGACGTTCAGCACGAAGTCGAACGCCGCCTCCTTGGCGTTGTTCGGGGCGTCGCGGACCGTCATGAGCAGCCGCGAGTCGAAAATCGTGTCGGTGTTGTTCCGCGGCTCGCCCGGGAAGTACAGCTGCGTCGTCAGGATCGGCTCGTTGGGGGCCTGCACCTTGACGTGGATGTGCCGCGTCCGGCCGGGGTAGAGGCCGGGCACGATCGTGGTCAGCTTGAACTCGCCGAGGTCGTTCGTGTACTGGTGGCCGCGGAAGTTGTAGCCGACGTTGTCGTACGCGCCGTTGTCGTCCGCCTGCCAGAAGTCCAGCAGCGCGCGGCTGATCGGCTGGCAGGCCGTGCCGAAGACGTACCCGCTCACAGTCAGCCGCGTGCCCGGGGTGCTCCCGTCGACGAGCACGCCGCGCTCGGGCGAGCCCGGCGTGAAGTACGGGCCCTCGGTCTGGTCGATCGTCGGTTCGTCGCCGTCGTGGCAGTACGGGGTCGGCTCGACCTTCTGGCCGCCCGCGAAATTCGTGCGGGCGAGCGCGGGTCCGCCGACGAGGGCGACCGGAGCCGCGACTCCGGCGGCCAGTGCGGCCTTCAGCACTGTCTTGCGGCTGAACTTTCTTTCTTCGTCCATGCCTGCTCCTCGGTGGGGGCTCGGGATTCCCTTCGACGGTAGGGAGAAGATCAGCCCGCAGCGATGGACGGAGTCATGCAGTCGTGGTGAATCTTCGGGGCGGCGTCGCCGGTGCGGCGGAATCCGCCGGGGCTCAACCCGGTTTCGCGCCGAAAGAACCGACAAAAGTAGG
Organism: Amycolatopsis halotolerans; assembly: GCF_042647905.1. Classification (NCBI taxonomy): domain Bacteria; kingdom Bacillati; phylum Actinomycetota; class Actinomycetes; order Pseudonocardiales; family Pseudonocardiaceae; genus Amycolatopsis; species Amycolatopsis halotolerans. The sequence continues at coordinate 49,315 of NZ_JBHRWI010000004.1, forward strand.
CTGGATCGGCGAATCCGACGCGGCTCGCCACCTGCCGCACGGACAGATTCGTCCGCAGCAGGAACCGTTTCGCCTCCTGCGTTCGCGCCTCGCGCACCAATTCCGCCGCGGTACGCCCGGTTGCCGCCTTGACGGCCTCGGTGAGGTAGCCGGGAGTGACGCCGAGCCGTTCGGCGTGCGCGCGCACCGACCACAGGCCCAGCTCGGATTTTTCCGCCTGCTGCGCGAATTCCGCCGCTACCGCGCGGGCGCGGGCGGGTGCGGGCGCGGCCGGAATGCCGGGAAGCCTTCCGGCGCGCACGATCAGCACGTGCAGCAGCGCGCGCAGCACGGATTCGCCGTCCTCGCCGCCGCGCCGGAATTCCTCCTCGAGTTCCGCGATCAGCCGCGCGGTCCGGTCGTGCTCGGTCCCGTCCAGTTGCAGCCACGGCCGTTCGCGCAGCCTGCGCAGGGTTTCCCGGTCCGCCGGATGGTCGAAGAGGAAGTCGTCGGTGAACAGCACGACCGATCCGGTGAGCCCGCTCGCCTCCCAATGGTGCACCTGGCCCGGCGTGACCACGCCGAGGTGCGGCGGGCTCAGCTCCCACCGCGTCAGGTCGACCACGTGCGCGCCGGTCCCCCCGGTGACGAGCACGATTTCGTAGAATGTGTGCCGGTGCGGGAATTCGGCGCGCGACAACGGTCCCACCGCGTCGAAAGAGCCGACCGCGAACGGCACCGCGTCGGGCGCGGGCACCTCGAGCCGGTGCAGTGGAAGTTCACCGGTTTTGACCGGTCTGCAGCACATTCCCGGGGGCACCGTCGTCCCTCGCATCAGTCCGTCCTTTTCGCCGGGTTCGGAACGAAAAGTCTAGACCAATTTCCGGGCAGATACCTCCGACGGAAGTATCAGTAACTCGGTGGAGTGACGCTCACGAGGAATCGGGCGGTGGTCCGGCCGTCGTTGCGGAAGCGGTGCGGGATGGCCGAATCGAAGTGGCAGCTGTCGCCGGTCTTGAGCACGTGCGTCTGCTCGCCTACCTGGACGGTCAGCCGTCCGGCGATCACCACCACGCATTCCTCGGACGGATGCGAGCGCAGTTCGTCGGACGAGGCGCCGCCGGGTTCGAGCACGCCTTCGAGCACTTCGAGCTTCGCGCCGCCCGGTGACGCGCGGGTGTAGGTGATCGCGTGGTGCGGCGAGGAGATCCGGTACCGGTCGTCGTGCCGGATCACCGCGACGGTCTCCTCGTCCGGCTCCTGGAACAGGCTGAACAGCGGGATGTCGAGCACCTCGGCGATCCGCCGCATGGTCTCCAGGCTCGGGTCGGTCACGCCCCGCTCGACCTGGCTGATCAACCCGGTCGACACTCCCGCCTGGTCGGCAAGCTGGCGCACGGTCAGTCCGCGCAGGGTGCGGAACTCGCGGATCCTCGTCACGGTCACCCGATCATTATCATCAAACGGCGCTTCGGCGCAGGTCACCGGCCTCGGCGGGTCCCGCTGGGCGGTCCCCCGCGCCGACCTCGATCGCGGTCCGCGACGGCGGCCGGGTCACCAGGCTGACCGCCACCGTCACGATCAGGTTGACGACGAGCGCGGGCAATCCGACGACGGTTCCGGGCGGCATCGTGGGCGCGACGAGCGAACCCAGGGCGGGCACGCCGACGATCAGCCCGCCGCACAACGCGCCCGCCGCGAGCCCTGGCGCGGTGACCCGTCGCCACAGCATCGAGAGGAACAGCGCGGGGGCGAGTTGCCCGACGGCGCTGTACACGTTCGTCATGATGCTCAACAGTTTTTCGTTGCTGTGTGCGACAAGAAGTACGGAAAGCGCAGTGAAAACGAGAACGCCCACGCGCATCGCAGTCAGCGACGAAGCCCATTTCTTCGAGCGCGCCCCGAGCACATTGCGGGTGAACAGACTGCTGGCCGCGAGCACCAGCACCGCGGTCGGCACGAGCGCGACGAGAATGCCCGCGCCGCCGAGCAGCCCGATGACCCATTCCGGATACTTCTCGCGCACGAAAATCAGCAGCGACGCGTTGGCCTGCTTGTCGGTCAGCTTCGGCAGCGCGAGCACCGCGGCGAGCGCGATCATCACGATCAGGACGTAGAAGAGCGAGTACAGCGGCTGGACCACCTGATTGCGGCGGATCGTCGCGACGTCCTTCGCGCTGTAGGACACCTGGAACATGTGCGGCAGCGCGAACGAACCGAGCGGCGTGAGCAGCAGGAAGCTCATCCACCACCAGGTGTTCGTCGCGGTCGACCCGTGCGGCCCGGGCAGCGTCGCGCCGCTCGGATGCGCTTGTTTCATCGCGTCGAACACGCCCATGGGACCGCTCACCCCGGCCGCGTTCGCCGCGCCGATCGCGACCACGAGCAGGATCGCGATCAGCAGCACGTCCTTGACGATCGCGGTGAACGCGGCGCCGCGCATCCCGCCGACCAGCACGAACCCCGCGACGAGCACGCCGCCGGCGATGACGTAGACCAGCGACGGGACCTCGCTGCCGAACAGGCTCGCCAGGATCAGGCTCAGCCCGGTCAACTGGACCTGGGCGTACAGCAGCAACGCGACGATGCCGAACACGGCGACCAGGCCGCCGAACCAGCGGGCTTCGAAGCGGGCGGTGAAGTAGTCGGCCATGGTGACCAGGCCGTGCCGCTTGCCCGCGCGCCAGATCTTGGGCACCACCCAATAGCCGACCGCCGCGGTCAGCACGACCGTGCCGAGCACGTAGAACCCGGGCGCGCCGTTGCTGAACACGCCTTGCGAGGCGCCGAGCAGCGCGAAGGTGGTGAACGTTTCGCCGACCAGCAGGAACCAGAACAGCCAGGTGCCGAACCGGCGTCCGCCGACGGACCATTCCTGCAGATTCATCGCCCGCCCGCGCGCGGCGGCGACGGTGCCCCAGACGATCGAACCGACCGCGATGAGAAGAGCGAGCGCCAGTGCCATCGCTACACCCGGTCCAATTCGCCGCGGCGGCGGTCGATCGCGTAGACGAGGCCGATGGCACCGGAACCGATCAGCACGCCCGCGGTCATCCACACCAGCAGGAACGGGATCGAGCCGAAGACGTAGTCGATCCGGTTGACCAGGGGAATCGCCGCGACGCACCACGCGAACGGGACGACGAGCAGAAACCAGTGCCAGCGGCGTTTTCTCGGTCGGGCCATTGATCGCTCCTCAGCTACCCACGTCGCTGTGTTCAGCCTGGATGAATGGGCATCAGTGTGAGCGATGACCTGTGTCGCGTCAATGACGACGATCGGGTGGACGCAAGAGAGACTTGCGCAGTGGAAGTGCTGACTGTTCACTGTGGCTAATGGCAGCTCAACGCATCTCCGCGGAGGCAGGCATGATTTTCACCGCCGCACGACTCCTGACCGAAGCGTCCGCCCCGCTGATCCACGACGCCGCCGTGGCCGTCTCGGACGGCGTGCTCACCTATGCCGGACCAAGGAATTCCGCCCCCTCTGGCGAAGTCGCAGATCTCGGCGACGTCACCCTGCTGCCCGGCTTGATCGACTGTCACGTCCACCTCTGCCAGGACCCAGGCTCCGGCGAGGTCACCCTGGAAATGCCCGCCGACGACGATGCACTGAGCCGCCGGATGATCGCCAACGCACAACGATTGCTGGACGCCGGAGTCACCACCGCCCGCGATCTGGGCGCACCCGGCACCCTGGGCACCCGCGTACGAGATTTCCTGGCCACCACACCGGAAGCCACCCCGCGAATGCTCGCCGCGAACGCGCCGATCACCGTCACCGGCGGCCACGCCGCGTCGATGGGCGGCATCGCGGACGGCGTCGACCAGGTCCGCGCTTTGGTCAAACAACACTTCGACGACGGCGTAGACCTGATCAAAGTCATGACCACCGGCGGCTTCATGACCCCTGGCAGCCATCCGTCGGAAGCGCGCTACACCGTGGACGAGCTAACCGCCTTGGTGTCTGAGGCGCACTCTCACGGGTTGCCGGTCACGACGCACGCTCTCGGCGTCGAAGGAATCGAACGAGCCGTACTCGCCGGTGTCGACTGCATCGAGCACTGCGGCTGGGTCACCCGTACTGGCACCGAATTCGATCCCCGGATCGCCGAGATGATCGTCGCGCGCGGCATCGCCGTCAGCCCGACCATGAACACCGCTTGCACCGCAGCGGATTACATGTGTCCGTGGGACGAACGCGACGCCGTCATCGGCAACCTCCGCGCGCTGATTTCCTTGGGTGCCACCATTGTCGCCGGAACCGACGCCGGAATCCCGTTAGTCCACTTTGAACGCTACGCCGACTGCCTGGACACCTTCGCCGAAGCCGGAATGACTCCCCGGCAAGCAATCGCCAGCGCCACTTCAGCGGCCGCCCGCGTCTGCGGTTTGGCCGACGTAACCGGTCGCTTGGCACCCGGCCTCCGCGCCGACATCATCGCGGTGGACGGCGACCCAACCGAGTCGTTAGCGACCTTGCACCACCCCCGTTTCGTCATGGTCGACGGTCTCCGCCACGAAATCCGCAGCGCCGACCCGGGAACCGGAGATGCCGCGGCCCGGGACCGAATCCGCCGGAACCTCGAACAGGGAGCCGGACGATGACATACGACGCCAGCCCAGCGAGCGAGGGCGGTCCGTGAGGGACTCCTTGAGGGAATCAGATTCCCTCAAGGAGTCCCTCACGGACCACAACCCAATGCCAGGGACTTGTAATAAGCTGCGTAGCCCACGCCCGCTGACCGTCCACAAAGGACGCCAGTGTCGCCGAAATGACCTATTTGGCACCATGTGGCCGGTTCTTGAAGTCCGTGAGGGGAGCCAGCACGAGACCTCCTGCGCTGCCCCGCTGGAGAGACGGCGTCGAGCGTCCGTCACACCCGTGTGAAGACCCGCCCGTCTCGTGATTGACTGGCTGGCATGGCCGTACTTCCGCATCCGGGCGCTCGGGGTCCGCAGTGACCTCCGAACCGGCCGCGGCCACCCGTCCGCGCAATCGCAAGCAGCTCATCGTCGAAGCGGCGGGCCGGGCCTTCAGCGAACGCGGCTACCACGCGGCGTCCATGGAAGAGATCGCCGCCGCCGTCGGAATCACCGCGGCGGCGCTGTACCGGCACTTCCCGAACAAGTACGCCCTGTTCACCGAATGCGCCAACGTCATGGCAGACCGACTGGTCGCCGCCCTGGACGCAGTCCCCGCCGACGCCCCCGCGGACGAAGTCCTCCGCCCGCTGGCCCGCGTCACGGTCGCTCACCGCGAGTCCGGCGGCCTGTACCGCTGGGAGGCCCGCTATCTCGACCGAGCGGACCGTCGCGTCCTGAGCGCCAAATTCGCCCAGGTCGTCGCGCGCGTGACGGACGTGGTGCAACCGTCGCCGGACGCGGACCTCCGTGCCGTAGCGGCACTCGGCGCGATCGGTTCGATCACCATGCACCACACGTCGATCGCCCATCACCGCGCCGAGAACCTGCTGACCGAATCCGCCCTGCGCCTGGCCACCGCAACGACCACCGCGCCCGCGCCTTCGGTCGCGCTGCCCACCCAGCCCGTCCCGCGAACCCGGCGCGCGCAAATCCTCGCCGCCGCCGTCCCGCTGTTCGAACGCGACGGATTCGCCACCGTCACCAACGCCCGAATCGCCGAGGCCGTAGGGTTGGTTCCTTCCGCCCTCTACCGCCATTTCCCCAACAAAGCCGAAATCCTGGCAGCCGCCTGCCTGCAAGCCGCCGGGCTCCTGTCGCAAGCCGTAGAACAAAACCTCCACGGCACCGCGGGTGCGGAAGCCCTGCCCGTACTAGCCGCGACCTACGTGGCCTACAGCTTCGAACACACCGCCCTGACCAACGTCGCCGCCGCCGAACTAGGCGGCCTGCCCGCCGCGTTGCAACGCCCGCTGAACCTCGCCCAGCGCGAGCACATCGCTGTGTGGGAACAACAACTTCGCCTGGCCCGCCCGGATCTGGACGCACACCAAGCCCGCGTGCTGGTGCACGCGGGCTTCGGCGCGGTAGTCGAAACCGGCCGGCGGCTGCGGTGGGAGGACACCCCCGACCACCGCGCCGCCGTCACCGGTTTTCTGCTGAGTGCGCTGGGACTCTAAGCACCCGGCCGATTCGCCGTGGGAAGCGTGATCGGCGTCTGTGTCGGCGACGTCCCGTTGTTGAGGTACAGCATCGAAATGCCGCGCACGAACTGATCGAAGAGGGAAAAACTGCCCGGCATGATCTTGGACGCCCCCTCCCTGAACGCGACATACGCCGGCCACTCGATCCGGATCAGTGCCGCCTGTGCGTAATCCCGGGGGAGTCCGAGCCAATCGCCCATCTGGTCGTTGAGGAGATACCGCACCAGTTCGTTGACGAACCCGGAATCAAGCCCGAGCGTCGGCTTCTCGATATACCCGAGCAACGTCTTCGCCAGACTGACCCCTTCGTCAGTCGGCCCGAGCACCGGCCACAACATCTGCTGCGCCTGCGCTTCCGCGTCCGCCCAAGTCTGCGGGATGAACTGCTCCTGGACGCCAAGCAGATGCAGCGCCACCTGCCAAGCGTGCAAATCCGCGTCCTGCTCCGCCGTCGACAACGCGATGTTCCACTTGAGCATGTTGCTGCGCGCGAACGTCGCCACTGAATGGAACGTCCGCAAAATGTCGCCATTGCTGATCGGCTTAGGCTGATCAGCTCCGTCCTGGTACTTCGCGGACGTCGGCAGCAAATTCCGCACGACAGCGTGCACCAGGCGGGTCTTGTTAGCCGTAACGACGAAATGCCCGTCTGGTGCCCAAGCTTTGGAATTATGCAGGTCGTACCCGAAGGTGAACGTCTTGGCCGCCCGCTGTTTCATGTCCGCGCCGCCAGCCGACCAGTAAACCGCCCGCGCCTCCCGCGGAATGACGGTGCTCATGATCCCGCTGCCAAGAGTCTCCGAGACGAACAGATAGCTGCTCAGCCGGGTATAAAGCTTCTCCGAAGCAGCAAGCTTGGCCGGATCCGCCCACGACGGAAGCTTGTTGACCTGCCGCAGATACGCGACCAGATAGTCCGGCATGCCAGCAGGCAACGGCGCGTTGTTGTCGATCCAGCCCTGCCAAGCCGTATTGACCGCGGGAATCCTGCCCTCGGCCAGCAATGCCTTGGCCACCGCGTCCGCCGTGTCGTCCCAGACCTGGAACGGATCGGCCCCCGTCCCGCTCCCGGCGATCGACCCTTTGCCCGACCACGCCCACGCGGTGCCGGTGGTGCCCGCCATGCCCGCGATGCCCAACGCCGCGCCGAGGGTCAGCACCTTCCTTCTGCTGAGATTCTCCATGTACTTGTCTGCCTCTCTGGTAGGCGTCGTTGCCATCCCATCACCGGCCAGGGGCTGCTCGCCGCCCCGTGTCGACAGTCTCGGAAGAAGTGATTTCTCATTAACATAACGGCGCCGGTCGGCTGGTGGCAAGAGGTGTCGCCGCTCCGGATCGCCAAGTCGGCGAGGACGCGTCGCTCCCGTCGGAGCCAGGGCACCGGCCGACGTGGAAGTCCGCGGCGGGGTGCGGAGGAGGGAACGCGAGCGACCGGTCCGGGCGAGTCAGACCGGCCGGGCAGCTTGCGAGCGCAGGCTCAATGCCGCCGCTTCTTGCGGGCTTTCTTCGAGGACCGGGAAATTCCGCCCAGCGGATGCACGGTCGCGTGCCCAGGTCGCCGCCGCGTGAATACCTCCCGCAGTTCCGCCAGGCCCGCCTCGTCCGGATGGCCGGAGGCGAGCAGGTTCGCGGTCAAACCGCGGGCCTCGTCGGGAGGGATCGCGGCGAGTGCGTCCGAGACCGCGTCGAGGCCACCGGCCTCGAGCAGGTGAATGAAGTGCTCGGCGATGCCGCGCAGGGCTTCCCCCTCGCCGAGTTCCTCCATCGTGAACTCGCCGTCGTCGATGAGGAGCTGCACCGCGATCGGTCCGAGCAGCGGGTCGTGACGCAGCTTCCGAAGCACCGCGGCACCGTCGGGAACACCCTGCACGAGCACGTCGAGCATCGCCCGCGCGCGCGTGCGGAACGGGGAGCGGCGGACAGCGTCCAGCAGCAGCGGCAGCCCGTGTTCCCGCCCGCCGTGGACGGCTAGCCATCCGGCCAACTCCGCTTTCGCGGCCTCCGGGGTGTAGTGCTCGGAGAGCGTGCCGAGCAATCCGGCGGGTTCGGCGTCCGACAGCTCCCCGACCAGCGGTGCGTGGCGGCCGGCGGCGATCAGGCCGACGCGGACCGCCCTGGCCGCCAACGGGGTCAGCGTCACCAGTTCAGTGGCTCCGGAGGACAGCGCGGTCCGCAGGCGGGCATCGGTGTCCGGAGGGAACCCGGCAGGCCCGTCCGGGCCGAGATCGGCACGGAAAATCGGGTCGGGCACACCGGTCGCGAGCGTGACCGCGCCGAACTCCGCGAGTGTGGCGAACACCCGGCGCAGGTCCGCGCCGACTCCGTGCCGCCACTCCGCCTCGGTCGGCTCGTCCAGATCCGCGTACCAGATGGTTTCGAGGAAGGACAGCCAAACGGTTTCCTCGAGCCGGACCACCGGCATCGGCTCGGGAAAGCCGTAGAGGGTGTTGAGAATGTCGGGCAGCACCACGTCGATGATGTCGCCGAAGATGACGGTGTACTCAGGTGCCCAGTGGTTCCCGCGCGTGACGAGTTCGGGGGAGGGCAGGCTGCCGAACGCCGCGGTCCAGAGGGCGAGGCTGTCCCGAAGCAGCTTCGCATTCTTCGCGACGCGCACCAGCTTGCCCTTGACCACGCGGAGGACCCGGATCTCTTTCGCCAGCCCGACCAGGCCGGTCAGGACCGGAAGATCCTCGCTGCTCTGGGTCCGGTAGGTGTGGTCGCCGATCTGCGGATCGATCCGGTCGCCGGTGCCCAGCAGGCCCACCAGTTCGCGGGCATCGGCCAGTTTGAGATTGCCTTTCGAGGTCAGCGCCCGGCCGTCGCCGACCCATTCGACCAGTGCGCGCAACCGGGCGACGACCGGCGTCCGCTCGGCCGCCGCGGCGAGTTCGGCGTCCGGCGGAAGCGACACCGGAAGCTGAGGCACGGCCCGCTCGGGCAAGCCGCCTCCATCGAGGAGGTGTCGCGCGGTGATCTTTTCGAGCACTTCGGCGTTGTAGTCGACCTTGCCCGCCCGGACCTTGTCGAGAAAACGTTCCATCGCCACGTCGTCCGCGGGATCGACTCCGTGCCGGAACGCGGTCATCACCCAGAACTTGGCCACGCCGAAGTTGAGCTCGTCGGCCATCGCGGCGGCGAAACCGGCTCCGGCTTTCGTGATGGCCGCGTCGAGATCCGCGAGCGGGTCTCCGGCAGGGTCGGCCAGCCCGGTCGCGTGCAGATAGCGCAGGAACAGCCGCAGGTTTTCCGGGACGTGGCCCGCCTCCTCCGGAGGGACTGACAGCGCCCGGGGCGCGTACGACAGCAGAAATTCCTCGACCAGGCCGGCGGTCCAGTACCCCAGCCGCCCGTCGATGCTGCAGTGCCGGAAATTCAGTGCCGACCCCAACGCCAGCGGATCGAGGTCGTCGTGTTCGGCCCAAGCCGTGCAGCGCCGGATCAGCAGGTCCTTGGCCGCCTCGAACGCTTCGGAGTCCTCGGGTTCGAAGTACATGCGCATCGCGGTCTCAGCGTCCTTGTCGCAGGTCGGGGTCGGGGTTTTCGGCGATGAAGCGGTCCGCGGCTTCCTGGCTGACCAGTGCTTTGCCGCTCAGCCACGCCACGGCGCGGCGGTGCGCGCGAACGTCGTGGAAGGCTTGCCAACGGGGCAAAAGCCCAGGCCAGTCTCGGTGCAGCCGGTCCTTGAACCGGCGGAAGGCCCCCTTGCCGCGCAGAGCGATCGACAGCTGGTCGCTGGCCTGCTCGTCGCCGACGCGTCCGGCGAAGTCCGCCATGTCCTGGTACCAGACATAAGACGGCAGCGGATCGATCGGGATCAGGTCCAGTTCGTCGAGGTCGATCGGACGCTCGCCGTCGAGCCCGCCGTCCTCCGTCCAGATCGAGATGACGCCCGTTCGAGGATCGACGAGGTGGCGGAGTTCGCAGGCGCTCTGGTCCTGCAACGCCTCCGCGATCCGGTCGAGGTCGAACTGGTCCAAAGCGAGCACGTTGGCAGGGTAGGGGGTCCGTGGGCTTCGATGCCGTGCCCGGCCCCCGAAACGCCAGCGAAGACATTCGATCAGGCGCAACAGCCGTCGGGCTTGGCGGCTTCGTCAGAAGTGCAGCACGTGGCGAGCGCGGCACTGTCGGAGCCGAACGCCGGCGAATCCGCCTTGACGGTGTAAACCTCCCAAGGCTCCCGGCCCGGACCGTGCACCCACACCTTGTCCTGCACCGCGTAGCAGCAGGTGGTGTTGTCCTCGGTCAGAGTCTCCAGGCCCTCCCCGGTGAGGCGCTTGCTGGCCTCGTTGACGTCGTCCGTCGACTCGACCTCGACGCCGAGATGGTCCAGAACGGTGTCCTGACCGGGCTCGCCCTCCAGGAGCACGAGCTTGAGCGCGGGTTCGGCGACGGCGAAGTTGGCGTAGCCGGGCCGGAGTTTGGCGGGTTCGGCGCCGAAGAGCTTCGAGTAGAAGTCGATCGAACCTGCCAGGTCTCCGACGCGGAGCGCGAGCTGAACGCGGGCCATCCGTCCTCCTTGAATAGATATCTGTCGAAACAGGATGGGACCTAGATTGCTGTCTATGTAGAGATCTGTCAAGATAGACAGATGTCGAAGCAACTGCCGCTGGTCGCGATGGACGCGTGCTGCTCCCCGTTGGCGCGCGAGCCGCTGACGGCCGACCAGGCCGCGGAGCTGTCGAAGCTGTTCAAGGCGATGTCCGACCCGGTGCGGCTGCGGCTGCTGTCGCTGATCGCGTCCCATGCCGGCGGGGAGGCGTGCGTGTGCGACTTGACCGACGCGTTCGACCTGACCGGCCCGACGATTTCCCACCACCTGAAGGTGCTGCGCGAATCCGGCCTGATCACCGGGGAACGGCGCGGCACCTGGGTCTACTACCGGGTCCACCCCGAAGTGCTGGCCCGGCTCTCGGCCGTGCTGGTCCCGGGCGGCGCGGAGGCGCTGGCATGACGGCGGAAGCGGGCGTCGTCGGCAAACTGTCCACTTTGGACCGATTACTGCCGGTGTGGATCGCCGTCGCGATGCTGGCCGGGTTGCTGGCGGGCCGGTGGATTCCCGGCTTGGGCGAGGTCCTGAACGCGGTGCGGGTCGACGGGATCTCGTTGCCGATCGCGCTCGGGCTGCTCGTGATGATGTACCCGGTGCTGGCGAAAGTCCGCTACGACCGGCTCGGCGGCGTGACCGGCGACCGGCGGCTGCTGTGGCCGTCGCTGGTGCTGAACTGGCTGATCGGCCCGGCGCTGATGTTCGCGCTGGCCTGGCTCCTGCTGCCCGACCTGCCGGAATACCGGACCGGGCTGATCATCGTCGGCCTCGCCCGGTGCATCGCGATGGTGATCATCTGGAACGACCTCGCCTGCGGCGACCGGGAAGCCGCCGCCGTGCTGGTCGCGCTGAACTCGATGTTCCAGGTCGTCATGTTCGGCGTCCTCGGCTGGTTCTACCTCGCCGTGCTGCCCGGATGGCTCGGCCTGCCGCAAGCCGGTCTGAGCGTTTCCGCGTGGCGAATCGCCAAGAGCGTGCTGGTGTTCCTGGGCATTCCGCTGCTCGCCGGGTACCTGTCCCGTCGGTTGGGGGAGCGCGCCAAGGGGCGCACCTGGTACGAATCCCGGTTCCTGCCGAAGATCGGTCCGGTCGCGCTGTACGGGCTGCTGTTCACCATCGTCGTCCTGTTCGCGTTGCAGGGCGACCAGATCACCAGCCGCCCGCTCGACGTCGCCCGGATCGCGCTGCCGCTGCTGGTCTACTTCGGACTCATGTGGGCCGGCTCCTACGCGCTCGGCAAGGCGGTCGGCCTGTCGTACGAACGAACCACGACGCTGGCGTTCACCGCAGCGGGCAACAACTTCGAACTCGCCATCGCCGTCGCGATCGCCACTTTCGGCGCCACGAGCGGACAAGCGCTCGCCGGAGTCGTCGGGCCGCTCATCGAAGTCCCGGTCCTGGTCGCGCTGGTATACGTGTCTCTCGCGCTTCGACGCCGCTTCGCTGCCGTGCCCGCGGAGGTTTCGCCATGACCACCCCTGAAGTGCTCTTCGTCTGCGTCCACAACGCCGGACGCTCGCAAATGGCGGCCGGGCTGCTGCAGCATCACGCGCGCGGCAAGGTGGTCGTCCGCTCTGCCGGCTCCGCGCCTGCCGACACGGTCAATCCCGCCGTGGTCGCGGCGATGGCCGAACTCGGCATCGACCTGTCCCGCGAATTTCCCCAGCCCCTGACCGCCGAGGGCGTGCGCTCGGCCGACGTCGTGATCACCATGGGCTGCGGCGACGCTTGTCCCGTGTTCCCCGGCAAGCGTTACCTCGACTGGAAGCTCGACGACCCGGCGGGCCTTCCGGTCGAGCAGGTCCGCCCTATCCGGGATGAGATCGACCGGCGGGTCCGGGCCTTGCTCGCGGAGCTGGTCAGCGCGTCCAGGCCCTGCACCAAGCCGTCAGGCTGACTCGCTCACTGCCGCAGCAGCGGCCCCACTCCCGGAACCCGGGTGATCTCGTCCGCGAGAAAGTCCCGCAAAAGCCGAACCCGAGCCAACTCAGCCCGTTCAGGAACGACGAGCAGATTCAACGGCAACGGTGCACAGCTGTACCCCGGCAACACCGCCTGCAACACCCCGTCCCGAAGAAGATCGTCAACCAACCACTGCGGCACCGGCGAAATCCCGCGCCCAGCGACAAGCGCCTCCCGCGCAGCCAGCCCGTGATCGACGCGCAACCGAGGCTCGAAGGCCGCGACGTGCGCCGCCCCCGCTTCGTCGATGAGCGTCAGTTCATGGCTCTTCGCGACACTCGTCCGCCGAATCACATCATGCGAAGACAGATCTTCCGGCGACTCAGGCGTCCCGCGCCGCGCGAGATAGTCCGGTGAAGCGACCAGGATCTGATGCGCCACCCCGAGCGGACGCAGCCGCAGTTCGCTGTCCAGCTGAGGTCCGATCTGGATCGCGACATCCACGCCGTCGCGGATCAGGTCGGACCGTTCGTCAGTGAGGACGAAGTCGACGCGAATGTCCGGGTAGCGGTCCTGGAAGTCGAAGATCAGCCTGCTCAGATGCATGACCCCGAAGAACGCCGAACACGAGATCCGCACCTTCCCGGACGCGCCCGCCTTGGCGTCCTCGACCTCGTGGCGCGCCTGCTCGACCAGCCGGAGGATCTCCGTGGCGCGATCGTAAAACCGGCGCCCCTCGTCGGTCAGCGAAATGCTCCTGGTGGTCCGGCTGAACACGGACACCCCGAGCGCCTCTTCCAGATCGCCCACGTGCCGCGTGACGGTGGACTGGCCGACGCCGAGATCCCGGGCGACAGCGGAGAAGCTGCCGCTTTCGGCGACCCGGACGAACGTGCGCATTCGATCGAGCGTGACTTCTGGCTTATGCATCGTGTGGATAAATCCTCTCCGCCCACGAGGCTAAATGAATCGCCCGCCCGCGGCTACCGTGACGGTATTCCGAGGGAAAGAAGCGAAAAATGCCCATGGGACCTGTGCGGACTTGGCCGGACGGCAAGAAGGTCGCGGTGAAGATCTGCGTCGCGCTCGAGTCGTGGTCTGATGGCCATTGGCCGGTCTACGCGCCGATGGCCGCCGCGTGGCCGTTGTCCGATGTGGAGTGCCGGCACAGCATGTCGTGGGCCGAATACGGGGCGACGACGGGAGTGTGGAGGCTGCTCGAAATCCTGGACCGGCACGACCTGCCGGCCACCTTCGGCGTCAGCGGCCTGCTCGCGGAACGGCATCCCGAACCCGTGCTGGCCGCACACGCCGCCGGACACGAGATCGCGGCGCATTCCTACGCCCAGGACATCATCCCCGGCCAGCTCAGCGCCGACGCCGAGGCGGAAAACATCAGGCGCTGCACCGACATCCTGCGCCAGGCCACCGGTTCCCGGCCGACCGGCTGGCTCAGCCCGCGAGCCACCGAATCCCGTCACACCCCCGCCCTCCTCGCCGCGTCCGGCTACCTCTGGTCCGGCGACCGCAGCGACCGCGACCTGCCCTACGTCGCCGCCACCGCCGCAGGCCCCCTCGCGTACCTCATGCACAGCGACTTCACCGACGTCCGCGGCATAATGGCGGGCCCGCGCGCGTACCGGGACATCCACGTCGACTTCCTCGACTACCTCCTCCGCCAGCCGACACCAGGCATCCTCAACCTGACCGTCCACGCACACGTCGGAGGACGTCCGTTGTTCGCCGACCAGTTCGACCAACTGCTCCAGCAGATCGCCCTCCTCCGAGACGACCTCTGGATCGCCACCCACCACGAGCTGGCCGAGCACGTGCTCGACACCGAGAAGGCCGCATCATGACCCGCACCCTCATCATCGGCGGCACCGGAGCCATGGGCAGCCGAGTCGTCGCGCGTCTCCTCGCCGACACCGACAACGAGGTCACAGTCCTCACCCGCGACCCAGACTCACCCCGCGCGGCAGCCTTGGCCCGCGACCGCGTGCGTCTGGTCCGCGGCGACGCAGGCGACCCGAGAAGCATCGAGTCCGCGCTGCACGACGTGTCCCAGGTCTTCTGCAACACCGACTTCTTCTCCACCAAAAGCCCGCTCGCCGAGTTCACACAAGGCACGAACATCCTCGAAGCAGCCAGGCAACACGGCGTCGACCGATTCGTGTGGTCGTCGCTGGACAGCGCCGCGACCCTGACCAACGGACGCGTTTTCGTGCCGCACTACGAGGCCAAGGCAGCCGTCGCCGCACACATCCAGCTCCACCGCTCAGAAGAAATGATGCGGCGCGAACCGGAGGGCTGGTACACCGAACACGTCTCGATCCTCGTGACCTCGCCGTACTTCGAGAACCTCCAATCCCGCCTCTCGCCCTCCGCCGACGACGACGAGGCCGCGGTGTTCACCCTCCCGCTAGGTTCCGGCCGATACCCCATGATCGCCCTGGCCGACATCGCGTGGTTCGCGGTGCACATGCTGGAACACTGGCAATCCTGGGGCGCACGCGACCTGTCCGTCTCCGCGGACAGCCTCACCGGCACCGAAATCGCCGAGACTTTCTCGCGAGTAACCGGAACCCTCTCCCGCTACAAAGACCTGCCCCTCGACGAACTCCGCACGGGCATCCCCGACGTCGGCCACGACTACGCCGGAATGTTCGGCTTCTTCCAGCAACACGACGTCGCCGCTCACGACCGCGACCTCCCCCTGCTGCGCCGCCTCCACCCCCGCTTGATGACCTTCGAAGACTGGCTGCACCACACCGGCTGGGACGGCCGCCGCCGCGAGGTCCAGCAATTCCGGCCCCGCGCATGACCTACACGTCCGTCCAACCCGAACTGCGCGCCGCACTAGACGACCTCCGCGCCGCGGACCTATACAAGACCGAACACCACCTCACCTCTCCACAATCGACACGCCTTGTCGTCGACGGACGGGATGTCCTGAACTTCTGCGCCAACAACTACCTCGGCCTGGCCGACCACCCCGCAGTAATCGCCGCCGCCAAACAAGCCCTGGAAACCCGCGGCTTCGGAATGGCAAGCGTCCGCTTCATCTGCGGCACCCAAACCGAACACGCCGCCCTTGAGAATCGCTTGTCAGCTTTGCTGAGCACCGACGCGACGATCCTGTACTCCTCCTGCTTCGACGCGAACGGCGGCGTATTCGCCGCATTGCTGGACGCGCGAGACGTAGTGCTCTCCCACACCCTCAACCACGCTTCGATCATCGACGGCATCCGCCTTTCGAAAGCACGCCGCCACCGCTACCGCACCCTGACCGACCTGGAAACCCAACTGTCGACTCCAGCCCGCCGCCGCCTGATCGTGACCGACGGCGTCTTCTCCATGGACGGTTCCATCGCCCCACTAGGAGAAATCTGCGACCTAGCCGACCGTTATGACGCCCTGGTCATGGTCGACGACTCACACGCCGTCGGAATCCTCGGCGAGACCGGTGCCGGAACCCCCGAGTTGCTAGGCGTGCAGGACCGAGTCGACATCATCACCGGCACCCTGGGCAAAGCCCTCGGAGGTGCTTCCGGCGGCTACGTCAGCGCTCACGCCGAGATCGTGGAACTGCTGCGACAGCGTTCCCGTCCCTACCTGTTCTCGAACGCCCTCCCACCCGCCATCGTGGCCGGTGCTTTGGCCGCCCTAGATCTGGCAGCGGACCCCTCTCGCCGCGCCGCACTCCACCGCAACACCGCCGCCTTCCGCGCTCGCATGGAACGGTCGGGCTTCGACCTCCTACCCGGAGAACACCCCATCGTGCCGGTCATGTTCGGAGATGCTCGGGAAGCCGTCCGGGTCGCCGAACGAATGCGGGAATCCGGCGTGTACGTGACCGCGTTCAGCTATCCGGTGGTGCCGGTGGGGGAGGCCCGCATCCGGGTGCAGATCTCGTCGGAACACTCTCGCGAAGACCTGGACCGTTGCGTCGCGGCATTCGTCGCAGCACAAGCCGAAAACAGCTGAGGAACGCGGCGAGATACTGCCTCTCCCACAGCCGTTCGGGCCCGGAGCGGGGACGAACCGGAGTCAGCGCACGATGCGCAGGCGGGGCCCGGTGAGCTGGTCGAGCCGGCGATTGGCGTCCTCAGCGGAAAACGCGTGCGGGTCGAAGTCGCCGGGCGAAGCCAAGCCGAGCCATTCGAGCATGCCCTCGTGCTCGTCGTCGCCCGGATCGGCCAGAATCGCCTTCAGCTCCTGGTAGCCGTACGGGCCGCCGCAGTCCTCCGGCGGACACGCCCCTTTCCCGGCAGTGCAGATCGCACCGGTCGTTCCGGCTTCGGCAGGCAGGATTTTTTCCAGCGTGAGGTCGTGTTCCCAGCCGTCGCCGTAGTCGTAGGCGTAGTCCAGCCGGTCGCCGACCTCGGCCAGCAGCTGGGACAGGCGCACCGCCCGCTCGTCGGCGTGGCCGAGGCCCTGGTCGGGAATTCCGTACTCGGCACCACCCGCCGAGAAGGCGTGCAGATGGCAGTTCTCCCAGCCCATCGCGATCTGGATCACTTCGTGCAGCTGGCCCAGGTCGAGATCGGCGGGCACCTCCAGGCGTCGCCACACCGGCGGTTTCGTCACGTCGCGCAGGGCGACCTTGATCTGGTAGCGAGCGTCGGGGCGCACCGCGGCGGGCGGGACGGGCGCGTCCGGTGCGGGCGGTGGACCGCCGGGCAATCCGGCCATCGGAGGGACCGGCAGGAGCTTGGCCAGCCGGTCGGCCGCCGGATGGCCAGTGCCGGCCAGCAGCGGCAGGATTTCGGCCAGCTCGGCGCCTGCCTCGTCGTGGAGCAGGCCGGACAGCGCTTGCGGGGGCAGATCAGGAGCCAGCGTGTCCTGCAGGACGGCGAGTGCGTCCGCGGCGGTCCACGCCAGGTCGGTCTCGGCCGGCTCCGTGCCGTCCTGCTCGGCCAGCCAGATCCGTGCGTAGGAGCCGAACCCTTCATCGCCCGCCCACTCCCGCCAAGCGGCGGCCGCGTCCGGGCCGCATTCGCGAGCCAGCGCCAGTGCGGCGAGCCGCTGCTGCCCCGACACGGATTCGCCGGCCGAGATAAGTTCGGCCGCGGCCTCGGCCGGCGCGCGGGCGGACAGCCAGGGCCGGGCCATCAGCGCGGCGATCCGGTCCGGCAGCGCCGCCACCGCAGCCACCAGCGCGGCGGCATCGGCTCCGGCCGCCGGCGCGTTCCGCCGGAACAGGAAATCGGTGAGCCAACGCCCCAGCGAGGTCAGCTCGGCGGTGTCGCCGTGCAGGGCGGCGACGCCGAACTCGGCGAGGGCTTCGACGATCTCGCCGCCGGCTTCCGTCGCGCCTGCCAGGTCCTCGAGGAGGCCGGTCGCCAACGAGCAGGACGGGCAAGCGCAGCCCGGCGTGCCGGCGGAGAGGCCCCTCGCGATGTCCTCGCTCAGGTCGTCCAGCGAGATCGTGCCGCCCCGCTCGTACAGGACGGCCAACCCGTCCAGGAGTTCCGCATCGGGATCGCCCGCCTCGCCGGCCAGCCCGAAACACTCCATCGTGCACCGGGTCCAGACCGCCAGTACCTCGTCCGCGGTCCCCTCGGCCCAGGTCTCCAGCGCTGCGCCCGCAGCCGCCCGGCCACGCTCCACCTCGACGAATCCGGCCGCCGCCGCGGTGAACCACGCCAGCATCAGCTGATCGATGTCCAGCGCGCTGCGGGGCTTGCGGGTGGGCAGTTCGATCCCGAGCAGGTCGCAGGCCTCGACGGCGGCGGCGGGTTTGAGCACCCCGCGAGCGGTCAGCGGCCGACCAGGTCCGACCCATTCGGCCAGCTTCGCCGCCTCGGCGAGCGCCGGACAGCCCCGTGCCGCCGAGGCGAGTTCCTCGGGCGAGAAAACCGGCTCTCGTTCCTCCGCGCGGAATGGCATGAAAGCACCTTAGGGCCGTCGGTCACCGGGCGAACGGCGGGCCGGACTTCTCCGCGGCGCGCCCTGGATACCGGGAAACACAAACGGCCGGCCCCGCACGGATGGCGGAACCGGCCGCTTGTCGCTGCCGTTTACCAGGTCAACCCCGGTCTGGCATCACACGTCGTAGTACAGCGAGAACTCGTACGGGTGCGGGCGAAGCCGCAGCGGGTCGATCTCGTTCTCGCGCTTGTACTGGACCCACGTCTCGATCACGTCGGGCGTGAAGACGCCGCCCTCGAGCAGGTAGTCGTGGTCGGCTTCCAGCGTGTCCAGCACGGTGCCCAGGTCGCCCGGGACCAGCTTGACGTTCTTGGCCTCCTCGGGCGGCAGCTCGTAGAGGTCCTTGTCGATCGGTTCCGGCGGCTCGATCTTGTTCTTGATGCCGTCGAGCCCGGCCATCATCATCGCGGAGAACGCCAGGTACGGGTTGCCCGACGAGTCCGGGCAGCGGAACTCGGCGCGCTTGGCCTTCGCGTTGTTGCCGGTGATCGGGATGCGCACGCAGGCGGAGCGGTTGCGCTGCGAGTACACCAGCGAAACCGGCGCCTCGAAGCCCGGCACCAGGCGGTGGTACGAGTTCACCGTCGGGTTGGTGAAGGCCAGCAGGCTCGGCGCGTGCTTGAGCAGACCGCCGATGTAGTGCCGCGCCGTGTCGGACAGGCCCGCGTAGCCGGACTCGTCGTGGAACAGCGGCTGGCCGTCCTTCCACAGCGACTGGTGGCAGTGCATGCCCGAGCCGTTGTCGCCGGCGAGCGGCTTCGGCATGAACGTCGCGGTCTTGCCGGCGGCGAACACGGTGTTCTTCACGATGTACTTGAACAGCTGCAGGTCGTCGGCAGCGTGCAGCAGCGTGTTGAACTTGTAGTTGATCTCCGTCTGGCCTGCGGTGCCCACCTCGTGGTGCGCGCGCTCGATCTCGAAGCCGGAGTTCGTCAGCGTGCGGACGATGTCGTCGCGCAGGTCGGCGAAGTGGTCGACCGGCGGGACGGGGAAGTAGCCGCCCTTGAACTTCGTCTTGTAGCCCTGGTTCCCGCCTTCGGTGTCGGCACCGGTGTTCCACCAGCCCTCGACCGAGTCGATCTCGTGGAACGACAGGTGCTCGGCGTCCTCGAAGCGGACCGAGTCGAAGATGTAGAACTCCGCCTCCGGACCGAAGAAGACGTTGTCGGCGACGCCGTACTCCGCGATGTACTGCTCGGCCTTGCGCGCGATGTTGCGCGGGTCGCGGCTGTAGGCCTCGCGGGTGAACGGGTCGTGCACGAAGAAGTTCAGCGAGAGCGTCTTCGCCTTGCGGAACGGGTCGATCCGCGCCGTCTCGGGGTCCGGCAGCAGCAGCATGTCGGACTCGTGGATCGACTGGAAGCCGCGCACCGAGGAGCCGTCGAAGGCGAGGCCCTCTTCGTACGCCTCCAGGTCGAACGCCTTGGCCGGCACCGTGAAGTGCTGCATGACGCCCGGCAGGTCGCAGAACCTGACGTCGATCGACTCGACCTTCTCGTCGGCGATGAGGCGCTGAATGTCGTCTGGAGTAGTGGGCACCCTCGGTGACTCCTTCTCGTTCGTTACCGGCGGCTGTACTCTCTTCGGCTCACGCTAAGAGGGCGGTGTTGCCCGACCGTCACCCGAATGTTTCGCCGGTGTTAACGGGTCGCCGCCACTGCCCAGTCGACCAGGCCGGATGTGGTCCGCGCCACCGGCATACCCTGGACGGGTGGCGAGATGGACGGGCGAATGGCTGCCGGGCACCGGCGACGGCTCCACCGCGGCGGGCCCGCGCGAGGCCCCGAAGTGGCGCGGCGAGTCGATGGGCCTGCCCGAAACCGGCGTGGGCGCGGTGGCCGGCGGCGGCCCGCGCTTCCTCGCGCTGGTCGTCGACCTGGTGCTCGCGTCCCTGATCACGGCCCTGTTCGTGCGCTACGACCTGCAGAACGCCGCCGCGATGCAGACGTTCAACCTCTGGGCGGGCGCGGTCTGGGCGGTCATCACGGTCGTCCCGGTGACGTTCTTCGGCTTCACGCCCGGCATGGCGGTCCTGGGCATCCGGGTGGCCCGCCTGGACGGCGCGACGATGGTCGGCGCGTGGCGCGCGCTGGTGCGGATGGTGCTGACCGCGCTGCTGCTCCCGCCGCTGGTGCGCAACGCCGACGGCCGCAACTGGCTCGACCGCGCCACCAACACCGTCGTCATCCGGATGCGTTGACGCTGGTCCGTGAAGGGCTCCTTGAAGGAATCTGATTCCCTCAAGGAGCCCTTCACGGACAACAACCTCGCGCCGGTCCCGCGCCGCGCTGCTTCGAACGCGAAGAACCCCCGGCCGCCTCGGACCGGGGGTTCTTCGTCAGCAAGCAGCGTCAGCGACGGCGGATGGTGCGCTGCACGTTCCGCATCTTCGCGCCCGCGGGCATCGGCCCCTTCGGCATCGCCGCGCCGCGCGAGCCGAGGGCGGCCAGCTTCGCTTCGAGGGCGTCGACCTGGGCCGGCTTGAGGTTGCGCGGCAGCTTCGTCAGGTGCGACTGCAGCTTCTTGAGCGGAACCTGCTTGTCCTCGTGGCCGATCGTGACGTCGTAGATCGGGGTGTCGCCCACCAGCCGGGACACGCGCTTCTTCTCCTGCGCGAGCAGGTTCTTCACCCGGTGCGGAGCGCCCTCCGCCACGAGGATCACGCCGGGGTGGCCGAGCACGCGGTGGACGGCGTCGAGCTGGGTCGTCGCGGCGACGGTCGGCGTGACCTTCCACTTCCCGCGCAGGTTCTCCAGCGCCCAGGCGGCCGCGCCGGGCTGGCCGTCGGCCTTCCCGTAGACCGTGCGCTGCACGCGCCTGCCGAAGATGATCACGGCGAGCAGGATGCCGAGCACGACGCCCAGCGGCAGCAGCGTCCACTGGATATTGAAGATGAACCCGATGCCGAACAGCACACCGGCGACCACCACGATCGAACCGACCATCCAGGGGATGAGCATCGGGTCTTCGCGGCGCTGCATCTTGAACGCCTCGAACAGCTGGCCGCGCCGGGCCTTGCTCGCAGCGCGCTTTTCCCGCTTGGCCTGCTTGGCCGCTTCCTTGTCCTGCTTGCCCGCCATATGACCAGGATACGGCCGCGTGCCCGGCCGGGAATCCGTCGGCCCCCTCTGCGAGGATCGCGGGGTGGCCATCGCATCGTCTCCCCAGAGCCGGCAGAGCCGCCAAGGCCTGCTCGACGGGCTTGATCCCGAGCAGCGAGCCGCCGCGGCGGCCCCCCGCGGTCCCGTGTGCGTCCTCGCCGGCGCGGGCACCGGCAAAACCCGGACGATCACGCACCGCATCGCCCACCTGGTGCAATCGGGCCACGTCTCGCCGGGGCAAGTACTGGCGGTCACCTTCACGACGCGCGCCGCGGGGGAGATGCGCACCCGGCTGCGCGGCCTCGGGGTCGACGCGGCGCAGGCGCTGACGTTCCACGCCGCCGCCCGCCGTCAGCTCCGCTACTTCTGGCCGCGGGTCGTCGGCGACCGGCCCTGGGACCTGATCGACAACAAGTTCCGGCTCGTCGCACAGGCCGCCCAGCGCGTCCGGCTGAGCACCGAGACCGAGGTGCTGCGCGACCTGGCGAGCGAGATCGAGTGGAGCAAGGCGTCGCTCGTGTCGCCGGACGACTACCCCTCGGTCGCCGCGCGGACGCAGCGCGACACTCCCGCGCCGGTCGCGCAGGTCGCCGAGGTCTACCGCTGGTACGAGGAGCTGAAGACGAACGCGCAGGTCCTCGACTTCGACGACCTGCTCCTGCAGACCACCGCGGTGCTGGAGAAGCACGAGGCGGTCGCGGCCGAGTTCCGCGATCGGTACCGCTGCTTCGTGGTCGACGAGTACCAGGACGTCACGCCGTTGCAGCAGCGGCTGCTCGACGCGTGGCTCGGCGGCCGAGACGACCTCACCGTCGTCGGCGACGCCAACCAGACCATCTACTCCTTCGGCGGCGCCTCGCCGAAGTCGCTGCTGGAATTCACGCGGCGGTTCCCGGAGGCGACCGTCGTGCGCTTGGAACGCGACTATCGGTCCACGCCACAGGTCGTCGCGCTGGCGAACCGCGTGATCGGCGCCGCGCGCGGACGTCCGGCCGGTTCGCGGCTGAAGCTCATCGGACAGCGGCCGGAGGGTCCGGAACCTCAGTTCGCCGAGTACGAGGACGAGGCCGCCGAAGCCAGCGCGGTCGCGCGGCGGATCCGCGAACTGCTCGACGCGGACGTGTCAGCGAGCGAGATCGCGGTGCTGTTCCGGGTCAACGCGCAGTCGGAGGCCTACGAGCAGGCGCTCACCGAAGCCGGGATCCCGTACCTGGTCCGCGGCGGCGAGCGGTTCTTCCAGCGCACCGAGGTGCGGCAGGCGATGGCGGCGCTGCGCACGGCGTCGATGGAACCGACCTCGCTCGAGCTGGTCACCGCGGTGCGCTCGGTGCTCGCGCGGGTCGGGCTCACCGAGCAACCGCCGTCAGGGGGAGCGGCGAAGGAGCGGTGGGACGCGCTGCTCGCGCTGGTGGAGCTGGCCGAGGAGCTGGCGGCATCGGTCGAGGACGCGGACCTGCCGCGCTTCGTCGCGGAGCTCGAACAGCGCGCGGCGGCGCAGCACCCGCCGACGGTCGAAGGCGTCACGCTCGCGTCACTGCACGCGGCGAAGGGGCTCGAGTGGGACGCAGTGTTCCTCGTCGGGCTGTCCGAGGGCACCATGCCGATCCTGCATGCGGACGGCGACGACGCCGCGATCGAAGAAGAACGGCGGCTGTTCTACGTCGGGGTGACGCGGGCTCGAGAACATCTGTCGCTGTCGTGGTCGCTCTCGCGCGGACAGGGCCGGGGACGCAACCGGCGCCGGTCGCGGTTCCTGTACGGGCTGATCCCGGAGGACCACCCGGCGGCGCGCATCGCCCGTTCGCAGCAGGTGTCGAAGCCCGGGTCGAACGTCGCGCGCTGCCGGCTGTGCGGCGGTCCGCTGGTGCAGACCATGGAGGTCAAGCTGGGGCGGTGCGGGAAATGCCCGTCCACAGTGGATGAGGATTTGCTGGAGAAGCTGAAGACGTGGCGCGGGGAGCGTTCGCGGGAGTTGAAGGTCCCGGCCTTCGTCGTGTTCACTGACGCGACGCTGATGGCGATCGCCGAGCAACGGCCGACCGACGACGGCGCGCTGGTGTCGATCTCCGGGATCGGCGCGACGAAGCTGGAACGGTTCGGCGCGGAAGTGCTCGACGTGGTCCGCTCGTCGATGCGATCTTGACCGCGTCTTCGCGGTGATCGATGCGGCGAACCTGCTGCTAGGGGGCGATCTTCGTCTCTTCGGCAGAGATTTGGGAAAATAAGTTGCCCCGGCTGTGCCGGGGCGCATAGCCTGCGTAGGCACCCGGGCGAGAAGAAGGCCCGGTCTGGGGAAGAACAAGAACACGACGGTTGCCGCTTCACGCGGCGCAGTCCGACAGAGAAAGGCGGTGCCGGTGAAATGATCAGCAATCTGATGCACACGATCCCTGGCACTGGTCTGCCTGTCTGCACGACCGTCGCCGCCCCGCGCCAGGGCACCGGTGTGTCCACGTTCGCGCACATCGACGGAACGCGTCGTCACAGTGACGGATTGCGTCGCATCGAGCGCAACGGGGCCCCGGCCGGCATCACTCTCGCGACCGCGGCCGTTGTTGCCGCGTACCCGCAGGTTGATGTCGATCTGCCGACCATCAAGCAGTTCCGTGTTCCGTTGTCGATACGGGAGCGAAGTTCCTGACCTGACGTCAGGACTCAAGGCTCACGAAGGCCGCGGAACCGGTAACCGGATCCGCGGCCTTCGTGTTTTTTTGGCTGCACAACAAGAAGGAACAAGTTGTCCAGTTCGATCGCCCACCGCCACACCACCACCGAATCGCAAAGGAGCACGGATATGTCTGCCGCCATCGCCCTCGCCGAGGGCCCCTTAGCCGAAGGGTTCGACATCGGCGACCTGCTCGACGGGGTCGCTGAGCCCGAACTCCCCTGCCGCTCGCGCGACGCGGACCTCTGGTTCGCCGAATCGCCCGCGGAACTCGAGCGGGCCAAGGCGTTCTGCGCCGGCTGCCCGGTCCGCGAGGCCTGCCTCGCGGGAGCACTCGCCCGGCGTGAGCCGTGGGGTGTCTGGGGAGGGGAGATCTTCGAGCGCGGTGCGGTGATCGCGCGCAAGCGGCCCCGTGGCCGTCCGCGCAAGAACGCAGCCCTCGAACCCGTCGCCGCGGCCCGGAGCGCCGCCGCATGACCGTCGACCTCATCACCACGCGCGATTTCGAGGCCCGCACCGGAAAACCGGTCCGTGTGCAGCCGAAACCCAAGCAGAACAAGTCTCAGGAGACCACGAAGATGTTGCTTCACGAAGAACTGTCCCGAGCGCGAATACGCGACCTGATAACCGAACATGAAATCCAACGTCCATGGCGCCGAGCGCGAGCCGCGCGCCGCTGGTCGCGAGTAGCCCGCTGGGCGACCAGCCGAGCGGAGCGATTCCAACCACCCAGCTAGACCCCAGCTCGGTCCGGTGAGGTGGGTCCGGCTTCAGCTGGACTCACCTGACCTGCCTCTTTGTCTGGGACCGTCCGGAAGCCGATGCCCGCCAGCAGGATTGCCTCCAATCCTGCTGGCGAGCGTCGGCCGCCCGGGCTTTGATCCCGCCTCCGAGCCGATTCGCGCTGCCCGGCTCATCTCAGGCAGCGTGGATCCGGTTCCGTCGCCCGATCATCCGGCTGTGAACCAGGCCGTCGGCGTGATTCGCCTTGCCCAACCGGCTCGGCCACGAGCAACCGGTATCGGTTTTCGGGAACGGGGAAGCGACGCTCTGCCCAAGGGGAGGGGCAGGCGTCCGCGCGACCAATCCCGTCGCTGATCACTTCGCGGGAATGAGCCTGGAAGGCCCGTCGGGGGGACCTTCCAGGCTCGTTCTCGCCCGGGGACGGGTGTTCAATGAGCCAGTGTCCGGACATACGCACGACCACATCGACTGGGCTGACCGGCTGGTCCTCCTCCGCGCAGCCGACACCCTCGACGCCCCCGCGCAGGCCGCCATCGCAGCCCGCCTGGTCGCGAAACTGCCCGCCAACCCGACGGTGATCGACCTGGGCTGCGGCGCGGGCGGGATGAGCACCCACTTCGCCCAAGCCCTGGCCACCCAGCACGGCGGCACAATCATCCTGGTCGACGCGACTCCCGAGCTTCTCCACGAGGCCGAACGCGCCGTCCTCGCCGCCGCCGATGCAGCGCAGAACAATCGCGCAGACAACCCAGCCTTCCCGCCCGAACGTGGAGGCCATGTCGCGACCGATGGGGACGGGGACCACCGCACGTCCGACGCGGGTTCGAGCAACCACACCGCTGCCGCTGGAGGCTCGGGCAGTGAGGTCTCGAGCAACCACACCGCTGCGACCGGAAGCAGGGCACCGACAGTCGAGGTTCGGGCGATCGTCGCCGATCTTGCCGACAGTGCCTTGCCTGACTTGCTTCCCGCCGCGGATCTCGTGTGGGCGTCGCGCGTTGTGCATCACCTTCCGGACCAGCAGGCCGCGATCGGCACGCTTGCGGCTGTCGCGCGGGCTGGCGGCGTGGTCGCTCTCGCTGAGGGCGGGTTGTCTTTTTCTTGCCTCCCTTGGGATCTCGGAGTCGGACGGCCCGGCCTGGAGGACCGGTTGCAGGCCGCGCAGGCTGAGTGGTTCGTCGGGATGCGCGAGGGCATCGACGGCGCCGTGCCGATGCCCTACGGCTGGACAGTCGCGCTCGAACGGGCCGGGCTCGCTGACGTCAGCTCGTTCAGCGCATTGGTGGACCACCCCGCACCTGGCCCGGACGGTCTCACTGACTATGTGCACCACCACCTTTCCCGTCTCGCGACGCACGGTGCCGACCATCTCGCGGACGAAGACCGTGCGACGCTGGCTTCTTTGCTCGATCCGGACAGCTCCCATTACCTCGGCAAACGTCGCGACCTCTTCCTGCTCGGCGCGCGCACCGTGCACCACGGACGTCGATCGTGACCGCGCCCGGCCCGACGTGCTCCTGGTGCGGTCGAGCACGTGCTGCCGAAACTGACCCGCTCGCGACCTTGGCCTGGGTCAGCACCAAGGAAAACGGCGAGCAGCGCTGGCTCTGTCCGGACTGCGCGCGCAACCACGTCCGGGACATCGAAGGCAAGCTGCCGGACGAATACTGGTGACCGGATCGCGGGCAGCCAGATTCGGACGGTCAGTATCGGCCTGTTGAGCGAATATCGGTGCCCTGGCTAGGACGAGCCAGTTTTCAGTAGGTCGGTGGCAGGCTGTTCGGCGAATATCGGTGCCCGGGTCGGGCTCAGCTAGTTTCGGTCGGTCGACGGAAGCCTGTCCGCCGGATACCGGTGCTCTGGGTTGGACGCAGCGAGTTTCGGTAGGTCAACGGCAAGCTGTTCGACGAATACCGGCGACTGGGGTTGCGCGCGCATTAATTTCCAGCATGTCGAGCGCTGCCACTCGCCTCGGGCGTGAACCGAAGTAAGTTGCCTCCGGGTACCGGTGAACGAGTGGCCACGCCGGGGCGTCCAGGACACATTGCCTGCCGAGCGGCTGACAGCAGTGCCGCATTGTCCCTCCTGTGCATCAGGTTTGGGTCATGCGGCATTTCCTGTCTTGTAGACAGCGCGCACTTTCGGGCGAGGAGTGCGCGCCGCATGGCGGTAGGCGTTGAGAAGCTCGGTGCTCATCTCTTCCGGTGAATCCCGGAGTTGGCGTGGGGTACACCGAAACAACACGGTGCCGGTCGCGGCCAGTGCTAGGTGGCTGAAGTCTTCGGGGCCCGCTGCAGTGCGGTAGCGCCAGGCGAGGCCGATTTCGTCCCACCACGCATCTGCGGTACCGAGTCGTCGGCCGCGGCGGTCGCAGACTGCGACGTTCCATTGTGGGGTGGGCAGCGGTGTTCGTTGGAGGACACGGAGTGCTTGTCCGTGCGCGAAGGTTTCTTGGTCGTCGAGGCTGCGCAGGACTGTGCGCACGGCTGCTGAGCCGCGCTGGTTTCCGTTGTCCAGTTCGCGGGTGAGCTCGGCGCGATCCGCTAAGCCCCAATACAGCGGCAGCGAGACCAGCCTTGCGATCTCGTCCGGATCGTTTTCCCGCCGGGCGAGGTCGAGAGCTGCGCGGGCGGCGCTCGCGTAGGGCAAGCCGTCGATCAGGATCGCTTCGGGCATTCGGGCGGTTCGGTACGTGATGACGCTCGGTTCGTTGGCTGGCCTTCGGTTGTGCGGTACCAAAAGATGGATCTCTGCGGTCCGCGGATGGCTGATTCCGTGTGCGCACAACGCATCTGTGCCGGTGACGACGGTTCCGGGACCGTACCGGGCAACGGCCGCGTGCAGGAGTTCTTCTCGGCTCGGAGGTTTGTCGTGCACGAGGTACACGCCGGAGTACACCTGTCGCCACGGTCCGCCCGGGCCGGAAAGCTGTGCGGCTCTTCGATCCGAAATTCCCGCGACGCGCAGGTGCCGTCGGTGGAGAACTCCGTGCGAGACCAAGTCACCGAAAGCGAGGGAGTCTGTGCTTGTCGTAGTCGTCATACCTCGAGAATGACGGCTTGATCAACTCAGCGAAACCACCCTGCGCAATCTGTGGACAACTCGGCGTGGTCGCCTCGGCTTGTGGACAACTCAGGCGGCGAACCCCGGCTGCCACCGTTCCACGATGCCGCGAGCCGGGATCTCGGCGTCGAGCTGGCAGAGGATGCCCGTCGATCCTGCCGTGACCCGGTGGATCATCAGGTACTCCGGCGGCAGGTTCAGCGCGCGGCCGACGTGGAAGTCGTTGCCGCGGGAGTCGCCGACGCGGCCCGCTTGCCGTTGCATCCAGCGGCGCGTGAAGTGGAACGTCGGCTCGGCCAGCGGCTCGGTGAACGGCGCGAGATAGGCAAGCACCTCGTCCGCTTCCAGGGACGAATCCGCGCGCACGAAACCGTTTTCGCGCAGCAGCCGCATCAGGTCGTCGGAGTGGCCGTCCAAGGCGAGTCGCGTGATTTCGCCCAGGTGCCGCGGAATTCCGTGCGGCAGCTTCGCGACGCCGCCGAAGTCGATCACGCACAGCCTGCCGTCGCCGGTCAGCATGAAGTTGCCGGGGTGCGGGTCGGAGTGCAGGAGATTCGCCCGCGCCGGCGACGAGTAGTGGAACTCCGCGAGAAGCCGCCCGGCGAGGTTGCGGGTGGCCGGATCGCCGTCCGAGATGATCTTGGCCAGCGGGGTGCCGGTGGCCCACTCGCTGACCACCACCTTCGGCGCGCTCGCCACGACGCGCGGGATCAGGAATTCGGGGTCGCCCTCGAACGCCTTCGCGAACGCGCGCTGGTTGTCGGCTTCGGCGAGGTAGTCGAGTTCCTCGTCCATCCGCTCGGCCAGCTCCATGAGAAGCGGTTTCACGTCGGTGCCGGGCACAAAAGCCTGGAACAGCCTGCTGAAGCGCTGCAACTGGCGCAGGTCGCTGCGCAGCGCCTCGTCCGCGCCCGGGTACTGGACCTTGACCGCCACCTCGCGACCGTCGTGCCAGGTCGCGCGGTGCACCTGACCGATGCTCGCCGCGGCGGCCGGCTCGTCGTCGAAGTGCGAGAACCGTCCGACCCAGGACCGGCCCAGCTGCTCGGCGAGCACGCGATGGGTCTGCCGGGCAGGCATCGGCGGCGCGGCCGACTGCAGCTTCGTGAGCGCTTCCCGATACGGCTGCGCCATGTCGTCCGGTACCGCGGCCTCGAAGACGCTCAGCGCCTGCCCGAACTTCATCGCGCCGCCCTTGAGCGTGCCCAGCACCTCGAACAGCTGCTCCGCGGCCTTGGCCGAGAGCGTCGCGCTCACCTGCTCAGCGCTCTGCCCGGCCAGCCGCTTGCCCCAGCCGCCCACGGCTCGTCCGGCGATGCCGAGCGGGAGGCTCGCCAGCTTCGCGGTACGGGCAGCGCCGCGACGCGGCATGGCGGAATCGCGGTCTCCGGTTCGGTCGCGAAAGTCGGTCACCCTGCGATTCTGCCTTGATGAGCACGACGCTCGCAGCCTGCTGACGCCACCTAGGTGTGGCCTACGTCTCTTGCAGCACCTCCTCGGGAGCCTCCTCCGCCGGTAAGGGGCCTTCCTCGACCGGTACGGGCGCTCCGCAACCGCAGTCCGGATGTGGCTCCCAGTCCTTGCGGTGCAACTTTCCGTCGAAGTTGTCGATCTCCAACGTGGCGTTCCAGGCAGGCGGCGGGGTTTCGCTCGGCGAGAGCAGCCGCATCGCCTGCGCTACGGCGAGCGAGGCGCAGGCGTGGACGGCACCCAGATCAGCCCGTGGAATCCGGCCGACCAGCTGCGTCGCGATCCTTGGCCACGACAGATCAGCATCGGTCCGATGCAGGTCACAGCAGCGGAGGCAGGCGCTGCGGCCAGGCACCACGAGCGGGCCGACGATGCCCGTGCCCTCCCACACCCGGACCGGCAGGTGCGAGGTGGCCGAGTCGACCAGCTCGGCCACTTCTTCCGGCGGCGGGACGAGCGTGTCGGTGAGCAGCACGAGGTCAGGGAGGCGGCGCTGGTTCCGGGCGGTGGTGACGTCGGGCGCGACCCGGGCGACGACGGTCCGGATCGCGCGTTGCCTGGGCTGGCCCAGCTCAGCCGGCGTGAACCCGGAACCGAGGTCGGCTTCGTTGACCCTGCCGGACGCACGGATGTCGAGGTGCCCGACTCCGGACGCCGCGAGCAGCGCGGCGACCGCCACGGCGATCCGTCCGCTGCCGTGGACCGCGATGAGGCTTTGCCAGCGACGGTCCGTGAGCGCTGGCTGATAGTGCCGGGCTCGCAGCGACCACAACCCGGTCTCGACCCGTTTCGCGCTCTTCTTCGCCGCTTCGGTGACCAAACCGAGTGCGGCCAGCTGTTTCAGCAGCAGATGGAACTGGTCCCGGTGTTCGCCTACAGCGAGCAGGATGTCCTCGAGCCCACGCCGTCCGTCGAGCCTGCGGACGCTGTCGACGATCGGAGCGGGCAGGCCGTTGGCGATGATGCCGTGGCGGGGGTCGAGGCCGAACTGGATCTCGTTGCCGTCGCGTTCGAGCACGTGGATGCCCGGAAGCAACGTCGGATACGCCGGGAGGAGCACGTCCGGCGGCGGAACACTGGACAGGGTCATGCGGCCAGCTTGGCAGCTCCGGAACGCCACTCGCGGGTGAGAAGCCGAGTTGTCCACAGGGAAATCTACTTGTGGACAACTCAGGGCTGTGACCTTTCGGCGCTCCAAGTTGTCGGTGCTGAGCCTTACCGTTGTCGAGTGGTCGAAGCACGGATGCCCTCACTGAGAGGCAGGGGCGAGAAGGCCCCGTCGGACACTTCTCAACACAAGGTCGAGGTGCGGCGCAGCCAGCGCAGGCACCGGACGGTCACCGCGTACTGGAACGAGGACACCCTGGTGGTCCTCATCCCGGCCCGGATGACCCGCGAGGAAGAGAAACACTGGGTCGCGGAGATGGAGCGCAGGCTGCTGCGCTCGGGAGGACGGAAGGCGGCGCCGCCCAAGGCGTCGGACGCGGCGTTGCTGGCGCGCTGCGCCCTGCTCGGGGCGAAGTACCTGGACGGGAAAGCGCTGCCGGCCAGCGTGCGGTGGGTGCCGCCGATGCGCACCCGGTGGGCGTCGTGCACGCCGGTGGACGCGACCATCCGGGTCAGCGACCGGCTCCAGCGGGTGCCGCAGTGGGTGCTGGATTACGTGCTGATCCACGAGCTGGCGCACCTGAAGGAGCCGGGGCACGACGCGGCGTTCTGGACGCTGGTCAACCGGTATCCGAAGACGGAACGGGCGATCGGGTACCTGGAGGGGCTTTCGGCGGCGGCTGGGTGGGGGATTTCGGAGGAGGACTGAGGGGGTGGCTGCGGCTGCTCGGCCGCGTTGGAGAGCCGGTGGACGCTGGTTTCGGAGGGTTCTGGAGGGCGGACGGCGTGGCCGGACGGAGTTCGTGGCCAGCTGCGGTGGAGCGAAGGAATTCGGGGGAGGATTGCGCGGACGGCTGATCGCAGCCGGGAGAAGGGCAAGGCGATCCTGAGCGCGGGGACCAGGCGGCTGAGGCGGCCTGGCCGGAGACAAGTCAGCGGCGGTGTCTCAAGTCGTGAGCGGGGCGGCCGAGTGGGAAGGCTCGAACGTCGAGGTCTTGGCTGTCGCCTGGCGCGCCGTGATCGATGGTGTGGAGGAGCCAGCGCGGGCGGGTGTTGGGTGCGGAGCGGTCGCCCGGCGCGCCGTGATCGATGGTGTGGAGGAGCCAGCGAGGGCGAGTGTTGGGTGCGGAGCGGTCGCCTGGCGCGCCGTGATCGATGGTGTGAAGGAACCAGCGAGGGCGAGTGTTGGGTGCGGAGCGGAGTGCTGGCAATACAAACGCCGCGCGGACCGTCTCAGCTCAGGTGAGACGGTCCGCGCGGGCGGGGTAGCTGAGAGGCCCTAGGAAGGCGGGTTCCCCTCGTCCTTCGGGGTCTCGTCGCCCTTGTCGCCAGAGGCTGTGTCGGAATCCTTAGCCTCACCGCCATCTTCGGCGGCCGACTTGGCTTCGCGGGCCTCGCGCTCGGCCTTCTCCGTACGCTCCAGCTCGGCGATCGGGTCCAGGTCCGAGGCGAGAGCGTGCGGTTCGGCCATGCGGTCGGCGAAGTCCAGGGGCTCGTCCAGGTCCTCGGCGGTCGGCATGAGGTCCGGGTGGGACCACAGGCCATCGCGTTTTTCGATGCCGTGGCGGTCTTCGACGAGCTTCCACAAGGACGACGCGGCGCGCATCCGGCGCGGGCGCAGTTCCAGACCCACCAGGGTCGCGAAGGTCTGCTCGGCGGGGCCGCCGGTCGCACGGCGGCGGCGCAGCGTTTCGCGCAGGGCCTCGGCTCCGGGAAGACGGTCGCCGATGGCCTCGGCCACCACCACGTCCACCCAGCCTTCCACCAGCGCCAGCAGGGTTTCCAGGCGCTTCAGGGCGGCCTGCTGCTCGGGAGTGGTCTGGGGCTCCAACAGACCGGACGACATCGCTTCTTCGATGCTCGCCGGGTTCGCCGGGTCGATGCTTCCGGCCAGGGACTCCAGCGCGGAGGTATCGACAGTGATGCCGCGGGCGAACTCCTCGACTGTCGCGAGCAGGCGCTGCCGCAGCCACGGCACGTGTGCGAACAACCGCTGGTGCGCGGCCTCGCGCGCGGCCAGGAAGACCAGCACCTCGCTGGCGGGCAGCTCCAAACCCTCAGTGAACTTCTCGATGTTCGCCGGGAGCAGCGCCGACGTGGTGGCCTCGCCGAGCGGCAGGCCGACCTCGGTCGACGTGAGGACTTCCTGCGCGAGCTGCGCCAGCGCGTTGCCGAGCTGGGACCCGAAGGCCATGCCGCCCATCTGGCCCATCATCGACAGCAGCGGACCGGCCGCCTGCTTGGCCTCTTCGGGCAGCGCCTGCATCCACGCGCCGGACACCTGCTGCGCCACCGGATCGCACAGCCGCTGCCAGGTCGGCAGCGTCTTCTCGACCCAGGTGCGCGCGGACCACGACACGGTGGTCGTCGCGCCCGCGGGGAGGATCGTCGCCGCGTCGAGCCACAGTTCCGCCAGGTGCGCGGCGTCGCGCACGGCCGTCGAGGAATCGCCGCCCTCGGACGCGAAGCCGATCTTGCCGTCGTCCCGTCCGCTCAGGTTCTGGAGTGCGATCTGCTTCGCCAGGTCGTAGTTGACCGGCCCGCTCGACGAGCCCGCCTGGCTCAGCATCTGGCCCAGCTGGCTCAGCATCTGCCCGAGCTGGTTGAACGCCTCGGCTCCGCCGGGCTGGCCCGGGTTCGAGGGGTCGTTGTCGCCTCGCTTGTCGGGATCGGGCGGTCCGAAGCCGAACGGGGGATTGCTCATAGCTCCACCGTACGCGGGTACGACCCGGCTCAGCGCGTCAACCGTGGCCTTCACCGGGAAGCGAACACAGTCACCGTACGCTGTCGCTCGTGACAAAACCGGACGAGGACACCGCGAACCAGTCCCGCCGCGCCGAGCCGTCGCGCGCGCCGGCCCGCAGCGACCGGCGGATGACCCGCCGCGGATGGACGATGCTGGTCAGCGGCGTGCTGTTCCTGGTGTTCGTCGTGGCCGGGTTCCTGGTCCAGGTGCCGTATGTCGCGATCAGCCCCGGGCCCACCTACGACACCCTCGGCCGCGACGCCGCGGGCAGCCCGGTGATCCAGGTCAAGGGACAGCAGACCTACGGCACCAGCGGCGAACTGCGGATGACCACCGTCTCGCTCAACGACGGCATCAACCTCTTCACCGCGCTCGGCCTCTGGGCCAGCGGCCGCTACGCGCTCGCGCCGCGCGAGGAGTACTACAAGCCCGGCGAGACCAACGAGCAGGTCAAGCAGGAGAACATCCAGCAGCTGCAGAACTCGCAGAGCAACGCCCAGGTCGCCGCGCTGCGCCACCTCGGCTACCCGGTGCAGGTCGTCGCGAAGCAGATCGTGTCCGGCAGTCCGGCCGACCACATCCTCGCCCCCGGCGACAAGCTCATCGCGGTCAACGGCAAGCAGGTGCGCGAGGCCGCCGAGGTCGCCGCCTCGATCGTCAACACCAAGCCGGGCGACAGCGTCCAGGTCACCTTCCAGCACCTCGGCCAGCCGGAGCGCACCGTGCCGGTCACGCTCGCCCAGCGCGAGGACCGCACCCAGGGCTTCCTCGGGCTGACCGCCGTCGACCGCGCGGTCGCGCCGTTCTCCGTCGACATCTCGCTGCAGGACGTCGGCGGCCCCTCGGCGGGCCTGATGTTCACCCTCGCGATCATCGACCGGCTCACCCCGCCCGGGAAACCGGGCAGCGACCTCGCGGGCGGCAGGCACATCGCGGGCACCGGCGAGATCAGCGAGACCGGCCAGGTCGGGCCGATCGGCGGGATCTCGTTCAAGGTCGTCGGCGCGAAGGAAGCGGGCGCGACCGACTTCCTCGTCCCCGAGCACAACTGCGCCGAGGCCAAATCGGCCGCGCCGGAAGGGCTCAACCTCATCAAGGTGTCGACGCTGGACGACGCGCTCAAGCAGCTGGACAACCTGAAGGCCGGCCGCCCGGTCGAGCACTGCTGAGCGGCACTCGAGCAAGTCCGTGAAGGGCCCCTTGAGGGAATCTGATTCCCTCAAGGGGCCCTTCACGGATTTAACGGAAGCAGCAGCCGGTGAATCAGGGCTGCAGGGTCGTCTTCAGCGCGTCCACGAGATTCGGCGCGAGATCCGGGCTTTCCACCAGTTCGTCGACCGCGTTCTCGTCCTCGTCGCCCGGCTGGACGCCGCGCAGCCGCATCACGCAAGCCGCGTCGCCTTCGCGCAGGACGGCGGCCACGAGCCGCGCCTCGGTGCGGCGCGGGTGGTCCGCTGCGGCGCGGCGGAGGCTTTCGGCGTCCGCCTCGGCGATTCCTTCGAGTTCCGCCTCGACGTCCGGGGGCAGCACGATGATCTCCTGCGCCAGCGCGCAGCCGACCACGATGTCCGGCCACGCGATCCGGCCGAGCGATTCGGCGAGATCGCCGTCCGGCAGGGCCTCCTGGGCCACCGGGGTCAGCGGGTTCGCGCGGTCGAGCTGACCGGCCAGCTCGGGCTGTTCGTCCAGCAGCGCGGCGGTCGGCACCAGCGCGAACAACTGCGGCGGCTGGTTCCAGCCCGCGGCGGCGACGAACTCTTCGACTTCCCGGGCCAGCCCGGCGACAGGGTGGGCGGCAGACGGCTCACTCGGTGGCATGGCGACCATCGTGTCAGGCGTCCTCGCGACGCGCCGTACGTGCCCGGTTTGGGTGGTCCCGGGAACTCGGGGCACCGTCCGTAGAGTTAGAGGTCACGGGGACACAGCTGTCCCCGGCGAACATGTTCACGAAGACAGGAGCATTGCCGTGGCGACTCGGCCCCCGGTGAGCCTGAAGCTGTCCCGGCGCAGCCGGATCCTTCTCATCATCGCCGCGGTGATCGTGCTGGCCCTGCTGGCCGGCGTCCGGTTGCTCGACACCTACGTGGACTGGC
This sequence comes from Amycolatopsis halotolerans, assembly GCF_042647905.1. Taxonomy (NCBI): domain Bacteria; kingdom Bacillati; phylum Actinomycetota; class Actinomycetes; order Pseudonocardiales; family Pseudonocardiaceae; genus Amycolatopsis; species Amycolatopsis halotolerans. The sequence continues at coordinate 84,795 of NZ_JBHRWI010000004.1, forward strand.
TGTGGTTCGGCGAACTGCAGGCGCGTTCGGTGTTCACCACGCAGCTGGTCACCCGCATCGTGCTCTTCCTCGCGGTAGGGCTGCTGGTCGGCGGCGCGCTGGCGGTCAGCCTGCTGATCGCGTACCGGACCAGGCCGGTGTTCGTGCCGGTGTCCGGCCGCGACGACCCGCTGTCGCGCTACCGCTCGGTGATCGTCAGCCGGATCCGGCTGTTCGGCATCGGCATCCCGGTGCTCACCGGCGTCATCTCCGGCGCGTCGGCGACCGGGGACTGGCAGACGATCCAGCTGTTCCTCAACGGCACCTCGTTCGGCCAGACGGATCCCGAGTTCAAAATCGACCTCGGTTTCTACGCCTTCACCCTGCCGTTCGTGAACTGGCTGCTCGGCTGGCTGTTCGTCACCGTCGTCGTCTCGTTCTTCGGCGCGCTGATCGCGCACTACATCTTCGGCGGCATCCGGCTCGCCGGCCGCGGCGGCCAGCTGGCCGGACCGACCCGCGCGCAGCTCGCCATCACGGTCGGGCTCTTCGTGCTGCTGAAGGCGGTCGAGTACTTCTTCGACCGGTACAACCTGCTGCTGTCCGACCGGAACATGCCGCTGTTCAACGGCGCCACCTACACCGACCTCAACGCGGTGCTCCCGGCGAAGCTGATCCTGCTGTGCATTTCGGTGATCTGCGCGATCGCGTTCTTCGCGGGCGCGTTCCTGCGGAATCTGCAGCTGCCGGCGATTTCGCTGGTCCTGCTGATCCTCTCCGGCGTGCTGGTCGGCGTCGCCTGGCCGGCGATCCTCGACCAGTTCTCGGTCAAGCCGAACGCCAACGAGAAGGAAGCGCCGTCGATCCAGCGCAACATGGACGCGACGCGCGCGGCGTACGGACTCGGCAACGTGAAGTACGAGCAGTACCCGGGCAAGACCGAAACCACGGCGGACGCGGTGAAGGCCGACACCGGCACGGTCTCCAACATCCGGCTGCTCGATCCGAACATCCTCAGCGACACCTTCACCCAGCGAGTCGGCCGCGAGAACTTCTACGGCTTCCCGTCCAAGCTGGACATCGACCGGTACAACATCGGCGGCACGATGCAGGACTACATCGTGGCCGCCAAGGAAATGAAGACCGACGGGCTGAGCGGCAACCAGACCAACTGGATCAACAAGCACATGGTCTACACGCACGGCAACGGATTCGTGGCCGCGCCCGCCAACACGATCGACCGTGCGGTGAAGGATTCGAACTCCGACGGCGGTTACCCGATCGCCACCACGAGCGACACCACGAACCCGACCGGCGCGGGCTCGGTCAACGGGCAGCCGGGGATCAAGGTCGACCAGCCGCGGATCTACTACGGCGAGCTCACCAACCAGTCCGACTACGCGATCGTCGGCGGCACGCCGGGCAAGGCTCCCGGCGAGTACGACACCGATGCCAAGCGCGACTACCTCTACCAGGGCAAGGGCGGCGTCTCGCTCGACAACTGGTTCAACCGGCTGATGTTCGCCGCCGAGTACCGCGAGCCGAAGATCCTCTTCTCCGACGCCATCGGCGACGGCTCGAAGATCATGTACAACCGCGAACCGCGCGACCGCGTCGCCAAGGTCGCCCCGTGGCTCACCCTCGACGGCGACCCGTATCCGGCGGTGGTCAACGGCCGCATCCAGTGGATCGTCGACGGCTACACCACGCTCGACAACTACCCGTACGCCCAGCAGACGCAGCTCGGCGAGGCGACCAACGACTCGCTCAACGGAGTCACCAAACAGGCGAACAACTCGATCAACTACATCCGCAACTCGGTGAAGGCGACCGTCGACGCGTTCGACGGCACCGTCAACCTGTACTCGATCGACGACAACGAACCCGTCCTCAAGGCGTGGGAGAACGTCTTCCCCGGCGTCGTGAAGCCCAGCTCGGAGATTTCGCCGGAACTGCGCTCGCACTTCCGCTACCCCGAGGACCTGTTCAAGATCCAGCGCGAACTGCTCGCCCGCTACCACGTCGACAGCCCGCAGGAGTTCTACGCGCAGCAGGCGTTCTGGAGCGTCCCGCAGGACCCGACCGAGGACGGCAGTTCCACCACGGCCGGCGCGAATGTCGCCAACCAGCCCGGTTATTACGTCCTCGCCAACGCGGCGGGCGAAGGCAGGCCGACCTTCCAGCTGACCAGTGCGCTCACCGGTCTGCAACGGCAGTACCTCTCCGCCTGGATGTCCGTCTCGTCCGATCCGCAGGACTACGGCACCATCCGCGTCCTGCGACTACCGCCGGCCAGCGGGGCGAACCAGGTCGACGGACCCGTCCAGGTGCAAAACCGGTTCCAGAGCGACCCCCGGGTCGCCCAAGACCGGACATTGCTGAACAACCCCAACGTCATTCCCATTTACGGCAACCTGATCACGCTGCCGGTCGCCGACGGGTTCCTCTACGTCGAACCCGTCTACATCCGCCAGCGCAACCAGCTCAGCTACCCGCAGCTGGCCCGCGTGCTCGTCTCCTACGGAGCCAAGATCGGCTTCGCGTCCACCCTCAACGAGGCGCTCGACCAGGTCTTCGGCAAGGGCACCGGCGCGGCGGCCACCACGCCCAAGGAAGGCGACCCCGGCACCACGACGACCCCGCCGACGTCCAGCACCGCCCAGCCGCCGCCCAGCACCGGCGGCAGCAACCCGGCCATGGACAAGGCCGTCGCTGACATCCAGGCCGCGCTCGCCAAACTCAAGGCCGCACAGCAGTCCGGCAACTTCACCGACCAAGGCGCGGCACTCGCCGCTCTCGACGCGGCGACCAAGGAATACAACTCCGCCAAACCGACCACCCCGCCCGCCTCCAGCGGTCCGCCGTCCCAGCCCGGCGGGTGACCTCGGTTACGTAATGGGCACCTGCTTTGCGCCCGCTGGAAACCAGGGCGTAAGGTAGGTCCTACGACGCGGGGTGGAGCAGCTCGGTAGCTCGCTGGGCTCATAACCCAGAGGTCGCAGGTTCAAATCCTGTCCCCGCTACAGAGGTGAGAGGCCCGTCTTCGCAAAAAGCGCGAAGACGGGCCTCTTTCGTTGTTGCCTCTGGGGGTCGAACCCCCAGACCCCCGCCAGGGGGCAAGCCCCCTGGACCCCCGGCCGGGGTGCTTCGGGACTGGATCCTCACCTTTGTCGTGGGGGCCTTTGCTCGCGGAGCGAGCTTGGCCGGTCAGGTGAGGTGGGTGCGGGGCTTGCGTTTGTTTTCGGGGCGGTTGGTCTTCGTTGGTTGCGACGGGTTCGTTCGTTGTGAGGCGTGGGGCGGTCTTGCTGGGTGCTCCGGTTCGGGAGGGGGCGATCCTTGGCGGCCCAATGGATCTGAACTCGCCTGGAGGGCAAAAACCTAGTCGTCAATCCGGTGCTGTCTAGTCGGGGTCGGAAGACTTGCTCGGTTCGGAGGGCGGGGAGCCAAGCTGCTGCGGCGCGGCTGTGGGGGCGTTGGGGGTGGTGGGTTTTTTTGGGGTGGTGGGGGATCGGGTGGGTTTGACAGGTTTAGACCTCTTGGTTGTTCTCTTGTAGAGGGTCGGGAATCGTTGGGGCGGTGGAATATTCCGTTATTGGCGGTGTGTGCCGGGGGTGGGGTGCGGAAAGTGTGGGGGTTGTTTGTTGGGGCGGTGGGATTCGTGGGGGGTTGGGCGGGGTGGGGTGGCTGGCTCTGGGGGTTGGTTGTGGTGTTTTTGCTGGTGGGATGGTGTTTTGGGGGGTGGTGTCAAGGGGTGTTTTGGGGGGTGTATTGTTGTTTTCACAACGACGCGGGGTGGAGCAGCTCGGTAGCTCGCTGGGCTCATAACCCAGAGGTCGCAGGTTCAAATCCTGTCCCCGCTACGTGGATACAAAGCCGGGGCTCGTGCGGATGCACGGGCCCCGGCTTTTTTGTGCGCCATTTGGCCGTCGCTCGGGTGGTGGTTGCGGCGCGGTGATCGTTTCGGCGGTGGTTGCGGAGCGTGGCAGAGTCTATTGTGGACATACCAGCGGACTGGGCTGTTAGAGGGGTTGCCGCTGGCCACAATGGACTGATTCGTGACCACTGTGGACACAGCGGCGGATAAGTGGGACCGTAGAGGGGTGTCCGAATTGAATGCAACCGCCGCCGCTCTGCTCGGTCTGCTCCATGACGGCCCCGCCACAGGCGGCCAGCTCGTCTCGGGCGCCGACGAGCGCTTCGGCGCCTTCTTCAGCGTCACCCGCAGCCAGGTCTACCGCGAGCTCCCGGCGCTCTCGAAAGAGGGTCTCGTCCGGCTCGGCAAGCAAGGACCCCGTTCGAGCCAGCAGTACGTGCTCACCGCGGCAGGCAAGAAGGCCTTCAAGACGTGGCTCACGTCCGAGGCCGGACCCGACCACCTGCGCAGCCCGCTCATCCTGCGGCTCGTGCACGCCGGCTCCCTGACGGCCAAACAGCGCAGCGCCCTGCTCGACAGCGCCCGCACCACCTATCAGGCGCAGCTCGAAGAGGCCAAGAACGCCACCAAGACCGCCGACGGCCCCTACGCCAAGGCAGTCGCCGAGTTCGCCCAGGCGCAGGCCAAGGCCGCCCTGAAGCTGCTCGACTCGATCCCGCAGGCCTGAGCTTCGCCACGGCCCCACGACCGGTTCGCGACCGGTCGTGGGTTTTGCCGTAACGTTGTCCGGCGTGAGTGATGAGTTCGATGCGGCGCTGAAGGACCTGACCGGCAAGCTGACCCAGATCGAGTCGGTGATGGACCTCGACGCGCTGCGGGCGCAGGTCGCCGAGCTCGAGGAGCAGGCGTCCAGCCCCACCCTCTGGGACAACGTCGAAGAAGCCCAGAAGGTCACCAGCCAGCTGTCCCACCGGCAGGCCGAGCTGCGCCGCGTCTCCGAACTGCGCCAGCGCCTCGACGACCTCGGCGTCCTCTACGAGCTCGCCGCCGACGAGGGCGACAGCGGCAGCATGACCGAGGCCGAGGGCGACCTCGCCGACCTCGGCAAAGACATCGACGCGCTCGAGGTCCGCACCCTGCTGTCCGGCGAATACGACGACCGCAACGCCGTCGTCAACATCCGCTCCGAAGCGGGCGGCGTCGACGCGGCCGACTTCGCCGAGATGCTCCTGCGCATGTACCTGCGCTGGGCCGAGCGGCACGGCTACCCCACGGACGTCTTCGACATCTCCTACGCCGAAGAAGCGGGCATCAAGTCCGCCACCTTCAAGGTGACCGCCCCGTACGTCTACGGCACGCTCTCGGTCGAACAGGGCACCCACCGCCTCGTGCGGATCTCGCCGTTCGACAACCAGAGCCGGCGGCAGACGTCCTTCGCGCACGTCGAGGTCCTGCCCGAGGTCGAGGAAGTCGACCACGTCGACATCCCGGAAAAGGACATCCGCGTCGACGTGTACCGCTCGTCCGGCCCCGGCGGGCAGAGCGTCAACACGACCGACTCCGCGGTCCGCCTGACCCACATCCCGACCGGCATCGTCGTCTCCTGCCAGAACGAGAAATCGCAGCTGCAGAACAAGGCGGCCGCGATGAAGGTCCTCCAGGCGCGCCTCCTGCAGCGCAAAAAGGAGGAGGAACGGGCCGAAATGGACGCGCTCAAGGACGGCGGCTCCAGCTGGGGCAACCAGATGCGCTCCTACGTGCTGCACCCGTACCAGATGGTCAAGGACCTGCGTACGGAATTCGAGGTCGGCAACCCCACCGCGGTCCTCGACGGCGACATCGACGGCTTCCTGGAAGCCGGAATCCGCTGGCGCAAGCAGGCGAACGCGGTCTGATCCGCGAGGCGGCGGCGACCCGCGCCGGGACGAGGCGCGGGCCGCCCAAGGCACCGGCAACCCGGGCTTAACGGGGCCCATGGGTAGGATGCCGAACCGTGATCCGGCTCGAAGAGGTTTCCAAGGTCTACAAGACCTCGACCCGTCCCGCCCTCGAACGGGTGTCGGTCGAGATCGACAAGGGTGAGTTCGTCTTCCTCATCGGCCCGTCCGGTTCCGGGAAGTCGACGTTCCTGCGGCTGCTGCTGCGGGAAGAGGTGCCCTCCAAGGGGCGGGTCATGGTGTCGAACTTCGACGTCGCCAAGCTCGCCCGGCGCCGGGTCCCCCGCCTGCGCCAGACCATCGGCTGCGTGTTCCAGGACTTCCGGCTGCTGGCCAACAAAACCGTCGCGGAAAACGTGGCGTTCGCGCTCGAGGTCATCGGGAAACCGCGGCCCACGATCCGCAAGGTCGTGCCCGAGGTGCTCGAACTCGTCGGCCTCGACGGCAAAGCCGACCGGCTGCCCAACGAGCTCTCCGGCGGCGAGCAGCAGCGCGTCGCGATCGCCCGCGCGTTCGTGAACCGCCCGCTCGTGCTTCTCGCCGACGAGCCCACCGGGAACCTCGACCCGGACACCAGCCAGGACATCATGCTGCTGCTGGAGCGGATCAACCGCACCGGCACCACCGTGCTGATGGCCACGCACGACCATTCCATCGTGGACTCGATGCGGCGGCGGGTCGTCGAGCTGCAGCTCGGTCGCGTGATCCGCGACGACGCCCGAGGCGTCTACGGCATCGGCCGCTGACGCACCCCGCCCTTTTCCGCCCCGACCCAAGGAATTACTAGAGCGATGCGAGCCAGTTTCGTCTTCAGCGAGGTCGTCACCGGGTTGCGCCGGAACGTCACGATGACCATCGCGATGATCCTCACCACCGCGGTCTCGCTCGCCATGCTCGGCGGCGGTCTGCTCGCCGTGCGCACGATCGACAAGATGAAGGCGAACTTCCTCGCCGAAGTCGAGGTTTCGGTCTCGCTGGTCGACGACGTGAGCGCGAACGACAAGAACTGCACCCAGGCACTCTGCAACGGGCTCCGCCAGTCGCTGCAGAACAACCCCGGTGTCGAGTCGGTCGTCTACGAGAACCGCGACCAGGCCTACGACCGGTTCAAGAAGATCTTCGCGAGCCAGCCCGAACTGCTCGAGCTGACCGGCCCCGAGGCGCTGCCCGCGTCGCTGCAGGTGAAGCTGAAGGACCCGGACCGGTCCGACGCGATCATCAAGCAGTACACCGGCCAGCCCGGCGTCAAGAAGGTCGACGACCAGAAGAAGTTCCTCGACCGCGTGTTCAACGTCTTCAACGGGGTCCGGAACATCGCGTTCGTGATGGCGCTCATCATGGCCGTCGCCGCGCTGCTGCTGATCGCGAACACTATTCAGGTTTCGGCGTTCACGAGGCGGACGGAAGTCGGCATCATGCGCCTGGTGGGCGCGACGCGGTGGTATACCCAGCTGCCGTTCCTCTTGGAGGCGGTGGTCGCCGGCACGGTCGGCGCCGTGCTCGGGGTGGTGTTCCTGCTTCTGACGAAGCTGTCCTTCCTCGACACGGTCTTCACCGGCGAAGTGTTCCCGCAGATCACCACGCTCGAGGTGCTGTTCCCGGTCGCGCCGATCCTGCTGGCGGTGTCGATCGTGATCTCGGCGATCACCGGGTACGTGACGCTGCGCCTGTACGTGCGCCACTAGCCGCTTTCTCTCCGCCTCCGAACCGCCCGGCGAACGTTTTCGCCGGGCGGTTCGTGCGTCTCCAGCAGCACTGACTTCGCCGGGTGACCGGCCGTAAACCGGCGTGCTTGATCGTCTGGACGCCACGTAAACTGGCCGGTATGCCCAAGGAACGTGGACAGAAGGTCATCGCGTCGAACCGCAAGGCTCGGCACGACTACTCCATCCTGGACACCTACGAGGCCGGGATGGTGCTGGTGGGCACAGAGGTGAAAAGCCTGCGGGCCGGCAAAGCGTCGCTTGTGGACGCGTTCGCGACGGTGGACGACGGCGAGGTGTGGCTGCGCAACGTCCACATCCCCGAGTACACCCAGGGCACCTGGACCAACCACATGCCGCGGCGCACGCGCAAGCTGCTGCTGCACCGGCGCGAGATCGAACGGCTCATCGGCAAGACCAAGGAAAGCGGTCTGTCGCTGGTGCCGCTGTCGATGTACTTCAAGGACGGCAAGGTCAAGGTCGAGATCGCGCTGGCCCGGGGCAAGAAGGCCTACGACAAGCGCCAGTCGCTCGCCAAACGCGACGCGCAGAAGGACATCAGCCGCGCGATGGGGCGGGCGTTGAAGGGCCGGTTCACGGAGTGAGCGCGGGCCCGGCCGCCGACGCCGACGTCCCGGGCTGGATCGCCGGGCTCGGCCTCGACGGGATCGTCGACCTGCACGTCCACTTCCTGCCGAAGCCCGTGCTGGACAAGGTGTGGGCGTATTTCGACCGCGCTGAGCAGCACTACGGCACGCCCTGGCCGATCCACTACCGCACGCCTGAGGCGGAGCGGATCGAAACGCTGCGCACGCTGGGCGTGAAAGCCTTCGCGCCGCTGGTGTACCCGCACAAGCCGGGCATGGCGGAGTGGCTCACGTCCTGGGTTTTGGAGTTCGCCGAGCAGGTGCCGGAAGCGGTGCCGACTGGCACGTTCTACCCGGAGCCGGGCGCGGCATCCTATGTGGACAGTGCGTTGCGTGCGGGGGCCCGGTGCTTCAAGGCGCACGTTCAGGTCGGCGCGTACGACCCGCGTGACGAGCTGCTCGATGGCGTGTGGGGTGCGCTGTCCGAAGCGGGCGTACCGGTGGTGATCCACTGTGGACACGGGCCGTTGCGCGGCGATTTCACCGGGCTCGAGGTGTTCGAGGAAGTCCTGCGACGGCATCCGCGGCTCACCGCCGTCCTCGCGCACGCGGCGATGCCCCAGTTCACCACCGCGTTCGAGCTGATGGCCCGTTACCCGCGGGTGCACCTGGACACCACCATGGTCGGCGTGCCGTTCGCGGAGGCGATGTCGCCGCTGCCGCCGGACTGGACGGTCCGGTTGGCCGAGGTGGCCGACCGCGTCGTGCTCGGCACCGACTTCCCGAACATCCCGTACTCCTACGCCACACAGCTGAAGGCGATCGCCGGCTGGGCAGCCGACGATCGCCTTGGCGAGCCGTTCCTGCGAGCGGTGCTGCACGACACCCCCGCGAAGCTGCTCAGCGTTTGACCGCCACGAGGGCCCGGCCGCGCGGCAGCGACACCTGACGTCCGGCCAGCGCGAACCCGGCCGCGACCAGCGCCACCCACGGCAGCGGACCGTTCAGCACGCCGTCGCGCAGCGGTGCGAACCCGTGCGCGGCCAAGCCGAGAAGACCGCCAGAGGCGAGCAGGCCCGCCAGCACCAGCTGCGGCGTCCGTGCGGTCACGACCAGGCCGTCCGGCTGCGTCTCGAAGCGCTCGAACAGCCGCAGCAGGCCCAGCAGCACCGCGCCGCACACCGCGAACCAGGCGGGCGCCATGAGGAACCACATCGACGTACCCGGGGTCGGCGTCGAGTAGCCGAGGCCGAACACGGTCACTCCGGAAACCACGACCAGCGCCGGCATGTGCCACAGGTAGACCGACATGAACCGCGGGCTGAGCCAGCTGAGCGCGGCCGTGACGCGGGGGAGCGAGACGAGCTTCTCGCGGAAAGCCAGCAGGAACCCGATCTGGCCGAGCGCCAGGAACAGCAGCAGGACGGTCGGCGGGCTCATGTTGGACACCGGCGCGCCCGGCATGCCGATCATGCTCGCCGGGTACGGACCGAACGCGACCAGCAGCGCCGTCACCCCGAAACCGGCGGCGGACACGGCGAGCGCGGCGCGGCGGCTGAGCGAGCCGAGGCGGCCTTCGACGTAGTGGAAACCGAGCTGGTGCACGGCGACCCAGACGATGACGGCGTTGGCGTACCCGATCAGGCCGAGGTCGGAAAACCGCGCCACGTCAACGAGAACGCCCAGTCCGGCCAGCACCGCCGGCACCGCGAGACCCCAGCGCCGGTGCGCGGCGACCATCAGCGGCGTGAGCAGCACGGTGAGCAGGTAGACCGACAGGAACCACAGCAGCTGCGCGGCGATCGCGCTGGCCACTTGCACTGGCTGTGGCGGAACTCCCAAACCGTGCAACAGATCCGGCGCGACGAGCCACACCGCCATGATCGGCAGCACCGGAACGAGCAGCCGGCGCACCCGTCCGGCGAACCAGGCGCGGGTGGATTCCGCGCGGCGCAAGGAGATCAGGTTCGCCGCGCCGCCGGCGAAAAAGACGAGGGGCATCACTTGCGAGGCCCAGGTGATGATCCACCAGCCCGGCGTCGCGAGGGCGTTGCCGGTGGAAAGAGTGTTGCCGGAAAAGGAAAGCACCGGCATCGTCCAGTGCTGCGCGACCACCGCGAGGATCGCTCCGGCGCGCACCACGTCGAGAAACTTGTCCCGGGACGCCCGTGGGGCGCGGGTCGGCAGCTGGCTCGTCGTCATGCTGAAGAGCTTGTCGGCTTCCGGGGGCGGAAACAGCGGTGCAGACCACCGAAAAGGGGTTCAGGCCAGCAGGGGGTGCGAGGTGGGGTTTGCCCTACCTCCCTAGGGGAGGGTGTCCGGTTCCGGTTCGGATTCGTGCGCCTGTACCCGGTACGCCCAGCCGTCCTCGGTGAGGCCGAGTTCGTACCGCGTCTCGATTTTCGGGCCGCCGTGCAGGTGGATGTGGCGCACGACGGTGCCCGGAACCGGTTCCTCGTCGGCGAGTTCCTGCACCCGGCCGTCGAGCGGGCCGCCGAAGAAGCGGACGCTGCGGTCGGACATCGGGCTCTCCTCGCTCGGTTCGGGCGGCATCAGTCCATGGTAGGCGAGGCAGGCCCGCCCGGGCTGCCGTCAGTTCGAGTGAGGGGTTTCAGCGGCCAGGTTCAACGGCCAAGGTAGGTCAGCACCGCGCGGACCCGGCGATGTTCTTCGGAGCTGGCCTCGAGGCCGAGCTTCGAGAAGATGTTGCCGATGTGCTTTTCGACCGCTCCGTGCGACACGACCAGCGAGTTCGCGATGGCGTTGTTGGACAGTCCCTGCGCCATCAGTCCGAGTACCTCGGACTCACGCGCGGTGAGCGAATCGAGCGGGTTGCGGCGGCCGCGGGCCATCAACTGGGCGATGACGTCGGGGTCGATGGCGGTGCCGCCGTCCGCGACGCGACGGACCGCGTCCAGGAACTCGTCCACGTCGGCGACGCGCTCTTTCAGCAGGTAGCCGACGCCGCCGGCCCCGCCGGACAGCAGCTCGACCGCGTAGCTTTCCTCGACGTACTGGGACAGCACGAGCACCGGCAGGCCAGCGATCTCCTTGCGGGCCGCCAACGCCGCGCGCAAGCCCTCGTCGGTGAACGTCGGCGGCATCCGGACGTCGACAATCGCCAGGTCAGGACGGTGTTCGGTGATCGCGCCGAGCAGATCGTCGCCGTTGTCGACCGCGGCGACCGTCTCGATGCCCTCGTCGGCGAGCAACCGGGTGACCCCCGCCCGAAGCAACACGGCGTCTTCGGCGATCACTACTCGCATCAAAGCCCCCAGGTCCGTGAGTGAAAAGCTCCCGGAGGCTATTCACTCACGGACGGGTCACCATTGACACGGCAGGTCCGCTCTGATGACCGTCGGCCCGCCGACCGGGCTCACGACGGTGATCACGCCGTCGATGGTCGCCGCTCGGTCGGCCAGCCCGGCGAGCCCGCCGCCATGGCGAACCTCGGCGCCGCCGTGGCCGTTGTCGGTGATCTCGGTGATGACGTGCGTTTCCGAACGCCACACCTTCACCGTCGCCTCGGTCGCGCCGGAGTGCTTGGCGATGTTGGTGAGGGTCTCGCCGACGATGAAGTAGGCCGTGGTCTCGACCGCGGCCGGCGGCCGGGGCTCGACGTTGACGTGCACGTCCACCGGGATCGGCGACTTCGCGGCCTGCGCGGACAGAGCCGCGTCGAGACCGCGGTCGCCGAGCACGGCGGGGTAGATGCCGCGGGCGAGGTCGCGCAGCTCGGAAACGGCGAGCTTGGCGTCCGAATGCGCCTCGTCGATCAGGTCGCGCACCGCGTTCGGGTCGTTGTCGAACTTCGACTTCGCCCGGCCGAGGCTCATCGCGACCGCCACGAGCCGCTGCTGCGCGCCGTCGTGCAGGTCACGCTCGATCCGGCGGCGCTCGGCCTCCGCGGCGTCCACGCCACGAGCCCGCGACGCCTGCAGGTGCTCAGCCTTCTTTTCGAGCTTCTTCGTGCGGTTCGGGCCCAGCATCGACAGCGCCAGGTTGCCGTGCAGCCAGCCCAGCCACGGCGTCACCCAGATCGCCATCGGCAGCAGCACGATCGACGCGATCGCGATCGGCAATTCGACGATCGACAGCGGGAACGCGACCATCAGGTACGCCAGATCGCGCCAGGTCGTCGGGTCGGACAGCCGGGTCAGCCAGCGGCGGGTCAGCGACTGCCCCTCCAGCGGAAGCCGCTCGACCGGTGCCAGCGGGGTGCCGAGCATCCGGCGGGCCCAGCGGCGTTCGAGGTCGCCTGACCAGCGGATGAACCCGGTGACGGCCAGCAGGATCGGGAAGCCGATCCAGATGATGAGCGTCGCCGTGCCGACGGTGCCGCCGACCACGATGAGGATGAACTGCAGCAGCCGCAGCACGAACGACGGAATCATGTACGCGATCGTGCGGGCCGGATTCGGACGGGGCTGCTCCGGAGGCGGGTCTTGCGAAGTCATCCGGCCACCGTGATCCCGTCGATCTCGTTCCACGAGCGCTCCATGCGACGCCGCTGGGCGACCGTGGGCCGCAGCAGCCCGGTCGCGAACGCCGCGTGCAGCGCCGCCAGCCCCTTCGTCAGGGCCACGGCGATCGCGGCGAACAGCACCCCCAGCGCCGCCCACGGCAGCGCGGTCACCGTCGAGTCGACGACGAACCACTGCACATCGTAGCTCGGGAAGGCGTAGACGCCGTCCGGAAGGAAGCGGTAGTAGATCGGCAGCGTGACCAGGCCCAAACTGACCGCCCACACCGTCACGACCAGCACGAACTCCACCAGGCCGAGCGGGAAGAGCAGGAACAGGTAGGACAGGTCGCGCCACGTCGCCGGGTCCTTCAGCCGGGTCAGCCAGCGCTGCTTCTGCCCGGACGGCGGCAGCGGAAGGTAGGGGTCGTCGACGTACACGTCCAGCAGCGCGAACACCCGCCCCCGCTCGACCCGGCCCGCGATCCGCGCGAACAGGATGAGCAGCGCGAGCAGCGGAACGCCCAGCCACACGATGAGCGTCCCGAACCCGGCCGAAGCGAGCGTCACGATCAGCGTGAACGAGAGGATGCCGATGGGCAGGTTGAGCAGCAGATAAGCCAGCGCCCCGCCCAACGGCGGAGTGCGGCGCCCGAAACTGCGACCGGCGGGCACGGTGACCATGGCGGGGCTCCCTCACTGCGGAAACTGACCTGCTCAGCATGGCCGGACCCGTGCCGGGCAACCAGGGGGCGAGCGGGCATCTTCGAGGTGGGGACAGCCCTACCCCGGCTGCTTGCCCATGCCGGAATTATCGGGTTGCCGGGGGAGTTATGATGGGTAGGTTACGAGCACCTACAAGGGGGTGAACGGTTTCGACTCTGGACGTTGAATCAAGGGAAGCGTGCCGGTGCAGGCGAGAGACCACCGTAAGCGTCATCGCAACCTAATAAGCGCCAAGGCCAATAGCCAGCGCGACTTCGCTCTCGCTGCCTGATCGCAGTAGAGCAAGTCTGTCGGCCCGGGGTCGCCTCCGACCCGGTTTCCGGCATCAGCTAGGAGGCTCACCTCCAGTCCCGGCCACGGGGCCTGGTTGGGAAGCAAACAGTGGCTGGGCTCGTCACTTCAGCTTGTTCGCGTGACTGAAGGGGCCAAGCAGAGACAGAGCGGACTGCGCACGGAGAAGCCTTGAGGAGGCGCTAGAGGACCCGGGTTCAATTCCCGGCACCTCCACTCGATTCGCGGGAGAGCCCTGCCCACGCTTTACGCGTGGGCCAGGGCTCTTCTTCGTCATCTCCGTTGGGGGTCGGACCCCCAAAGCCCCGCCAGGGGGCTGCGCCCCCTGGACCCCCATCGTGGTGGGCGCGTTTTGTGGGACGGTTGCCGTCAGGGTCGTGGAGCGGTGGTGTCCGCTGCGGGCTTGGCTTTGCTGTTGGGGTGGCAGCTGGTGGGGATGGCAGGCGCGTGTTCGTGACGGGTGCCGGAGTTCGGGTCGGCGGGGGTACTGGTCGGCGCGGGCTGCGCCGGGTGGTGTCGTTGAAAGTTCTTGGCGCCTTGACTAGTGGGTTCTGTTGGGTGCCCGGCTCGCGGTCGGGTTGAGCGCGAGCCGGGTTCTCCGCGGGGCTACGGCTTTGTGGCGGTCAGGGTTAGGCTTGTCGGGTTTTTCGCGCAGCGGGCGGCTCGGTCTTGGTCGGCGGGGGCGACGGTGGCCGACGGTTTTACCGGGGCCCAGGCGATGTTGGTGAAGCCCGCGGTGCGCAGGACGTCCACGATGGTTGCCGTGGGCCAGTGGTGTACTTCGATTTCTGTTGGCGGGGTCGTCAGGACGGCTACTTTGAACTTGTCGCCTTCCTGGGGGTTGGCGGGGCGGTGCGTGCGGAAGCCCGCCGCGGTTTCGGATTCTTCGCTTGAGTCCGCGTTCGCGCTCAGGACGACTAGGCGGCCGCCGGGTTTTAGGTTGGCTTGCATGGTGTTCGCCATGGTTTGCATGGTTTTCCGGGTGTCCGCGTAGTGCAGGACGTGGATGGCCGTTACCACGTCGAACTCGCCTTGGGGCGGCATTGTCGCCAGGTCTTGTACTTCGTAGGTGATGCCTTGCGGGTTGCGCGCTTCTGCTTGTTCCGCCAGGGCGATCATGCCGGGGGACAGGTCGGTGCCCACTACTTGGGCGGCGCCTAGTTGTTTGATGCGGCGGGTGAAGCTGCCTTCGCCGCAGCCTACGTCCAGTACTCGCAGGCCACTCAGGTCGCCCAGGAGTTCTTGGAATGAGGGCCATTCCAGGTTTTCCCGGACGAAGCTGATTACTGCTTCTACGTCGGCGAAAGTGGTGGCTACCTGGTCGTACTGGTCTACGGATTCGGTCATGCGAGGTCTCCGTGTTCAGGCGGGGCGGATGGTGGCGTAGCCCTGGCCGGGGTCTGGTTTCAGGGCTGAGGTGTCCGAGAAGATCACGTTCGCCAGCGGGAGGGGCTGGTGATAGAAATTGAGGGAGGCGTCTACGTCGAAGATTCTGCACGAAGACACGAAAAATGGCAGTTCGGCGATGAGGTAGTTTTTCGCTTCGGCGATTTGGGCGGGGGTGGCATCGCCCGTTAAGCCTTTGGCGGCCAGGACTTCTTTGGTCATTTCTGTGCTGGCGGCGGACAGGGTGGGGTCTGTCGCGGTCAGGTGGGCGCAGTGCGCCAGGGCCTCTGTGTAGACAGGGCTTGCCGAGAGTTCGGACATGCGGTGCAGGCCGTCGGCTGGTCTTGGGCCGCCCAGGTCGGTCCAGGCTCGGAGTACTCGGTTTCGCAGGACGTTGGTTTCCGATCTGGCCTTCTTCGCCGCTTTGGCCTCGTCGTAGCCCAGGGCGGTGAAGGTGTGTTTCAGGGCGCTGTCGGGGATGATGACGTCGATTTGCTTGAATTCCGTTTGCAGCCAGTCCAAAGTGCCGCGCAGGCGGTCCACGTTGAAGTAGCTGTTTCCTGGGCTGACGCCGAAAACCGCGTGGCGGCGGGATTCCCAGACTTCTCGGCAGGACGTGGTCAGGGGTTCCACGCTGAAGCCGTTGCTGATCATGTCCAGCGTCCGGAGCCGGGGGTGGCCGCGGTGTTCAGGTGGGTGCGGCGGAGTTCTTCCCGGACTATTTTTCCGGTTGCCGTTCTTGGCATGTCCGCCGTCGCGATGACTACTGGGTCCGCCAGGTCGGGGAGGCCGGTGCAAGCTCGGGACCAGTCGGTTTCGTCCAGGCGGCCGTCCCGGGTCGCGACGACGGGGAGGGGCACGTCGTTCTCGCGCGGGAGGATGGCCACGTCGGAGCCTTCGGGCAGGCGGTCCACCAGGGTGTCTTCGAATTCCAGGTACCCGATGCCGGACGAGACGTTGACCTCCCGGTCCACGATCTTCAACGCCCCGGTCGGGGTGAGGATGCCGATGTCGCCGGTGTTCCACCAGTCGCCCACCAGTTTTTCCTTCCAGCGTTCGGGTTCGCCGTAGTAGCCGGCGCAGCGGGCTTTTGTTTTGGCCAGTACCAGGCCGGGGCGGCCGCGGTCGACCGGTTCGAAGGTGACGGGGTCGACGATCTTGAGGGTGACGAAACCGGGCATGGGGCGGCCCACGACGCGCGGACCCGGTTTGTGGTCGCGCGGGCGGTTCGCGGAGCGGCGCGAGAGCACGGTCATGCCCATGCCGCCGGTTTCCGACTGGCCGTAACCGTCGCGCCAGAGCGGGAACGGGTGCCGGGACGCGTTCAGGAAACGGCGGATGACCGGCCAGCGGATCGCGTCGAAGTTCCCGGCGAACAGGCGGATGCGGGCGAACGGGTTGTCCGCGCCGGTGCGGATCAGCGGGGCCATGGCCGCGTAGTCGATGGGCAGCGCTTCCATGAAAGTCGGCCGGTAGCGGCGGAAAACCCGGTCGACTACGTCCGGGGAGCTGTCGTCCATGACCAGAACGGTGGCCGGGGACAGCGTCAGCACCGAATAGATCCAGGTGAAGGCTCGCGCGTGCACGTAGGGCGTGAACATGGCCACGACGTCGTTGCGGCGGAACGTCAGGGGCGGGAAATGGCGGCATTCCAGCCTGGCCATTTGCTTTTGAATGGTGGCCGGCGGGAAGATGATCAGCTTGGGGATGCCGGTGGTGCCCGAGGTGTGGGTGAGCATCAGGAGTTCGTCGTCGCGGCGCGGGACGGGGTGCGGGTGCGGCTCGGCTTTGAGGTCCGCGTAGGTCTGTGCGTGCGGGGAATCGCCGTTGACGCTGAAGATCTTTCCGGCGAGATCGGGGAACACCGCTGGCGAGATTTCCGCGCGTTCGATGCGTTCCGCGTCAGTCACGACCGCCGCCGGTGCTACGCGCCGGATCAGGGCTTGTACCGCTTCCTTTCCCAGCATGCCGGACAGCATCACGGCGACCGCGCCGATCCGGGCGATCGCGGCGGCGAGCAGAATGCAGTCGAAATGATTGGCCTTGTAGACGACCACTCGATCGCCGGGCTTCACGCCCGCTTTGCTCAGCACGCCCGCGGAGTCCTTGACCAGTGCGGCCAGCGCGGGGAGGTCCAGGGTCGAGCGGCTTTCCCGGTCGATGTCCAGCGGCCGGGACAGGTGGAACGTCATGGGCTTGCCGGAACTGCTTCGGTGATCGAACAGTTCGCCCAGGTTGAAAGCCCAGTTCGGTTTCATCGGTGAAGTGCTCCTATGCGGTGGAATGCGGCATTACGAGGCCGCTCGCCGCCCTTGGCCAAATGCGGGCAAGGGTAATCGCAGCGACTCGAATGACGCTCGAATCACTGGAGGGAATGTTCGGCTGGCAGCGCAAAGCTGATCCGGGCATCGCCCCCGCGACGCCCGGATCAGTGAAGATGGCCTACCGGTGGCCGGTAAGCGAACAGGCAGAAACGTGCTGAAGCGAATCCACTCAAGCCCCCTGATGTTTTGAGTTTCGCTTTAAACCCATTAAGAGCTATACCTGAGCGGATAGTGACTGTCAATCGTCCGTTGGGACCGGCCAACTCGAGTATTGCGACAAGTGGGGGAACCGGCGCGGTGACGCTGAAGTGCCGTTGTGTCGGTTTTGTCGCGGCTGGAAAGAGGCGGTTGCGCGGGTGCGCGCTTCGGTTAAGGTATGCTCGTTCGTGAGGACGTTCTGGGGCTAGCGTTTATTTTCTGGGGAATTGCCGGGAGGTGGGCTTCACTCAAGGACGGCGCGAGCAGTCCGGTCGTGCGGGCTTGTTCGACTGCCGCGGCTCTGCGGTGCGCGCCGAGTTTCCGGTAGAGATTCCGGACGTGTGTCTTGACCGTGTTCCGCGAGACGGTCAGCGCGCCGGCGATTTCCGGGATCGACAGGTTGGTCGGCAGGTACCGCAGCACGCGGATTTCGGCTTCGCTCAACGGATCCAGCAGCGGTGCCGGTGTCGAGAAAGCCCGTCCGGCCAGGAGACCGCGGATGCCGGCGATGAGCCCGGCGTGCCGGGTGCGGTGTGCGGCGTGGCGGTCGAGCAGATCCGGCGTCGGGTGCAGCAGGAACCAGACCAGCGCGCCGTCCGGTTCGGCGAGATCGAGCGCGCGTTCGAGGGCGTGCCCGGCGGCGGTCGCGTGCCCGAGCGCGTCCTGGGCGACGGCTTCCAGCAGGTACGCCTGGGTTCGCCAGGTCGGCCAGACCACCGGCGCGGAGCGGTCCAGCACCGGCGCGAGAGCGTCCGACGCGGCAAGCGGATCGGCGGCGGCGAGATGCAGCATCGCGCGCACGATCCGCACTTCGCCGTGGTCGCGATAACGGCGGTCGAAGCTCGCGACAATCCCTTCGACGCGCTCGGTTTCGCCGAGCCGGACCAGGGCCTGCAGCTGGAAACCGCGCATGGCGAGCGTCATCGGGTTCGGCGCGGTCAGCAGCCGGGCCAGCCGGTCGGCGACGCTGAAAGCGGCCACCGCCTCGGCGTTCCGGCCGCGTGCCATCGCCAGTGTCGCGCGGACGTGCGCGATGCCCATCCCGGCCAGCGGTTGGGCTTCGGGCCGGATCGTCCGCTCGGCACGCTGGACCCATCGCTGCGATTCGTCGAGAAGTCCTTGCCACGCAAGGACCGCGCCGAGCGTCATGTACGCGACCCCGGCGGCCGGTTCGTCCGTCCAGCCGTGCCGTTCGGCCAGCGCGACGGCTTGCCCGCCGTGGTCGGCGGCCTGGTCAAAGGACAGGAAGAACTCGTTCGCCGCCTGATAGGCGAGGCTGCTGAACTCCAGGTACGGCCGCTGTTCGCGGGTGCGCCCGCGTTCCAGGTGACGCCGTGCGCCCGCGAAGTTCGCAGTCCAGTATTCCGGGCTGTCGAGGCTGATCAGGGCTAGCGCGCGCAGGTCTTCGTTGAGCGCGGGCAGTCGCTGGGCCAATCCGGACACCGCGGGCAGATCGCCGAGACGGTGCGCCAGCATGAGCCGGACGAGGTCGCGTAAGAAGGACGCCTGTTCTCGCCGGTCTTCGGCGACTGCATTTCGCTCTGCCTGGTCCAGATATCGCTGTGCGGACTCGACCGAGCCGTGCGCCAGTTCGTCCGCGGCGCGGAGGGTCGCGAGTTCTGCTTGTGCCGCAATGACTTCCGCGGGAAACCCGGTGAGCAGGTCGTGTGCGGTGGCGGATCGGCCGTCGAGATGGAGGGCTGGCCAGTGGTCGGCTAGCAGCCGCGTGGCGAGCGGCCAATCCCGCGCGGCTTGGGCGTGCCGGATCGCCTCGGTCGGATGTCCGTTGGAGGCGAGCCATTCGGCGGCGGCTCGGTGCAATGCGGCTTCGTCCGTCGCGGTGCGGCGCAGTTCGAGGCGCAGGAGACCGGCGAACAACCGGTGGTAGCGGAACCACGTGCGTCCGGTGTCGACGGAGTGCACGAAGGCGTTCGCTCGCTCCAGATCCTGGAGGATGCGTTCACCGCCCGTGCTGCCGGTGAGCAGGTTGGCCAGTTCTCCGTTGACCTGCTCGAGAATCGACGTCCGCAGCAACAACTCCCGTACTTCGGGAGTCTGCCGTTCCAGCACTTCCTCCAGCAGGTACTCGGCCACAGTCCGCTCGCTGCCGGAGAATTCGGCGACGAACCGTTCCGGATCCGGGTGTCCGGCAAGGGATAGGGCCGCCAGTCGCAACCCGGCGACCCAGCCTTCGGTCCGGTCCAACAGCGACGCAAGCGTTTGCCCGGACACCCTCACCTCGGCGAAGTCCAGAAGCTGTCTCGCGTCGTCGAGGGTGAACCGGAGGTCGGCCGCGCGGATTTCGGTCAGCTCGCCGTCCAGCCGCACGCGGTGCAGCCCCCGGAGCTCGTGCCGCGTGATCAGGACGAGTCGCAGTCGTGCCGGGGCACGGAGGGCTAGCAGTTCGAGTTGGCGGGCGTCGGCGGCACTCAGTTCGTGCACGTCGTCGATTACCAGCCAGAGCCGTTCCGTCAGCGGCGCGAGGTCGGTGAGCAGGCGTTCCACCATCGCCGACGCGTCGAGATCCGGTGCTGGGGTGAGCGGTCGCACGAGTGGGCTGGCGTGGCGGAGCGCGTTGAGCACCGTCGGCCAGAACGTCTCGCGCGAGCTGACCCAGGCAACGCGGTCGGTCAGGTTCGCATCCTCGAGCCACGACCGGACCAGCATGCTTTTCCCGCTGCCCGCGGGCGCGGACACCACCGTCACCCGCGCTGCCGCGGCGAGCCGTTCGAACAGCACCGGCCGTCGTACGACTTTCATGGCGTCGATCAAATCACCCTGATGGGGTGAGTGCCGCTCACCTCGTGCTCGCACAGGCTGAGGAGGAACCGATCGGACCAGGGGAGAAGTACGTGCAGGCAGTCGTGAACACCGGCGAAGGCATCCGCGTCGTGAAGGTCGGCGAGCCGGACGAACCGGGGGTGCGGATTTCCGTCGCTTCCGCCGGGATCTGCGGGACAGACGTGCTGCTCGCCAGCTCCGGCGTGATGGGATTCGTCTACGGCCACGAGTTCGCCGGAGTGGACGACTCCGGCCAGGCGTACTTCGTCGAGCCGACCGTCTACGGCGGAGCCTGCGACGAGTGCCGCGCGGGCCATCCGCAGCGGTGCACTGAGGAGGGGCACGGGAACCTCGGGGTCTTCAGCGACGGAGGGATGACTGAGCGGATCGTCGTGCCCGAGTACACGCTGCTGGCGTTGCCGCCGGAGCTGTCCGTCCGGGACGCGTGCCTGATCGAACCCGGCGCGGTGGCCTGGCACGCGGTGCGGCGCGCGCAGCCTCGTGAGGGGGAACGGATCCTCGTGGTTGGTGGCGGTTCGATCGGATTGCTGGCCGCCGCGGCCGCCCGCAGCCAAGGGTTCGAAGCGGATTTGGAAGCCCGGCACCCCGCGCAGTTGGAGGCGGCTGAACGCCTCGGATTCGGTCGGCCGAACGGTGTGTACGACGTGGTGATCGACGCGGCGGGGAGCGCGACCAGCCTTGATCGGGCTGCGGAGGCCGCTCGGCCGGGCGGGCGGATCGTTCCGTTAGGTGTCTACCTGGACCGGATGCCGGTTCCGGGCAGTGCGGTGAGCCAGGTCAAGGAGCTGACCTACGTCAGCAGCATCGCTTACGGCCGCCACGACGGAGTGCGGGAGGTCGGGGAGGTCGCGGGAATGCTGGCCGGGAATCCCGAACTGGCGCGGACGATCATCACCCACCGGTATCCGCTTGAGGACGCGCGGGAGGCGTTCCGTGTCGCGGGTGACCGTGTGGCTGGGGCGATCAAGGTGGTCCTCGAACCCTGATCTCATTCCGGCCGGTTGCCGCCGATGTGGGTGGTGAGCGTCGCGGCTGTCGCGGCGACGGCTTCGGCTAGAACGGGGAAGGTCTCTTCGCAGGGACGGTCGTCTGGGCAGAGGTGTCGCAGCGTCACGCTGATCGCGGCCATCGGCCTGGAACCATGGTCGAACACTGGGGCGGCGACAGAGGCGAAGCCCGCTGTCACGTGGCCGTCTTCCACTGACCAGCCCAGACGGCGTTCGGTGGCCAAGGTGCGGCGTAGCGCGGCCAGCGAATTGGGGCCGCGCGGAGTGCGCAAGACGAACGACGCGGCGGCTGGGAACAGGGCGCGGACGTGTGCGGCTGGCAGATGCTGCAGCATCGCGCGGCCGGAGGCGGTCAGGTGTGCGGGCAGGCGTACGCCGACGTCGGTGACCAGCGTTTCGGGGCGGGCTGGGCGTTCCTTGATCAGGTACAGCGATTCGTTGCCGTGCAGGACGCCGAGGTGGGCGGTGTGGCCGATGCGGTCGACCAGTTTGCGCAGCAGCGGTCCGGCAAGCCGCTCCAGCGGGTCGTGGCGCAGGTAGGCCGAGCCGAGTTCGAAGGCGGCGATGCCGAGGCCGTAGCGGCGTTCGGCGGGCAGGTGGGTGACGAAACCGGCCGCGGTCAGTTCGTTGAGCAGGTGATACGTCGTCGACCGGGGCAGGTCGAGGTCGCGGGCGACGGCCGCCGCCGAGACCGGGCCCGCGTGGCCGGCCAGCAGGCGCAGCACGGAGAGGCCGTTGCGCAGGGCGGGAACGTCGGAACTGCTCACCGGGGACTCCTCCGCCTCCTCAGGAAATGGTGCGAGGGGACCCCTCGCACCGCCCAGACGGAGTATGAGGGGTCCCTTCGCTCCGGTAGTTGAGGCTCTCGCCACGTGTTGTCTTGGATGCCAGACACTACCGCCAACTCCGCACTGTCGCCGGAGCCCGCCGGGAGGTGCAATGGCGGCATGCCGGAACCAGTCCTCCTGAGCTCGAAGCCGATGACCGCGGCGCAGGTCGTCGACGTCGTCCGCGGGCACGCGCACGTCGGGCTCGCCGAGGCGGTCGAGAAGAACCTCGCCGCCACTCGCCAGCACATCGAAGACCTCGCCGACGCCACGTCGCCGACCTACGGGGTCTCGACCGGGTTCGGCGCGCTCGCCACGCGCCACATTCCCGTCGAGAGCCGCACCGCGCTGCAGCGCAGCCTGATCCGCTCGCACGCCGCGGGCGCCGGGCCCGCGGTGGAGACCGAAGTGGTGCGCGCCCTGATGCTGCTGCGCCTGCGCACGCTGGCCAGCGGCTACACCGGCGTGCGCCCGCAGACGGCGCAAACGCTTGCGGCGCTGCTCAACGCGGACATCACGCCGGTCGTGCACGAGTACGGTTCGCTCGGCTGCTCCGGCGACCTCGCGCCGCTGGCCGCGGTCGCGCTGGCGCTGATGGGCGAGGGCGAGGTGTTCCACGCGGGCGAGCGGAAGCCCGCCGCGGACGCCTTGAACGCGGCCGGGATCACACCGGTTGTGCTGGCCGAGAAGGAGGGCCTCGCGCTCACCAACGGCACCGACGGCATGCTCGGCATGCTGCTGCTCGCCGCGGCCGATCTGCACCGGCTGCTGGACGTCGCGGACCTCACCGCGGCGATGAGCGTCGAGGCGTTGCTGGGCACGGATCGCGCGTTCGCCGCTGATCTGCAGGCGCTGCGGCCGCACCCGGGTCAGGCGACCAGCGCGGCGCGGATGTTCGCGGCGCTGCAGGGGTCGAAGATCGTGGAAAGCCACCGCGGTCCGGACTGCAACCGCGTGCAGGACGCGTACTCGCTGAGGTGCGCGCCGCAGGTGCACGGAGCCGCGCGGGACACGCTGACGCACGCGGAACTGGTCGGGGAGCGGGAACTCTGGTCCGCTGTGGACAATCCGGTGGTGCTGGCCGACGGCCGGGTGGAGTCGAACGGCAACTTCCACGGCGCGCCGGTCGCGTACGTGCTCGACTTCCTCGCGGTGCCGGTGGCGGACGTGGCGAGCATCGCCGAACGCCGTACCGACCGGATGCTCGACCAGGCACGCTCGCACGGGCTGCCGCCGTTCCTCGCGTACGACCCCGGCGTCGACTCCGGGCACATGATCGCGCAGTACACGCAGGCCGCCGTGGTCAGCGAGCTCAAGCGGCTCGCCGTGCCCGCCTCGGTCGATTCGATCCCGAGCAGCGCGATGCAGGAGGACCACGTGTCCATGGGCTGGTCCGCCGCGCGCAAGCTGCGCAAGGCGGTCGACGGCCTGACCACCGTGCTCGCCGTCGAACTGCTCACCGCGGCCCGCGCGCTCGATTTCCGCGCGCCGCTGCAGCCCTCGCCGGTCACCGGACGCGTCCGGGACCTGCTGCGCACCAAGGTCGAGGGTCCTGGCCCCGACCGTCACCTGGCGCCCGAGATCGCGGCCGCCGAAGAACTCGTGCGGTCGGGCGCTGTCCTGGCCGCGGCCGAACTGGAGGCCTGAGCATGACAAGCACCGCCCGTACCGTCCGCGCCGCCCGGGGCACCTCGCTGACCGCGAAGAACTGGCAGACCGAGGCCGCGCTGCGGATGTTCCACAACAACCTCGACCCAGAGGTCGCCGAGCGGCCGGACGACCTGGTCGTCTATGGCGGCACCGGCCGTGCCGCGCGCAACTGGGCGAGCTTCGACGCGATCACCCGCGAGCTGACCGCGCTGGAGCAGGACGAGACGCTGCTGGTCCAGTCCGGCAAGCCGGTCGGCGTGTTCCGCACGCACGAGTGGGCGCCGCGGGTGCTGATCGCGAACTCGAACCTGGTGGGCGACTGGGCGACCTGGCCGGAGTTCCGCCGGCTCGAGCAGCAGGGCCTCACCATGTACGGCCAGATGACCGCCGGTTCGTGGATTTACATTGGCACGCAAGGCATTCTGCAGGGCACCTACGAGACGTTCGCCGCGGTGGCGAAGAAGCGCTTCGGCGGAACCCTGCGCGGCACGCTCACCGTCACCGCCGGTCTCGGCGGCATGGGCGGCGCGCAGCCGCTGGCGGTCACGATGAACGACGGCGTGGCGCTGTGCATCGAGGTCGACGCCCAGCGCGCGCACCGCCGTGTCGAGCACCGGTACCTCGACGAGGTGGCCGACGACCTGGACGACGCGATCCGGCGGGTCACGGCCGCGAAGAAGGAACGGCGTCCGCTGTCGGTCGGCGTCGTCGGCAATGCCGCCGAGCTGCTGCCGGAGCTGCTGCGCCGCGACGTCGAGGTGGACATCGTCACCGACCAGACCTCGGCGCACGACCCGCTGTCCTACCTGCCCAAGGGCATCAGCGTGGACGACTGGCAGGACTACGCGGCGAAGAAGCCGGACGAGTTCACCGACCGGGCGCGCGAGTCGATGGCCGAGCACGTCGACGCGATGCTCGGGTTCCTCGACCGTGGCGCCGAGGTGTTCGACTACGGCAACTCCCTGCGCGGCGAAGCGAAACTCGGCGGCTGCGAGCGCGCGTTCGACTTCCCCGGTTTCGTGCCCGCCTACATCCGGCCGCTGTTCTGCGAGGGCAACGGACCGTTCCGCTGGGCCGCGCTGTCGGGCGACCCGGAGGACATCGCCGCGACCGACCGCGCGATGCTCGAACTGTTCCCGGAGAACGAATCGCTGGCCCGCTGGATCAAGCTGGCCGGCGAGCGGGTCGCGTTCCAGGGCCTGCCCGCCCGGATCTGCTGGCTCGGCTACGGCGAACGGCACCTGGCCGGCCTGCGCTTCAACGAGATGGTGGCCAGCGGCGAGCTGAAGGCCCCGGTCGTGATCGGCCGCGACCACCTCGACTCGGGCAGCGTCGCCTCGCCGTACCGCGAAACCGAGGGCATGGCCGACGGTTCCGACGCTATCGCAGACTGGCCGCTGCTCAACGCGCTCGTCAACACCTCGTCCGGCGCGAGCTGGGTGTCCATTCACCACGGCGGCGGGGTCGGCATGGGCCGGTCCATCCACGCCGGGCAGGTGTCCGTCGCGGACGGCACGCCGCTGGCGGCGCAGAAGCTGGAGCGGGTGCTCACGAACGACCCGGGCATGGGCGTCATCCGGCACGTCGACGCTGGGTACGACCGCGCGGCCGAGGTCGCCGACGAGCGTGGCGTGCGGGTGCCGATGCGGGAGCAGGCGTGACCGCATCCGGGCTGCTCGGCGAGATCGCCGACGTCGGGCGCGACGCCCGGCGCGGCGGTTACTCGCGGCACGCGTTCGATTCGCCGGAGCACGACCTGCGCACGTGGTTCGTCGAACGGGCGCAGCAGCTGGGCCTCGACGTCGAGACCGATCGCAACGGCAACCTGTGGGCGTGGTGGGGCGCTCCCGGCGCGGACGCGGTCGTCACCGGCAGCCACCTGGACTCGGTGCCGGGCGGTGGCGCGTTCGACGGGCCGCTCGGCGTCGTGAGCGCGCTGGCGGCAGTGGAAGCGTTGCAGGCCAAGGGGTTCCGTCCGAACAAGCCGTTCGCGGTGGTCGTGTTCGCCGAGGAGGAGGGCGGGCGCTTCGGCGTGCCGTGTCTCGGTTCGCGGCTGCTCACCGGGACGATCGACGCGGACCGGGCCCGGGCGCTGCGGGATCCGTCCGGCGTCACGTTCGCCGAGGCCGCCGCGAAGGCCGGGCTGGACGTCGACCGCGTCGGCGCGGACCCGGACCGGCTCGGGCTGATCGGGCAGTTCCTGGAACTGCACGTCGAACAGGGCAGGGGGCTGATCGATCTCGGATCGCCGGTGGCGGTCGGCAACACGGTGATCGCACACGGCCGGTGGCGGTTCTCGTTTGCCGGACAGGGAAACCACGCGGGCGCGACGTTGCTCGCGGATCGCGTGGATCCGATGCTGCCCGCCGCCGAGACCGTGGGAGCGGTGCGGCGGTTGGCGCGGAAGCTGTCGGACGCGCGGGCGACAGTGGGACGGCTCGTGCCCACGCCGGGCGGGACGAACGTGATCGCGTCCACTGTGGACCTGTGGCTGGACGCGCGGGTGCCGGGCACCTCCACGCCAGAGCTGGTCGAGGAGATCACCCGGGCGGCGCAGGAAGCTGCGGAAGCGGAGGGGTGTCAGCTCGCCGTCACGCGCGAGTCGTACTCCGACGACGTGGTGTTCGACGAGTCGCTGCGGCGGTCGCTGGGGGAGTGGCTGGGCGCTCCGCCCGAGCTGCCCACCGGTGCCGGGCACGACGCGGCGATCCTGGCGGGATTCGTGCCGTCCGGGATGCTGTACGTCCGCAATCCGACCGGGATCAGTCACGCGCCGGAGGAATTCGCCGAGGCGGACGACGTCGAGGCTGGCGCGAGGGCGCTCGCCGAGGTGCTGGAGCGGCTCGCGAGATGACCACATACTGGTGCGAACGGGCCTGGCTGCCCGAGGGTGTCGCGGACGCGGTCCGGATCGAGATCGCCGACGGCCGGATCGTTTCGGCGGTCGCCGGTGCGGAGCGGACCGGAACTGTCCTCAATGGACTAACTCTGCCCGGGTTCGCCAACGGCCACTCGCACGCGTTCCACCGCGCGTTGCGCGGCCGGACGCACCACGAGCGGGGCACGTTCTGGACGTGGCGGGAGCGGATGTACTCGCTCGCGGCCCGGCTCGATCCGGATTCGTACTACCGGCTCGCCCGCGGCGTCTACGCGGAAATGGTGTTGGCGGGGTACACGAGCGTCGCCGAGTTCCACTACCTGCACCACGGGCCGGGCGGTAAGCCGTACGCGTCGCCCAACGCCATGGGCGACGCGCTGCGGCAGGCCGCGCGGGACGCCGGGATCCGGATGACCCTGCTCGACACCTGTTATCTCGCGGGCGGCATCGGCGTGCCGCCGGACGAGGTGCAGCAGCGGTTTTCGGACGGTTCCGCGGAGAAGTGGGCGGAACGCGTCGCGCTGCTGAAGGAAGACGACCTGTTCCGGGTCGGCGGGGCGATCCACTCCGTGCGCGCGGTGCCGGAGTACGAGCTGCCGAAGGTGGACAGCGCGGTGCCGAAGGACCGGCCGTTGCACATCCACCTGTCCGAACAGCGCGCGGAGAACGAGCAGTGCGAGGCCGCGTACCGGTGGACGCCGACCGGTTTGCTCTGGGATTACGGCGTGCTCGGCGAGCGGCTCACCGCGGTCCACGCGACGCACCTGACCGAGCAGGACATCATGTGGCTGGGCGATTCCAAGAGCGGCGCGTGCTTCTGCCCGACCACCGAACGGGACCTCGGCGACGGCATCGGACCAGCCCGGAGTCTGCTCGACGCGGGCGCACGGCTCGGTATCGGGAGCGACAGCAACGCGGTGGTCGACGCGTTCGAGGAGACCCGCGCGCTGGAGCTGGACGACCGGCTCGCCAGTGAGGAACGCGGCCGGTTCACTGCGGAGGAACTGCTCACCGCCGGGACCGAGCACATCTCCGCGGGCTGGCCGGAGACCGGCACTCTCACGGCTGGTGCTGGGGCTGACCTGGTCACCGTCGCGACGGACACCGTGCGCACGGCCGGGATCGAACCGTCCGGCGTGCTGTTCGCCGCTGCGGCTGCGGATGTCCGTACCGTGGTGGTGGCCGGGCGGGAAGTGGTGCGCGACGGCGCGCACGTGCTGATCGAACGACCGGAAACCTTACTGGCCAAGGAGATCGAGGCGCTGTGGCAGTTCTGATCACCGGAATCGGCGAGCTCACCACGAACGACCAGGAACTGGGCAAACTCCGCGATGCCGCGTTGGTGCTCGACGGCGAGACTGTCGCGTGGGTCGGTCCGGCCGCACAGGCTCCGGACGCCGACGAGCGCATCGACGTCGAGGGCCGCGCGGTGCTGCCCGGGTGGGTGGACAGTCACACCCACCTCGTGTTCGCGGGCGATCGCACCGCCGAGTTCGAGGCGCGGATGGCCGGACAGGCCTACGCGGCAGGCGGAATCGCGGTCACCGTCGAGGCGACGCGGGCGGCTTCGGACGAGCAGCTGGCGGCGAATCTCCGTCGACATGTCGAGGAAGCGGCTGCGCAGGGCACCACCTGCCTGGAGACGAAGACCGGGTACGGCCTCAATGTCGCTGACGAGACTCGGTCGGCGCGGATCGCCGGTGCGGTCGCGGATGAGGTGACCTTCCTCGGGGCGCACCTCGTGCCTCCGGGTGCCGACGCGGAGTCCTATGTGGACTTGGTGTGCGGCGAGATGCTGGACGCGGTCGCGCCGCACGTGCGGTGGGCCGATGTGTTCTGCGAGACCGGTGCGTTCGACGAGGCGCAGTCGGCGCGGGTGCTCAAGGCAGCGGCGGAGCGCGGGCTTGGGCTGCGGGTGCACGGCAATCAGCTCGGCGAGGGTCCCGGAGTGCGGCTGGCGGTGGAGCTGGATGCGGCGAGCGTCGACCACTGCACGTACCTGAGCGATGCCGACGTTGAAGCGCTCGCGTCGTCCAACACGGTCGCGACGGTGTTGCCCGCGTGCGATCTGTCCACGAGGCAGTCGCTCGCTCCGGCGCGGCGGCTGCTCGACGCTGGTGCGACGGTCGCGTTGGCCAGCAACGCGAATCCGGGCAGTTCGTACACCACGTCGATGGCCTTCTGCGTAACGACAGCGGTGCTGCAGATGCGGATGACTGTCGACGAGGCCGTGTGGTCGGCGACCGCCGGTGGCGCGCGGGCGCTTCGCCGCGAGGACGTCGGGTATCTGCGGCCGGGTGCGCGGGCGGATGTGCACGTACTCGACGCTCCGTCCACCACGCATCTCGCTTATCGGCCCGGGGTCCCGTTGACCCACTCGGTGTGGCGGAAAGGGGCAAAGCTGCGTTAATCCGGGTGGCGACCGAGTCCGCGGCTGCGCTAACGTGAAAGGGAACAGGACGCGCGAAAGACCATTGTCCGGTATGGGTTAGGCTGGACGATCCACTCGCTCTGTTTCCAAGCGCCCGGCGTGGGCCAGCCCAGTGCGTCCCTCTCGAACCAGAATTTGGTACGGAAGGGACTTCGCTGATGGCGAATAACGCTGCCACCGACAGCACGGGCAATGGCAATGCCGCCGTAGACAATGCCGCGGCAAGCAGTGCCGCAGCAAGCAATGCCGACAACACGGTGCTCGTGATCGGAGCCGGGCTCGGCGGGCTGTGTCTCGCCCAGGGGCTGCGCAAAGCCGGTATCCCGTGCGAGGTCTACGAACGAGACTCCGCGCTGGACGCACGCAGGCAGGGTTATCGGCTGCACATCGATTCCCGCGGCGACCAGGCGTTGCGCGACGTGCTCCCGCCGCACCTGCACGAGCTGTTCCGGGCCACGTCGGGCCAGCCGCGCAACGTCACCACGATCTACGACAGCCGGCTGAAGCCGGTCACCGAGTTCGTGCTGGACGACGGCGATGTCCAGCGCAACGTCAACCGGTTCACCCTCCGGGAGATTCTGTTCGAGGGTCTCGGCAACGTCCACTTCGGCAAAGAGTTCGTGCGGTACGAAACGCATGAGAACGGCGTGATCGCGCACTTCGCCGACGGGACGCAGGCGCGCGGCTCGGTTCTCGTCGGCGCGGACGGCGTGAATTCGCCGGTGCGCCGCCAATATCTTCCGCACGCGCGGGTGGCCGACACCGGCTTGCGCCAGCTGTACGGGAAGATTCCGCTCACCGAGGCGAACCGGGAACTCTTCGACCCGGCCATGTTCTCGGTGTTCAACATTATTTCCGGGCCGGGCAAGGCGATGATCGGAGTCGCGCCGGTCGACTATCCGGAGCCGATCGCCGACGCGTGCGCGCGGCTCGCGCCCGGCGTGCGGCTCAGCCCCGACAAGTCGTACATGACCTGCGCTTTCGGTGCTCGCCAAGAGATCTTCGGGCAGACTGATGACGAACTCCGCGCGCTGTCCGGGGACGAGATGCACAAACTCGTGCTCGACCGGGTCTCCGGCTGGCATCCGAAGGTGCGCCGGATCGTGGAGAGCTGGCTCCCGGAAACGATATTCCTCGTCTCGATCCGGACCAGCGTGCCGATCGGGCCGTGGGAGCCGTCGCGGGTCAGCCTGGTCGGCGACGCGATCCACGCGATGAGCCCGGCCGCCGGGGCCGGGGCGAACACCGCGATGCGCGACGGTGCCGCCCTCGCCGCCGCGTTGCGCGGCGGCAATCCCGACGCGATCGGGGAATACGAGGCGGAAATGCGCCGGTACGGATTCGCCGCGGTCCGCGAGTCCGCAGCGAACGGTGCGCAGCACCTGGGGCAGAACCCGTTGCCGGAAATGTCCTTAAAGACCGTTTCCTAAAGAGCCGCGAGAAGAGCGTGGGGGCAGTTTTCCTGCCCTCGCGCTCAGCCCCGCGCGCGGTCGCCAACCATCGGGGCAACGATGAAAAAGGACCACCAGGTGAACAGCGGAAAACCAGCGGCGGCGGCAAGATCTCGTTCATTTAGAGTTCAACTACTGGCCACTCGCTGAGGGATCTGGAGACACCGCCCGCGTCGGTACCGTCATTCCCGCAGGACACTCCGAACTGGAGAGCGGGCATGGACTTTTCTCTCATCGTCCTGGTGGTGATCGTCGCGGCGCTGGCCTTCGACTTCACCAACGGGTTCCACGACACGGCCAACGCCATGGCCACTTCCATCGCGACCGGCGCGCTGAAACCCCGGGTCGCGGTCGCGATCTCGGCGGTATTGAATCTCGTCGGCGCGTTCCTTTCGATCGAGGTCGCGAAAACCATTTCCGGCGGCATCGTCGACGACACCAAGGTCACGCCGGTGGTGATTTTCGCCGGATTGGTCGGGGCCATCGTCTGGAATCTC
The DNA here is from genome assembly GCF_042647905.1 of Amycolatopsis halotolerans. Lineage (NCBI taxonomy): Bacteria > Bacillati > Actinomycetota > Actinomycetes > Pseudonocardiales > Pseudonocardiaceae > Amycolatopsis > Amycolatopsis halotolerans. The sequence continues at coordinate 115,805 of NZ_JBHRWI010000004.1, forward strand.
GTGACGTGGCTGGTCGGGCTGCCGTCGAGTTCGTCGCACGCGCTCTTCGGCGGGCTGATCGGGGCGACCTGGATCGCGTCCGGCGCGGACGCGGTGCACTTCGCGAAGGTCGTCGAAAAGGTGCTCATCCCGGCGATCGCGTCGCCGGTGGTGGCGGGCGTCGTCGCGATCGTCGGCACGTTCCTCGTCTACCGGATCACCGCCAAGTCGCGGCAAGACGTCGTCGGCAAGGGTTTCAAGACCGGCCAGGTACTTTCGGCCAGCCTGGTTTCGCTCGCGCACGGCACCAACGACGCGCAGAAGACGATGGGCGTCATCACGCTCGCGCTGATCGCGGGCGGTTCGCTCGCGCCCGGGTCCAACCCGCCGGTGTGGGTCATCCTCGCCTCCGGCGCGGCGATCGCGCTCGGCACCTACTTCGGCGGCTGGCGGATCATCCAGACGATGGGCAAGAAGCTCACCGAAATCCAGACGCCGCAAGGGTTCGCCGCCGAGACGAGTTCCGCGGCGGTCATCCTGGCCTCGTCGCACCTCGGCTTCGCGCTGTCGACCACGCACGTCACCTCGGGCGGCATCATCGGTTCCGGGCTCGGCCGGAAACTCGCCGAGGTCCGCTGGGGCGTCGCGGGCAAGATGGTGATCGCCTGGGCGCTCACGCTGCCCGCCGCCGCGATTGTCGGCGCGATCGCCGCCGCGGTCTCCACTCGCGGCAGCTGGGGCACTGTCCTCGTCGGCGGCGTCGGAGTGCTGCTCGCGCTGGGAATCTGGCTCGCGTCGCGGCGCAACCCGGTCACGCCGGCCACCGTCAACAACGAGCCGGAGGGCGCTGAGCCCGCCCCGGTCGCGGCCTGAGGGAGCACGACATGGCGATCAACTGGGGTGCCCTCGGCATCGTTTTCGTGGTGGCTTTGGCCGCGGTGGTCGTGCTCACCGGGCTGTTCGCGTACGGCGTGCGCGGTCTGTCCGAGCGCGTGACGGCACGGGCGCACGGCGGCAGCGGCACGGTTCAGCTGACCGGTGCGGTCGTGTGCTTCGCGATCTGCGCCGCGGTGATCGGGTACGGGATCTATCTGATCGTGGCCTAGGCGAGCGCCGCTTCAGCGCGGGTTCGCAGTTCTTCCGGAAGCTCGTCGAGCAGCGGTCGTACCGTTGCCCGGCGAGTTTCGTTTAGGTGCGCCAGGACGTCCAGCGCCGGTGCCCACAGCGATTCGTCCGCCGCGGCGGTCCGGACCAACGCGGGCAGGCGGGCATCGCCGAGCAGCGCGAGTACGTGGTCGATCCGGCTCCGGTCGTCCAGCACGTACGCGGTCTGCAGGAGACCTGCGTCGTCCAGCAGGCCGACGCAGCGGCGGACCGTGTCGTCCGGCAGGTGACCGACGAACCGGCCCAGCGTGATCCAGTCCTCGCGGCGGGTCAGTTCCTCGGCGACCGCCACGACCGTCGCCACCGGGATCCGCGTGATGATCGACGTCGCACGCCGCGGGTCCAGCTCCGCCGCGACCGAGGCGAGGAACTTCGGCGACAGCCGCTTCGCGACGTCGACGCCGCGCGACACATCCACCAGACCGGCGATCCGCGCGCACAGCAGCGGGCCGAACACCTTCTCCGCGATCTTCGAGGTCACCGCCGCCGGGAGCAGTTTGCTCGCCAGCGCCATCCGCTCCAGCACGACGAGGTTCGCGTCGAACAGCGTGGTCGTCATCTGCTCGCGCAGCAGCCGCACCTCGCCCTGGTCGACGTCGGCGAGGTAATCGAGCCGGGCGGGGTCGACGTCGAGCACCCGGGCGAGCTTGAGGATTTCGGGATTCACAGGCCGACCGCTTTCCGCACCGCGCCGCGCAGCAGGGCGGGCACGTACTTCAGGCTCTCCTCACCCGCGCGGGCGAGCGCCTGCGCCTGCCGGTGCCGGGCGTCGCGCAATGCCGCTGCCAGATCCTGTTTGTGCTGCTCAGGCAGGGTTTCGATGCCGTCCGGCAGCGGAGCGCCGAGCTGCTCGGCCAGGGTGCGTTCAGCCATGGTGACCCATCATGCCGCACGATCCCGACCTTGACTTTCGGCAGTGGTGACGAATCGGGCGGCCCTTGTAGCGTCAGCGGAATGAAGGAGGCGACGCGGTTCCGCTGGCGCGTGGCGTTCGACGTGCTGCTCTGGGCCGCGTTGTGCGGGTTCGTCCTGCTCGACGCGCCGAACAGCCCGAACGGCTGGGAGCTCGCCTACGGCCTGACGTCGGTCACCGTGGCGATGGCGACTGCCCGGGTGTACCCGGCGGTGGCACTGGTGGTGGCGATGGCGACGGCGATCGTCATCGCGTTCGGCTGGGGCGGCCGGGTCGCGGTGTGGGAGTTCTTCCTCATCGTCGTGATCTCGTACCTGGCCGGCTTGCGGCTGGCCAGGGCACGCGTGGCGATGATCAGCTTTTTCGCCATCGCGGTGGCCGGGATCCCGCTCGCTCTCCTGCCGACGTCGAGCTTCGACGCATGGGGCGCGGTGCTCGGCACGCTCGCGTTCGCCGGGGTCGCGCCGTGTCTGCTCGGCAGGCACGTGCGGCTGCGGCGCGAACTGGCGCAGGACGGGTGGCGGCGCGCCGAGGAGATGGAGAGCAGGCACCGGCTCGTCGCGCAGGAGGCGCGGCTGCGGGAGCGGGCCCGGATCGCCAGCGACATGCACGATTCGCTCGGCCACGAGCTGAGCTTGATCGCGGTGCGGGCGGCGGCGCTGGAGGTCGACAGCGAACTAGGCGACAAGCAACGCGAAGCCGCCGGACAGCTCCGGGCGGGCGCGGCGACGGCGACGGAACGGCTGCGCGAGATCATCGGTGTGCTCCGCGAGGACGCCGCGCCGGTCGAGCCGGTGCAGGGCGATCTGGGGGAACTGATCGACCGCGCGCGGGCGTCGGGGATCGAGATCGGCTCGCGGCTCGGCAGTCTCGACAACGCGCCGCCGATGGTCGCGCGGGCGGTTTACCGCGTCGTGCAGGAAGCGCTCACCAACGCGGCGAAGTACGCGCCTGGCGCAGCCGTTTCGATCGACGTGACCAGCACGAACGAGGCGACCGACGTCCGGGTGCGGAACGCGCCGCCGCCCGCCGGGCCGTTGCCGGTCCGGTCCGGAAAGCGGGGGTTGATCGGCCTGCACGAGCGGGTGCGGCTGGTCGGCGGGAGCCTGACCGCGGGTCCGTCCGGCGGTGGGTTCGAGGTGGCGGCGCGGCTGCCGCACGACGCCGCGCCCGTGCCGGAGCAGGACGACGAGGTGATCGGGCAGGCCGCGCGCGAGCTGGAACGCGCCCGCCGCGCCGTCCGGTCGAGCCTGGTGCAGGCGATCGTGGTGCCGCTGGGGCTGTTCGGGGTGATCATCGGCGGCGCCGGGGTGGCGTTCGTGGCCCAGTGGTCGTCGTCGGAGCTGCCGCCGGACTCGTACGAGCGGATCCAGCTCGGCATGCCGCGCTCGGCGGTCGAACCGATGCTGCCCTCCCGTCAGCGAACGACGCTTCCGGCGATCAACGTGCCGCCGCAGCCCTACCGAAGCACCTGCGAGTACTACGGAGCCGGCCGGAGCTGGCTCAACTTCAACCACGCTGTCTACCGGCTGTGCTTTGTGGACGGTCTGGTGGCGAGCAAAGACCTTTACAGTGAGGACGAACCGTGATCCGCGTACTGCTGGCCGACGACGAGGCGATGATCCGCGCCGGGGTGGCCGCGATTCTGGCCTCGGACAAGGAAATCGAGGTCGTGGCCGAGGCCGCGGACGGACGGGCGGCGATCGAACTGGCGCGCGCGAACCGGCCGGACGTCGCGCTGCTCGACATCCGCATGCCCGGACTCGACGGGCTCGCCGCGGCCGAGGAGATCCGCAAACTGCTCCCGGACACCGGCGTGCTCATGCTGACGACATTCGGCGAGGACGAGTACATCGAACGCGCTCTCGGCCTCGGCGCGAGCGGATTCCTGCTCAAGGCGGGCGATCCGCGCGAGCTGCTGGCCGGGGTGCACGCGGTGGCCGACGGCGCGGCCTTCCTGTCGCCGAAGGTCGCGCACCGGGTGATCACGCGCTTGTCCGGCAGCCGGTTCAGCCGGGCCGCGACCGCGCGCGAGCGGGTGAACGTGCTGACGAACCGGGAACGGGAAGTGCTGGTGCTGCTGGCCGAGGGACTGTCCAATGCGGACATCGCGGCGCGGATGTTCGTGGTGGAGGGCACGGTGAAGGCGCACGTGAGCACGATCCTGACCCGGTTGGACGTGCGCAACCGGGTGCAGGCCGCGATCACGGCTTTCGAGGCGGGGCTGGTGTAAGCCTCGGCGGTTGCCAACGGCTGATACTGGCACCGATCCGGGTGGTGACCGAGGCAGGCAGCAACTGGGTGAATGTCGCCCGAAGCGCGACCGCCGCCGGGTTGCGGAGGAGCGGTCCGCTGGCACCGGCCTGGATCGACGCCTTCGCGACCTTCTGCGTGCGCGGTCGACGTTCAGCGTCATAACGGCGGAGTGCTTCGTCCACTGTGGACTCTTTGGCGTGCGAGGCCAGCACAACCGCGTCCTCTAACGCCTGGCAACCGCCTTGCCCGAGGAACGGCGGCATGGCGTGCGCCGCGTCGCCGAGGAGCGCGATGCGGCCCCGGACGTAGCTGGGCAGCGGGGTCGCCAGGTGATGCGTGTCGTGCAGCAGGATTTCCGGGGTGGCGTCGATGAGCTGCGGGATCGGTTCGTGCCAGCGAGCGTACTTCTCGCTCAGGTAAGCGCGGACGTCGTCGTGGCGGATCCCGGCCGGGCGGGCTTCCGAGACCCACCAGTACACCTCGTCGTCCAGCAACGGCAGGACCCCGATTTCGATACCCGCCGCCCACGTCGTGCTCAGCGTGGGCCGCAGCGGCAGCTTGGCGATGCCGCGGAACGCCGCACCACCGCTGTACTCCACGCGTGCGGCCGGGAAAAGCGCCTGCCGGATCGGGCTGTTGATCCCGTCGGCGGCCACGACCAGGTCGGCCTCGGTCGAGCCGGAACCGTGGTGCACCACGCCGTTTTGCTCGACGCTCGTGACCTCGACCCCGGTCTTCAGACACGAGTCCGGCAAGGCTGACCGCAGCGTTTCGATCAGATTCGCCCGGTGGATCGCGCCGAGCGGCAGTCCGTGGCTGCGCACGAAGAGGTCGGCGTCCCACTTGGCCAGCCGACGTCCGCGCCAGTCGACCAGCCCGCCGCCGCGCTGGGCTGAGATCCGAGGTTCGACCCCCAGTTCGGCCAGCGCCCGCTGCGCGTTGGGCCACAACGAGATTCCCGCGCCGATGGCCGTGAGCTCCGGTGCCCGTTCGAGCACCGTGACCTCCCAGCCGACGCGGCGCAATCCGATCGCCGCCGCCAGCCCGCCGATGCCGCCCCCGACCACGACCGCGCGTCGCGAAGCCATGTCCGACCTCCTCTACGTCTGTAGAGGACTCTACACCTGTAGTGTCCTGGTGGTGGAACGGATAGCTGTGATCGGCGACGCAGCGGTCGAGGTGATCGCGGCCGAAGGCATGCGCGGGCTGACTCACCGCGCCGTCGACCGGGCGGCCGGGCTGCCCGCGGGCTCGACGTCGTACTACGCGCGCACCCGTGCCGCGCTGCTGGAACTGGCCGCGGACCGGATGGTCGCGCTGGACCAGGCCGAAGTCGCGCCGCCGGAAGGAGAACTCGCGGAGTTCCTGGGCACGATGGTGTACCGGTCGATCACCGTCGGCCGCACCAGAATGCTCGCGCGCTACGAGTTCGCGCTGGAATCGGTCCGACGGCCGGAGTTGCGGGCCAAGTACGACGCCGGTGGTCTGGAATTGCGTCGGCGGTGTGCGGAAGTGCTTGCCGCGGCCGGTTCTCCGACGCCGGAGGACCACACCCGCGTGCTCATCGGGTGGCTCGACGGATCGATCTTCGACGCGCTGGCGGGCACGGGCTCCCTCAACCCGCCGGCCGAGGCCGAGCTGGTGGAGGGAGCCCGTGCCGTGCTCGCCGGCCTCGGTCTCCCCGCGGCCTGACAAAGTCTGTGAAGGGCTCCTTGGGGGAGTCTGAGTCCCAGGGGCGGGAACTTAAGATTGTGATGTGGACGCGCTTCCGGCGTGTTACCCAGCTTGGCTGGTTCGGGTGGGGTGAGTGCAGGTCGCTGTGGGCTGCGGACCTGGGAACGGAAGTTGGGCAGAGGTCCGTGAGGGGCCCCTTGCGGGAATCAGATTCCCTCAAGGGGCCCCTCACGGACCTCAAGACTCGGCCCCATGCTGACAAATCGGTCATTTCTGCACTGTTAGCGCCCTTTGTGGACGGTCAGTAGGCCGAGGTCTCGGAGATTTAGTTCTCGGCATTGAATCTGATTCCCTCAAGGAGTCCTTCACGGACCTCCCGGGGATCAGGCGTCGCGGCGGTTCAGCATCGCCGTCCCGGCACCGATTCCGGCGACCGCCCAGACGAGGCAGACCAGCACGCCGACCCAAGGCCCGTACGGCGGCATGCTGCCGAACAACGGGTTCACGTCGCCGGGCGGCACCATCGCGTTGATCCCCGCGAACGCCGGGAAATAGTTCATCGCGCCGGGAAGCACGTACGACGACATCAGCATCGGCAACGGCAGCAGCAGCACGATCACCACCACCAACGTCCCCGCCGCGCTGCGCAGCACGAACGAAATCCCCAGGCACAGCACGCCGAGCAGTGCGAAATACGCTCCCATGCCCAACGCGGTGATCGCTCCCTGTGACAGCGACGTGGAACCCCCAGCCCCACGCATCAGCACCGACGCGACCCCCATGCCGACAGCAGCGACCACCACGCCGTAAACGAAAAGCACCGGCACCAGCACCGCTGCCTTTGCCGCGGTGACCCGGGCGCGCACCGGGACCCATTGCAGCGTCGAGCGAATCGACCCGCTGGTGTACTCGCTGGTCACGAACAACGTCGCGACCGCGAGCACGCAGAACTCGACCAGGTAGATCGCCCCGGCGTTGACAATGCCGTGCGCGGACTGCTGTCGATCATCCCCGACGTGCTGGGAGATCCCCGACACGACGGAGTAGAACGCCATCAGCAGCACTCCGCCGATCAGCGACAACCACGTCGCCCGAACCGACCAGAACTTGGTCCACTCCGCCGAAATCGCCAGCTTCGTCATGCCGTAACCCCGTATTCCACCGATCCGGCGGTCAGTTCCATATACGCCTGCTCGAGCGAAGCGGTCCGCTCGGCGAGCCCGTGCAGCCGGACGCCCAGTTCGTGAGCCAGATCCCCGATCTCGGCCACGCTCGCCTCGTCGATGAGCAGTTCGCCGTCGTCCCCGGGCGCCACCGTCCGGCCGTTCCCCCGCAGCCAGTCCGCGAGTTTCGCGCGCTCGGCCGGGTCCGGCACGCGCACCGCGACCGACCGGCTCGAGTTGCCCGCGATGAAGTCGCCGATCGCCGCGTCGGCGAGGATCGAACCCTTGCCGATGACCAGCAGCCGGTCCGCGGTCAGCTGCATCTCGCTCATCAGATGGCTGGACACGAAGACCGTGCGGCCTTCGGAGGCGAGCGAACGCATCAGCTGCCGCACCCAGCGGACTCCGTCCGGGTCGAGGCCGTTGACCGGCTCGTCGAACATCAGCACGCCCGGGTCGCCGAGCAGGGCGCCGGCGATGCCGAGCCGCTGGCTCATGCCGAGCGAAAACGTCCCGGCGCGCTTGCCCGCGACGTCGCTCAGCCCGACCGTCGCGAGCACTTCTTCGACGCGGCTGGCGGCGATTCCGTTGCTGCGCGCCATCGCGAGCAGGTGTTTGCCCGCGCTGCGTCCGGGATGCATGGCCTTCGCATCCAGCAGTGCGCCGACTTCGCGAAGCGGAAACCGTAGTTCTGCATACGGTTTGCCGCGAATCAGCGCGTCGCCGGACTCCGGCCGGTCGAGGCCGACGGTCATCCGCATGGTGGTGGACTTGCCCGCGCCGTTCGGGCCGAGGAACCCGGTCACCGTGCCCGTCTCGATGACCGAGGTGAGGCCGTTGACCACCGTTTTCTGCCCGTAGCGCTTCGTCAATCCGCGAAACGTGATCATAGGGCGAAGTCTGCGCCCGCGCGGGGTGCTCGGACATCGGCCGACCGTCCTGGACCGACCCCGACTTTAGGCAGGGGTCAGCGAGCCCTGCGGGTGGTGTGCCGGGTCGGTCGGGCGGTCGCGGGGTCTTCCGGCCACGGATGTTTCGGGTAGCGGCCGCGGAGGTCGGCGCGGACGGCGGCGTATCCGGTGCGCCAGAAGGATTCGAGGTCGGCGGTGACCGCGGCCGGGCGACCGGCGGGGGACAGCAGGTGCAGCACCACCGGCACGCGGCCGTCGGCGAGTGATGGCGTCTCGGTCCAGCCGAAGGTCTCTTGGAGCTTCACCGCGAGCACCGGCTGATCGCCGCGGTAGTCCACGCGGTAGTGCGAGCCGGACGGGACTTCCAGCCGGTCCGGGGCGAGTTCGTCGAGGCGCGCCGCTTCGGGCCAGGGGAGCAGGCCGCGCAGGGCGGTTCCGGCGTCGACGTTCGCCAGATCGGCTCGTCGGCGGACCCGCGAGAGGTCCAGCCAAGTGTCTACATCGGACAGCAGGGTTTCGTCATCCACCGACGGCCACGGCTCGCCCAGTGCGCGGTGCAGGAAGGCGAGACGTTCACGGAGGCGGGTCCCGTCTTGGCTCCAGCGCAACAAGCCGAGACCTTCGGCGCGGAGTCCGGCGACCACTGCGTCGTGGACTAGCTGCGGATCCGGGTTGCGCAAAGGCTTTTCGGACAGCACGATCGCGCCCAGGCGGCGGACATGGCGAGCGACGACGTCGCCGTCCCAATGCACTTCGTCCACTTCGGACACCAGGGTCGGCGCGGCTTGAGTCGCCAAGGCTTCGTCGGCGGTCGCCGCGAGTCGGATGGTGCCGTGCACGCGGCCCGGGTCGCGGGTGGCTTCGGCGACGGCCAGCCATTCGGCGTCGCCCAGGCCGCTCCCGTTGGGCAGTTCGGCCGCGGTGCCGCTGGCCATCAGATACACCGGGGCCGAACCACTGCGTCGCCGCGCCAAGCGTTCCGGATGCGCGAGAGCGACGACCAACGCGGCGTCTGGTGCGGTTTTGGCTGGCGAGTTGACCAAGGCTGCCAACCGTTTCGCGTCCCGCTGCCAGCGGCGGGCCGCGTCGTCGTGCGCGGAGCGGAGGCGTCGCAGCTCGGCTTCGACATCGGTCAGCGTCGCTCCAGTGTCGAGCAAGGCAACTACTTCCGCCGCAGCGCGGGCTCCGACCGCCTCCGCGCCGTCCAGCAACGCGCGAGCCAGCCGGGGATGCAAGCCGAGGTCGGCCATCTTCTGTCCGCGCGACGTGACAGCACCGTCGGCAGTGGTTGCTCCGAGCGTCTGAAGCAGGCTTCGCGCGGCGGCGAGCGCGCCTTCGCCGGGCGGGTCCCACCAGGCGAGCCCGGTTCCGTCCGGGGTGGACCAGCAGGCCAGTTCCAACGCGAACCGCGCCAGTTCAGCGGTGCGGATTTCCGGCTCCGGGTACGCGGGGAGCGTCGCCTGCTCGTGCTCTGGCCAGCATCGATAAGCGCGACCAGGCGCTTCTCGGCCCGCACGACCAGCGCGTTGTTCCGCCACCGCGGCCGAAACCCGCACCGTGGCGAGCCCGGCGAGACCGCGCCGGTGATCGACCCGGGGGACGCGCGCGAGGCCTGAATCCACGACCGCGCGGACGCCGGGAACGGTCAGGCTCGACTCGGCGACGGCGGTCGCGAGAACCACTCGGCGACGGTCCCGTGGCCGCAACGCTTCGTCTTGCCGGGCAGCAGCGAGACGTCCGTGCAGCGGCAGCACGTCGGCGTCCAGCGAATTCAGCAGCGACGACGTACGCGCGATTTCTCCCGCGCCCGGAAGGAACGCGAGCACATCACCGTCCCCTTCGGACAGTGCTTGCCGGACCGCCGATGCCACCGCGGCTTCCGGACGTTCCCCGCGCGGCGGAGCGCGATAGCTCAGCTCGACCGGGTACGTGCGGGCGTGTGCGGTGATCACCGGAGCGTCGCCGAGCAGTTCGGCCAGCCGTCCGGACGCGACCGTCGCCGAGGTCGCGAGCAGCCGCAGGTCGTCGCGCAGCCCGGCGCGGACGTCGAGGAGCAGCGCGAGCAGCAGGTCGGCGTCGAGATGGCGTTCGTGGCATTCGTCCAGGAGGACCGTCGACACCCCGGCCAGCTCGGGATCGTGCTGCACCCGCCGCACCAGGAGGCCCGACGTGACCACTTCGATCCGCGTGCGCGACGACACTTTCCGGTCGCCGCGCACGGCATACCCGACTGTCTCGCCCACCGGTTCGCCCAGCAGCGCGGCCATCCGCCCGGCAGCGGCCCTCGCAGCGAGCCGGCGCGGTTCGGCGACCACGACGCGTCCTTCGCCGCGGTTCAGCGCGAGCGGCACGAGCGTGGTCTTGCCGGTGCCGGGCGGGGCCACGAGCACCGCGGCGCCGCGGTCGTCGAGCGCGCTCAGCACGGACGGCAGCACCGCGCGGACGGGAAGGTCCGGCAGCGAGGCTAGGTCGGTCACTGCTCGGTGATCTCCGGTGGATTCGGGAACGGATAGTTCGACGGCCCGATGTTCGTCTCCAGCGACTTCCGCCAGGCCCCGGTCGACACCATCTTCCGGATCGCGTCGTCCACCGCGTGCTGGCCCTCGGTGTCGCCCTTGCGCAGGCCGACGCCGTACCGCTCAGTGGAAAACGGGCGGCCGACCACCTTCAGCAGCTCCGGATTCTGCGCGGCGTACCCGGCGAGGATCACCGCGTCCGTGGTGACCGCGTCGACCTGGTTGGCCAGCAGCGCGGTGACGCAGTCCGGGTACCGCGGGTACTCGACCAGCTGCACCCGCTGCGCGAACTTGTCCTTCACCATCTGCGCCGGCGTCGACCCGGTGACCGAGCAGAGCCGTTTGCCGTTGAGGCTTTCCGGGCCGGTGATGTCCGGCGAGGTGAGGCGCACCAGCAGGTCCTGGCCGGTGACGAAGTACGGTCCGGCGAAGCTGACCTGCTGTTTCCGCTTGTCGGTGATCGAATAGGTGGCCACGACCAGGTCGACCGCGCCCGAGGTCAGATCGGTCTCGCGGCGCGCCGGGGTGGTCTCGTGCCAGGTGATGCGGTCCGGCTCGACACCCAGTTCGCGCGCGACGAAAGTAGCGACATCGACGTCGAATCCGGCGAGCCTGCCGTCCACAGTTCGTTGCGAAAGGCCCGGCGCGTCGAACCGGATCCCGATGGTCAGGTGGTTGCCGTCACGCGCCCGGGTAGGAAGCGGATCGTCTTTGGATACCGTCGACGATCCGCAGGAAACGCAGCTGACCAGCAGAAACACGGCGGCGAGCACTGCGCGAAACCGCATCGGTGCCTCCGCTTCGCCGCTCGGCTGCTCACATGGTTCTCAGGTCAGACGGCTAGCCTAAGCGCGTGCGCCGACTGCCCCAACCTGTACTCGACACCATCGGGACGCTCGCCCGCCTCGGGCTGGCTGCCGTGTGGCTCGTGTCCGGCGGCCTGAAGATCGCCGACCCGGGGCAGACGTACATCGCCGTGCAGGCCTACGACGTCCTCCCGCACGCGCTCGTGCGCCCGGTCGCCACCGGGCTGCCGCTGCTGGAGCTGGTGCTCGGGCTGCTGCTGCTGGCCGGGCTGGCCACGCGCTGGGTCGCGGGCGCCTCGCTGCTGCTGCTCGCCGTGCTCGTCGCGGGCATCGCGCAGTCGTGGGCGCGCGGGCTGAGCATCGACTGCGGCTGCTTCGGCGGCGGCGGGCGCGTGGACGCCGGGCAGACCGAGTACCCGCAGGAGATCCTGCGCGACACCGGCTTCGCCCTGCTCGCGGTGTGGCTGCTGGCACGGCCGCGCACGTGGTTCTCGGTCGACGGCTGGCTCGGCTGGGGCAAGGGCAGGAACGCCGGGAACTCGGACGAGGCCCCGGACGACTACCCCAAGAGCATCGCGGAAGGGAATTAGGAACAGTGGGTGGAGCTGCGCGCAACGCGCGGAAAAGCCGTCAGCAGGCGGCGGCCGCGAGGTCGGTCGCCCAGGCGCGGGGCTCGAAGAGCGACCGGAACAAGATCATCGCGATCGTGGTGGCCATCGTGGTGGTCGCCGCGCTCGTGATCGGCGGCGTGCTCTGGATCAACTCGAGCAAGAACGCCACGCAGGACAGCGCGATCCAGCCGGGCACGAGCTCGGCGCTCGGAGCGGGCGTGGTCGAGAAGCGGGACGGGGCCGTGGTGTCGGTCGGCAAGCCGGGCGCGCCGAAGACGATCGACCTGTACGCGGACTTCCTGTGCCCGTACTGCGCCAAGCTGCAGCAGGACTACGGGCCGCGGATGGAGAAGGCGATCAACGACGGCCAGCTCACCGTGCGCTACCACATGGTGATCCTGCTCAACAAGAACTCGGACCCGCCGGGCTACTCGCTCGACTCGGCCAACGCCGCGCTCGCCGCCGCCGACCAGCAGAAGTTCACCGCGTTCCACGACGCGCTGTTCAAGAACCAGCCGCAGGAAGGCGGCCGCGGGTACGACAAGGCCCAGCTGATCAAGCTCGGCCAGGACCTCGGGATCAGCGACCCGAAGTTCGCGCAGGCGGTCAACGCCGGAACCTACGACCAGCCGCTGCAGGCGGCGTTCCAGCAGATCCAGGGCGACCAGAACCTTCAGCAGGACTTCGGCAACGGCCAGGTCGGCTTCGGCACGCCCACGGTCGCGGTCAACGGCAAGGCCGTCCCGGCCCAGGGTGACTGGCTGACGAAGATCCTCAACGGCTGACCTGATCCGGTCAATTCGCCTGTCCGGGCACAACCCGTCCGCTAACCTGGGCCGCAGGGCTCAGGGGAGGGGCGGGTTGTGTCCGGTTTTCATGTCGACGACGGCGCGTATGAGAACTACGCGAAGCAGGTCGACCCACTCGGCGACGAGGTGCGCGCCGCGGCGAAAGCACATCTCGGTCCGCACGTGACGCTGTCCGGCGACGGGTTTTCCGCGATCGGGGACGAATCCGGGTTCGCCGGCGCGTACGGGGCGCGGATGCGCGCGTTGCAGGAACGGATGCACGCGCTCGGCGGCGGCTGGCACGACGTCGGCGAGGCCGCTCGGCGTACGCAGGGCAATTACGCCGCGGTCGAGCAGGAACACGGCGACGCGTTGCGCAGGTTTTCGTGAACGCTCCGGTCGATCATCTGGTCCGCAACGGACTGGACACCACTAATCAGTTCGCCGCGAAGCTGAAGCACGATCCGTCGGCGATCAACGGCGCGCGCGACGGGCATGTCGCGCTGCAGACGTCCGTCGGCCAAGCGAATCAGCACGCGGGCAGCCAGCGGGTGAACCTGGCGCACGCCAGTTCCGGGGCGACCTCGGAGCGGGCGGTCGCGACGTCGAAGGACCTGGAGAAGGAAGTCCAGGACCTTCTCGACGAGAGCGCGGAAATCGAGCGGGCGGTCGCGGAGGCGGCGGAAACGCTGCACGTCGGCGAGATCCGCAATGATCAGGTGCGGGACCAGATTCTGCGGGAGATCGCGTCTTCGATGAAGGCGCTGGCCGCCGTCAACGGGATCCAGCCGCCGGAAAGCCGGGCGGCCGCGGCTCGGCAGATTCTGGTGCAGCTGCAGACGAAGATCGGGCAGCTGACCGGTCAGGCGGCGACGTTCACCGAGGAGACGCTCGGGAAACTGACCGGGCTGGGGCAGCGGCTCGGCGGGTCGGACTCGACTTCCGCGAGCAGCGCCACGACCTCGGTGCCGCAGGCGTTCAACAACAACGGCGCGCACGTCAGCCACGGCGGTGGCGGCGGTGGGGATAGCGGTGGCGGTGGAGGCGGCGGCGGGTTCGCCGGGAAGCCGCGGTTGCCGGTGGCCGTTCCGCCGCAGCCCGGCAGCGGGGTCGGGATCAACCTGCCGGGCGGGAAAACCGTGATGGCCCCGAACGAGACCGCGGCCAAAGCGGTTCGGGCGGCGTTGTCTCAGCTGGGTGTGCCGTATGTATGGGGCGGGACCGCGCGCGGGCAGGGGCTCGACTGCAGCGGGTTGACCATGACGTCCTATCAGGACGCTGGGCTGCAGTTGCCGCGGACGGCCAAGCAGCAGACCGTCGGGGCTGAGGTGCCGTCGATGGATCAGTTGCTGCCGGGGGATTTGGTGGTGTGGTCCGGGCACGTCGCGATGGTGATCGGCGACGGGCAGATGGTCGAGGCCGGGGATCCGGTGCAGATCAGCAAGATCCGGACGACCAATGCCGGGCAGCAGTTCATTGGGTTCTACCGGCCTACGGGGTGAGTGGTGGCTGAATTCGACCTGGATCGCGCCGTGGCGCGGGTGATGGAGGAGGCCTCCCGGACCGGGGAGGCGGCTGCCGCGCGGTTCGAGCGGGCTGGGCCGGTGGTGGGGAAGGCCGCTGCAGGCGGGGTTTCGGTCGAGGTCGCGCCTGGTGGGTTGCTGACTGGACTGACGTTGACTCGGGCCGCTTTGCGCAGCGGGTCGGAGGCTGTTGCTTCGCAGATTCTGGAGCTGTCGAGGCGGGCTGAGCGGCGGGCTGGGGATCGGATGCATCAGGTTCTGGCACCGGTTTTGGGTGCGGAAGCCGTGGCTTCGTTGGGGTATGCGGCGTTGGCTGAGGATGATCCGGATTTCTATGACGAAGAGCCGGTGGTGTTGTGAAGACCCGAGAGCTTATTGAGCTGGCTCGGTCTCGCGAGGCTGCGTTGGGGCAGGTCGCCTCGTTGATGACGGAGGCGCGGGGGTCGGCTCATGCTGTCGATGGGTCGGTTGAGGTGACGGTGGATGCGCTGGGGGCGTTGAAGCGGTTGTGGCTTGCGCCTTCGTTGGCATCGGCGGATCCATCTCGGGTCTCGGCTTTGGTGCTTGAGGTGGTGCGGGTGGCGATGGCTGAGGCTGAGCAGGATTGCTTCAACCGGGTGGGGTTGTTGCTGGGGGAGGAGGCTGGGTTGCTCGTGGAGGCGTTGTCCGGGCGGGCCGCGCCGGCTCGCTCTTCGGATGATGATCCTGGGATGACGGTGGAGGAGTTCCAGCGGTTGCGGGGGGAGAGGGTGGGGGAGAGGCGGTTTCCTGCTGCTTCTGCTCCTGCTCCTGTTGAGTCCACTGTGGATAGTGAGGAGTGGGAGGACTTTGATCCGGCTTCGTTGCGGTCGGATCGGTGAGGGGCTGAAGCCTTTTGCCGGGGGCTGACGCCCCCTTCGGGGGTGGTGGTTGCGTGGGGCACCCCGAAGCTGATTGTGACTACGGCGCGGGGGTGCTTGTCAAGGCGGGAAAGATGCCTTGACAAGCACCCCCGCGCCGCGTTTTTGGCTTCGTATCGGGGTGCGGGGGGTGTGGCTGCCTTGGTCTGGGTGCATCGGCTGCGGTTGGGTGGGTGGTCGGGGCTAGCGCCCCAATGAGGTTTTCTCGGTAGCGCGTGGGGTTTTTCGCCCCAGTCGACGGGGCGGGCGTGCGATGCCAGCGACGCCTCGCGGATCTTCCGCAGGAACCGAGCTTCGCAGCCCGTCTCGCCAGGTGGTGCTCCGCATCCCCTGGCCAGCACTGATGGCAACGAATTCGCCGCGTTGCTGAGAAGACCCCAATGTGGCATTGGGTGCATGCGACGCAACGAACGCCACATTGGTTGCGTCGCGAAGGTAGAGGCGGGTCCGTGAAGGGTCCCTTGAGGGAATCCAAGTCCGTGAAGGGGCCCCTCACGGACGGTGCCAGGCAATGCCAGGGAACTTAAGGCGGCGCTCTCGGCGCGGTTGAGATGCGTCTGCCCAGGTCGATGGCATCGGTTCCGGCTTTTGCCAGCGCGGGTGGCAGGAGCGGGATTGTCGTCTGTGAGGGCCTCCTTGAGGGAATCAGATTCCCTCAAGGAGGCCCTCACAGACCTGCGGGCACGGTCAGAAAGGTGTCAATCAGGCATTTCGACCACGCCAGCGTCCTTTGTGGACAGTCGGCGGACTGGGTCGCCCGGTTTATGTCCCTGGTATTGGACGGTGCCGGGTCGTGAGGGGAACCCTGAGGGAATCAGAGTCCCTCAGGGTTCCCCTCACGGACGGCGGCGGGGTGGGTGCGACCTGTGCTTGTGCTGGATCGCACCCACGCCTTCAGTGTCGCTAGCCGCGTTCGATGAGGTGGCCCACCACTTCCGGGCCGGGGTGGGCGTGGCCTGAGCCGTCGCGGCGGAGGTCGATTTCGGGGAGTTCCACGGGGTCTCCGGTGCGGCTCGCGCCTGCTGGGCGGGGGCCGATCCAGGCGACCTGGACTTGGGTTTCTCCCTTGAGGAACCGGTGGGTTCGCACGCCGCCGGTGGCTCGGCCTTTTGCCGGGTATTCGCTGAACGGCGTGACCTTCACGCTCTGGCCCGTCGCGGTGACGACCATCGGTTCGCCGTGTTCTTCGTCGTCCGTGCGGATAGCGCCGAAGAAGACTGCGGTCGCGTTCGCGGACAGTTTCACTCCTGCCATGCCGCCGCTCTTGGCGCCTTGCGGGCGGATCAGGCTTGCGGCGAAACGAAGCAGTGACGAGTCTGACGAGACGAAGGCCAGGGTTTCGTTTCCGTCCGCCAGCCAGGTCGCGCCTACGACCTCGTCGCCTGCCTTGAGGGTGATGATCTCGAATTCGTCCGACCGGACTGGCCAGTCTGGCGCGCAGACCTTCACTACGCCGGCGCGGGTGCCGATGGCCAGGCCTGGCGATTCTCCCGCTTGCTCGCCCAAAGGCGCGATGCCTACGACGCGTTCGCCCTTTTCGAGTGGTACCAGCTCTTTTGCTGCCATACCGCCGCGCAAAGACACTGTGCCTGCTTGCTCTGGGAGCACGGGCAGCGGCAGGACATCCGTCTTGAAGGCGCGGCCTCGGCTCGTCACCAACAGCACTTGGCCGCGCGCGGTGGTGTGTACGACGGCCGATACAGCATCGTGTTTTACGCGGCCGTTGCGGCGGCGGACTTCTGACGCCTCTTCGGATTCCGCTGCGGTGCGGGCGACCAGGCCGGTGGCCGAGAGAATCACCTGGCACGGGTCGTCGGCGACTTCCAGCGGGCCGGACGGCTTTGACGCGGCCAGGACCTCCTTCAGGTCGCCGTCGATGAGGCGGGTGCGGCGTTCGGTGGGGAAGTCCTTGGCGATCTTCGCCAATTCCGTCGAGACGAGCTTCTTCAGAACCGACTCGTCCTCGAGGATCGTGGTCAGCTCGGCGATTTCCGCGCGCAGCTTCTCCTGCTCGTTTTCCAGCTCCAGCCGGTCGTACTTCGTGAGGCGGCGCAGCGGGGTGTCGAGGATGTAGGTCGCCTGGATTTCGGACAGCTTGAACTTCGTCATCAGGCCGTCCTTCGCGGCGGCCGCGTTTTCGCTTTCGCGGATCAGCCGGATGACCTTGTCGATGTTCAGCAGCGCGACCAAGAGACCGTCGACCAGGTGCAGGCGTTCTTCGCGCTTGCGGCGGCGGTAGCGCGTGCGCCGCGTGACGACCTCGTAGCGGTGCCGCAGGAAGACCTCCAGCAGCGCCTTCAAGCCGAGCGTCTGCGGCTGGCCGTCGACGAGCACCAGGTTGTTGATGCCGAACGACTGCTCCAGCGGCGTGAGGCGATACAGATCCGCCAGCAGGGCCTGCGGGTTGACGCCCACCTTGCACTCGATGACGAGCCGCGTGCCGTTCTCGCGGTCGGTGAGGTCCTTGACGTCCGCGATTCCGGTGAGCCGCTTGGACTTGTTGACCTCGTCGGTGATCTTCTCGATCACCTTCTCCGGGCCGACGCCGTACGGCAGCTCGGTGACCGTGATGGCCTGCCGCCCGCGGCTGCCTTCCAGCGGGCCGGTCTCGACATTCGCGCGCATCCGCACCACGCCGCGGCCGGTTTCGTAGGCCTTGCGGACCTCGTCCAGGCCCAGCAGGCTGCCGCCGGTGGGCAGGTCGGGGCCGGGGATGTACTCCATCAGCTTGTCGAGCGTGGCGGTCGGATGGTTGATCAGCCACCGCGCGGCCCCGATCACCTCGCCGAGGTTGTGCGGGATCATGTTGGTCGCCATGCCGACCGCGATCCCGGACGTGCCGTTGACCAGCAGGTTCGGGTACGCGGCGGGAAGCACCGAAGGCTCTTCGAGCGAACCGTCGTAGTTCGGGCGGAAATCGACGGTGTCTTCGCCGAGCTCGCCGACTAGCAGCATCGCTTCGGGGGACATCCGGGCTTCGGTGTTGTGGTTGACGAAACCGCCGGCCAGGAATGAGTGGTCCTCGGTGGTCACTCGCACCGAGTAGACCTCGGCGGGTTCGGCGGCAGTCGCGTCGACGACCTCTTCGAACCGGTAGCCGGAATCCATGATCGGCAGGATCGTCGCGAGGACCTCGGTGTCCTTGATCCGGTCGATGATCCGGAGCCGCTCGGTTTCCCACCGTTCGATCCGGTCGAAGTTGTGCCGGGTGAGCCATTTCCGGCCGCTGCCACGACGGTCGAAGTCGAGCGCGCCGCGCACGTAATCGGCTACGAACGGCACCTTGTCCGAGCTGAGCCGGTGCGGGCGCAGGACGGACCGCTGCAAGAGCTGCCGCAGCTTTGACTGCTTCGACTTCAGGAATCCGACACGTTCAGCGAACGCGCGGACGTTGCGCAGACCGGACACTACGAGCCGGTGCTCGATCGAACCGGTAGGCCGGGTGTAGCGCCGGTGCGTGGCGATGACGCCGAACTCGGCGAGCATTTCCTGCAGCTGGGCGGCAAGCTGCTCGCTGTAGCTCGAGTATTGGACAGTGAAGCCGTCGTAGGCGACCCGGCAACCTCCGTCCCCCTCGAACGCGGCCATCAGGAACGCGCGTTTCACACCGGGACCGGAGTTCCAGACGAACTCCGGGACAACCTTGTCCCGGGCCTGGTGGCCGATGAACTCGGCCAGCGGACTGGCCCGGAAGGCGTCCATCGCCCCGGCGTAGTCCTGGATGTCGATTTCCTGGATCCGCTTGCGGTCTCGGCGCGTTGTGCGTTCCGAGACGTAGCGTTTGCCTCCGACCACCTGGTCGTAAGCGTGCAGGACCTCGCCGAAGAAATGCTCGTCGGTGTTGTTGAAGCCGGCTCGGTTCTCGCTGGCGAAGCCCTCGGAAACCCAGGCTCCAGCCAGGACGCCGAGGTTGTATTCCCGGGCTGTCGGGATGATCTGCGTCCACGCGTTGCGGGCGAGGCAGACGACGGTTCCCGGCTTGACCTCGTCGAGCTGGCGCCACTGGAACATCGGCACGCCCATCGGTGCTTCCAGGCACAGCACCGGGTGGTTTTCACTGCCGCGGAGCGCGAAGCCGGACTTGGTCGTGATCCGGACGGTCGGGTGCACCCCGGAGTTGAAGACCTTGTCGACCTGAACCGCCTTGCCGTCCTTGTCGAGCACCTCGAAGTCGGCGTCGGCCTCGGAATCGGCGGGAAGGTTCACCACGTCGGCGATGCGCGGGCTGGACCCGTCGGCGAGACGGATCCGGGTGTCGCCCGTCAGGCAGTATCGGCTCGCGGCCGGTCCGTCGTCCGGGGAACCGAAGTTTCCGTGCCCGTCGATCAGCGGGGCGTTCATCGAGAAGTCCTGGGCGAGCCGGACCATCGCGTCGTAAATCGCCACGTCGCCGTGTGGATGGTACTTGCCCATGACGTCGCCGACCACGCGCGACGACTTCACGTACGCGTGCGTCGGGCGGTAGCCGTTCTCGTTCATCGAGAACAGGATCCGGCGGTGCACCGGCTTCAGGCCGTCTCGCGCGTCCGGGAGGGCGCGCGAGTGGATCACCGAGTACGCGTACTCCAGGTATGAGTCTTCGATCTCCGTCTTCAGCGGGTTGTCGAAGACCTGCGCGCCCGGCGAGTCGAACGCGCTCGGGTCGACCCGGGTCACCGGGGTCTTGCTACGGCGAGCCATGGCTCACAACTCCTTGGGAACGAACGGAAATCTCAGACGTCGATGGCGTCGCGGTCGACGCGGTCGGACGATTCGACCAGCCAGTTGCGCCGCGGCTCGACCTTCTCGCCCATCAGCAGTTCCAGCGCCAGCTCCGCGGCCTCGACGTCCTCCAGCGTGATCCGCCGGACCGAGCGCGTCGCCGGGTTCATCGTGGTTTCCCACAGTTCGTCGGCGTCCATCTCGCCGAGGCCCTTGAACCGCGGCACCGGCGTGACGACCGTCTTGCCCGCCGCTTCGAGTTCGGCGACCTTCTGCTCCATCTCGCGCTGGGTGAAGGTGAAGATGGTCTCCGAACCGCGGCCCTTCGTGGTGATCTTGTGCAGCGGCGGCATGGCCGCGTACAGCCTGCCGTCCTCGATCGCCGGGCGCATGTACTTCGCGAACAGCGTGATCAGCAGCGTGCGGATGTGCGAACCGTCGACGTCCGCGTCCGCCATCAGGATCACCCGGCCGTAGCGCATCGTCGTCAGGTCGAACGTGCGGCCGGTGCCCGCGCCGAGCACCTGCACGATCGACGCGATCTCGGCGTTCTTCAGCGTGTCGCCGAGCGACGCCTTCTGCACGTTGAGGATCTTGCCGCGCAACGGCAGCAGCGCCTGGTACTCCGACACCCGCGCCATGCGCGCGCTGTTGTGGACGAACACACCGGATTCGAGGGCGAAGTTGTGATAGTCCTCGACGGTGAGGTCGTAAACGTCTGCCGTCTCGGTGAGCGGTTCGACGCTGACGACGCTGTGGTTGGCGTTTTGCGCAGCCTCGCGAAGGCGGGTGTAGTCACCGTCGAAGTGCGCGAGAAGCCGCGCGAAGCGCAAGCCGGTCGGTGCTGCGGTCTTGCGGTGTGCGTCGTACCTGGAGCCTAGTACGTCGTCTGAGCAGGACAGCATTGTTGACAGACGCTTTAGCGCGGCATTCCGCCGCCCGTCGTTCTGCTTGGCCACTCGCTCGGCTCGGGGGACAGACGCGACGTACTCTGCGCGCCCTGCCTGAACCCTCTCGAGGTGTCCCGTTTCCGGGTCGCTCATTCGCTTCTTCATCCGCTCGGAGTGCTGCTCTCCGAACTCGGGATGCTCGTCGTGCCAGGCGAGGACCGCGGCTCGCTGCCGTTCCCGCTCCCCAGGGCAGGAGAACTGCTCGATCGTCTTCTGCGCGCGCCAAGACCGGAGAGATTCGTCCTGCCACTGTCGGGCGGACCGTTCGCTCCACTCCTCGCGCCGTCCCGGCTCGGCGAAGAACGCACGGACCCGTTCCGCGGCCTGCGCCCGATGCTCAGGGCGTTCCCAGTACTCGGCTTGAACCTGTCGCAGGCGCTCCGCGTATGCCGCCTTCTCCTCGGCGTCGAGTCCGCCGTACCAGGTTTGGAAACCTTCTTCGAGCCGCTTCCGGAAGTCCGGATCGCTGTTGAGCGCGGCCAGCCGGGCGAGGCACGCCGTGCGGAAGGCCGGGTCCTCCCATTGTCGCGACAGCATCGCCGACTTGAATTCCAAGCCGCCTTCGGCCAGCCAGGCACGATAGCCCTCGTGGACGTGGTCGCCCATCATCGACGCGTGCAGGGCGGCGTGGTCTTCCCACGTCATCCGGCGGATGTTGCGGGGATCGTTGTTCCGCTTGTTCACGTCGACGTGGTGCCGGACGTTGCCGTTCGCCGCGTAGTCGCGACCGTGCCGAAGGTTGTCGGCGTCCGCGAGGTAGTGCGTGTAAACCCACTCCGACCGGTCGTTCATCCAGACACGTTCGTAGCCGTTGAGCTTGTCTCCTGCCGCGGCGGACGAGACGGATCGGTAAAGCGGCATCAGGGAGTCGCCGGGCGCCAAGGCGTCCGCACGCCGGTATGACCCGTCCCGCAGCCGGAAGAGGTGATCGGGGGTGCAGCGCACGGATTCGCCGTTGTCGATCGTGACGCGGACCAGCGCCGCGCCTTGCTTGGTCACTCGAGGCTCGACGAGCGGTGCGAGGACGACACGGCCCGCCTTGTTCGTGGTGTAGCCGAAGTGAGTGATGCCTGCTTCCCAGTCTTCAGCAAGCTCCGCGAAGGACCGGCTGGTGCCGGAGGCCAGCGCTACCCGCGTGTCTCCCGTAAAGCAGCCGAGCGCGCTGTCGCCCTCCACCAGGAACAGTTCGCTGCGCGAGACGCCGGTGGTGCGGCAGTCGACCAGCTTCGGCGGCATCGCCGCGCCCTCGAGCGCGGTCTTGCGCCGGGCGGCGTCCTTCTGCTGTTTCTGGGTGAGCCGCACGCGCGCCGCGTCGACCACCTTCTGCAGCACGATCTTGGCCTCGGACTTGGTTTTCCGGTCCTCGGTCCAGGCGCGCAGCTGCTTGTCGACGATGCCCTGGATGACGCGCGTGATGCCCGCCGTGGACAGTTCGTCCTTGGTCTGCGAGGTGAACTGCGGCTCCGGCAGCCGGACGTGGATCACCGCGGTCATGCCTTCCAGCACGTCCTCGGTGGTCGGCGGGTCCTCCTTCGCCTTGAGCAGCCCGCGTGTCTTGCCGATCACGTCCTGCAGCGCGCGGGTGACCGCGCGGTCGAACCCGCGCCGGTGCGTGCCGCCGTGCACGTTGCGGATCGTGTTGGTGAAGCACTCCACGGTGCGCTCGTAGCCGGTGCCCCAGCGCAGCGCGACCTCGACCTCGGCGTGTCGCTCCACATTGGACTGCATGACGCCGTTGGCGTCCGCCGCGTTCTCCTTGTACGTGCCCTCGCCGGTGATCATCAGCGTGCCGCAGACGGGTTTTTCGCTGTCCGGGGCGAGGAAGTCGACCATGTCCGACAGCCCGTTCGGGAAGTGGAAGGTCTCCTCGTTGATGGTGTCCTCGAACGTGGTGCGCAGCACGTACGTGACGCCTGGCACGAGGAACGCGGTGTTGCGCAGCTTCGCGCGCACGCCTTCGACGTCGAGCACCGCGCCGGTTTCGAAGTACCGCGCGTCGTACCAGTAGCGGATCGACGTTCCGCTGCGCTCGCCGCGCTTCATCTTGCCGACGAGGTTGAGCCCGGAGCGGCGGGTGAACTTCGCCTTCGCGCCGGGACCGTCGAACACGCCGGGCACGCCGTGCGCGAACGACATCTGGTGCACCTTGCCGTCCTGCTTCACCGTGACGTCGAAGCGGTGCGACAGCGCGTTCACCGCCGAGGCCCCGACGCCGTGCAGACCGCCCGACGTCTTGTATCCGGAGCCGCCGAACTTGCCGCCGGCGTGCAGCCGGGTCAGCACCAGTTCGACGCCGGAAAGGCCGGATTTGGCGTGCACGCCGGTGGGAATGCCGCGGCCGTCGTCGTCCACCTGGACGCTGCTGTCGCCGTGCAGCGTGACGACGATGCGCGCGGCGTGGCCCGCCACGCCCTCGTCGGTGGAGTTGTCGACGACCTCGGAGAAGAGGTGGTTGATGCCTCGGCTGTCGGTGGAGCCGATGTACATCCCGGGGCGCTTGCGAACCGCCTCGAGTCCCTCGAGGTGGGTCAGGTCATCGGCCCCGTACAGAGTCTCAGCGGTCACGAGGTCGTTCTCCCGGATCGAGGCGAGCTGTTCGGTGGGCAAACAGGCGGCCGGAGCAGGGGCCCCGGGCCGTCACCGTACTGCAGGATATCCGCACCCCCTGACAGGAACTGGCCGCTGCGCCCCCGACGGCGTCCCGCAGCGTGTCCCAGGTCACCGGTATAGTCCCCTTGGAATACATCTTCCACGCGAGTAGTTGTGCCGACAAGCAAGGTAAGAAGCAACCGGCTAGGGAGCGGTCATGCAGTTCGGAATCTTCTCGGTGGGCGACGTCACGACCGACCCCACCACGGGCGTCACGCCCACGGAGCACGAGCGCATCAAGGCGATGGTCAAGATCGCGCTCAAGGCCGAAGAGGTCGGTCTCGACGTCTTCGCCGTCGGAGAGCACCACAACCCGCCGTTCGCCGCGCCGGCGAACCCCACGGTGCTGCTCTCGAACATCGCGGCGCGGACGGAGAAGATCGTCCTCTCGACGTCGACCACCCTCATCACCACCAACGACCCGGTGCGCCTGGCGGAGGACTACGCCATGCTGCAGCACCTGGCCGACGGGCGGCTCGACCTGATGATGGGCCGCGGCAACACCGGCCCGGTCTACCCGTGGTTCGGCAAGGACATCCGCGAGGGCATCCCGCTGGCCGTCGAGAACTACGCGCTGCTGCACCAGCTCTGGCGCGAGGAGGTCGTCGACTGGCAGGGCAAGTTCCGCACCCCGCTGCAGGGCTTCACCTCGACCCCGCGCCCGCTCGACGGCGTGCCGCCGTTCGTCTGGCACGGTTCGATCCGCAGCCCGGAGATCGCCGAACAGGCCGCCTACTACGGCGACGGGTTCTTCGCGAACCACATCTTCTGGCCGACCTCGCACTTCCAGCAGCTGATCGCGTTCTACCGGCAGCGCTTCGAGCACTACGGGCACGGCAAGGCCGACCAGGCCATCGTCGGGCTCGGCGGGCAGGCGTTCATCCGGCCGAAGTCGCAGGACGCGTGGAACGAGTTCCGGCCGTACTTCGACAACGCGCCGGTGTACGGGCACGGCCCGTCGCTGGAGGACTTCACCGAGCAGACGCCGCTGACCGTCGGCAGCCCGCAGGAGGTCATCGACAAGACGCTGACCTTCCGCGAGCACTTCGGCGACTACCAGCGCCAGCTGTTCCTGATGGACCACGCCGGCCTGCCGCTGAAGACCGTGCTGGAGCAGCTCGACCTGCTCGGCGAGGAGGTCGTGCCGGTGCTGCGCAAGGAACTGGAAGCGAAGCGCCCGGCGCACGTGCCGGACGCGCCGACGCACGAATCGCTCAAGGCGGCTCGCGAAGCCCAGTCCGTCACCGCTTGACCTGGGTTCGCCTGACTGAGTGGAGAGGTCATGACTGCACGCACTATCGCCGTGGTCACCGCGGGGTTGAGCCAGCCGTCGTCGACGCGGCTGCTGGCCGACCGGCTGGCCGAGGCCACCCGCGCCGCCTTGGTCGACGACGACGTGACGGTGAAGGTGTTCGAACTCCGCGACATCGCGGTGGACGTCACCAACAACATGCTCACCGGGTTCCCCAGCCCGCAGCTGCGGGAAGTGATCGACACCGTGACTCGCGCGGACGGCTTGATCGCCGTGACGCCGGTGTTCACCGCTTCCTACAGCGGGCTGTTCAAATCGTTCTTCGACGTGTTGGACAAGGAAGCGCTCGACGGCAAGCCGGTGCTGCTCGCCGCTACGGGCGGTACGGAACGGCATTCGCTCGCGCTCGACTTCGCGCTGCGGCCGCTGTTCGCTTACCTTCGCGCGACTGTGGTTGCGACTGGCGTGTACGCGGCGTCGTCGGATTGGGGCAGCGTCGAGGCGACGGGTGCGTTGCAGCAGCGCGTGGAGCGGGCTGGCCGTGAGCTGGCGCAGTTGGTCGCGGCGGCGCCTGAGGCGAAGCCGGATGACGAGTACGCGTCGGTGTCGTTTGAGCAGTTGCTGGCTGGTCACTGACGGCTCCTGGCGGTCAGGATGGCTTGCGGCGTCTGGGTTTGCGGGTCGAGGAGCAGTTCGGCCTCGATGGTGAACCCGGCGTCGCGCAGCCAGTTCGTCATACGTTCCCGCGGACGGCGGTGCACCTGGAGCTTCATCGGGTGGCCGCCGTAGCCTTCGGTTTTGAGCCGGGTTTCGTCGCCGACGTGGAACAACAGCTGGAGCAATCCGCCGGGGCGCAGGGCTTGGCGGAAGTTCGCGAAGACGGCCGGGACCAGGTCGTCCGGCAGGTGGATGATCGACTGCCACGCCACGATTCCGGTCAGCGAAGCGGCGGGCAGCGGGTCGGTCATCGAGCCGACCTCGAATCGCAGCGTCGGGTGGTCGCGCCGGGCGATCTTGATCATGCCGGGGGACAGGTCGATGCCGTACGCGGTGACGCCCAGGCCGTTGAGGTGGGCGGTCACTTGGCCGGGACCGCAGCCGATGTCGGCGACTGGGCCGTCGTCGGTTTGCGCGGCGAATAGCTCCAGCGCGGCAAGCAGATACGGCTGTTCGGCGAAAGCGTCGCGGACGAACGCGGCGTAGTCCTCCGCGACGGTGTCGTACGAAGTACGGGTGTCGGTGAGCCATTCCATGTCAGCCTGCCGGGGTCTGGGCGATGAGGACGGTGGCGCGTGTGGTCCAGCCCAGCGCTGAATACAGCTGTTGGCCATCTGCCGTGGCGACGAGGATCCCCGTCAGAGCGCCACACGCCTTGGCGCTTTCCGCGAGTGCGCTCATCACGACGCTGCCTAGGCCGCGGCGGCGATGTTCGGGCTCGGTCGCGATCCGGTCCGCGATCGCGTCGGTGCCGACCACGGCCATGGTTCCGCGCGCCGCGACGCCCGAGGGATGTGTCAGCACGGTTTCGAACACCGTTCCCTTCATGGTGGTCGCGCACGTGTAGGGCGGCGGAGCCGGGCGCAGTGGATGTCGTCGCAGCGGAATGGTCATGAGCGCTTCGCGTGAGTCCCGGAGTTTTAGGCCAGCCTCGCGCACAATCGCCTCGACCGACTCGGGCCGGTTCGTCGGCACGGTCAGCCAGGTCGGGCGCGAAGCTGCGGCCGCCTCGTCGGCGAGACCGCCCAGGACATCGGGTTCGTCGGACAGCGCGACGACCTCGCGATGCCGGTCGGGTTGTCCGACCAGGACATGCAGCCCGCCGCGGGCTTGTTCGGCAGGACGGAAGCCTCGGGATGCGCCCCATCCCGCCTGCCAGCGGAGGATGAGGTCAGGCAGTGCTTCGACCACGCTGAGCAGCTAAGCATTCAGCACCGACAAAAAACGTGCGCGCCGTCGCAGGACCGGGTGCCAGCGTGGGTCCAGTATGGACAGTCCGGCCAAGTTTCGCCTGGCAGCACGGCGAGTCTGACGGCACACTGAACTGATGGGATTGGGCAAGCCAGTGCGCCGGGTGCTCTTCTCGGTCGTCGGCGGAGTGCTGGTGATCGTCGGGGTCGTGCTGCTCGTGCTGCCGGGGCCGGGACTGCTGCTGGTGCTCGCCGGACTGCTGGTGCTGGCCGCGGAGTTCCCGGCGCTGCAGCGATTTGTCGACCCGGTGCGGACGCGGGCGATGAAAGCCGCCGAGGACAGTGTGTCTTCGCCGTGGCGGATCGCCGGTTCCGTGCTGGCCGGGCTCGCGCTGCTGGCCGCGGGCATCGTGTGGGGGACGGTTCGGTCGCTGCCGCTGAGCGGGTGGAGCACCGGGACGAGCTTGATTCTGTCGAGCTTGATCTTGTTCGCGTTGCTGATTTGGAGCTATCGACGGGTGCGGGCGAAGCGAGCGTCAGGCGAGCACGGCGGCGAGTCCTAGGTAGCCGCCCCCGCCGATCACGACGCCAGCCACCGCGCCGATGGTCACTTGCGCGACGGTGTGGTCTTTCAGCTCGACGCGCGACCAGCAAACCCACGCCACGGCAAGGAAAAGCAAGGCCAGCCAGGGGCTGTAGACCTTCATCAGCATCACCGTCGACCCGGCGGCGACCATGGCGTGCATCGAGATCTTGAATTTCAGCCCGAAGGTCACCGCCAGCGCGACAACCAGACAGGCCAGCTCGGCGGCGGCCAGCGCGATCATCTCGTGGGGCGCGGAGCCGACGAGCAGCACCACGAATCCCAGCGCGAGGGAACCGATGCACGCGGCGAACGGCACGAGCCGACCGGCGCGGTTGGTGACGTGGTGACTGTCCCACTTCCCGCGTTTCGCGCCGCGCACGATGACCGCCATCGGGATCAGGGAGCCGGTGATTCCCACGATCAGGCCCCACAGCACGGCTTCGCCGAGGTGCTGACCGGTGACTTGCCAGGCGACCACGAGCGGCAGGCCGAGCACCCACACCCAGGGGGCAAGTACTTCCGTCGCTGCTCGTGCAACCCGGTGGCGGGTACCGGCAGGAGCCAGTTCTTCCGGCGGGGCGGATGGCACGGCTCGGCTCCTCAGGGCTCGGTGTCGGGGCTGGGGAATGGTATCGGGACCGGAGAAAGAAAGCGCCTGGACCTGCGAAATCGCAGGCCCAGACGCTCCCTTCGCTAGCCGTCAGGAGGCGTAAAGCTTGGCCACCTCCGCAGCAGACAACGCCCGGTCGTACACGTGCACCTGGTCAACCGCCCCGTTCAGGAAGTCGACCGGGTTCCCGCCGTACTTCCCTCGCCCGATCACCGTGTGCCCGGTGGACGCCTCGCCGAGACAGACGCTCTTCGACGCGGCCGGTTGACCGTCCACGTACAGCGCGAGCTGCCCGGTAGCGGCGTCGCGGACACCGACCAGGTGGTACCAGCGTCCGGCTTCCGGCGTCATCGGCGCGAGGGCCCGCGTGCCGACGAAGCTGAACGCCAGCTTGTGGTCCGCGCCGGAGTACTGCAGGAAGAACGCGCTGTGGTCGTTGCCGTCCTGGCTCACCACGGTCTGGAACCCGTCGCCGACCGCGTTGAACTTCACCCACGCCGCGACGCTGTAGCTCAGGTCCGTCTTCGCGAGCGCGGCACCGGTGTCGGCGTACTGGCCGGAGCCGTTCACCGCGAGGGCCGAACCGCTGTGTCCGGCGGTCCAGGAAGCGCCGCCGATGAGCGTCGCGTCGTGGTGGCCCACGGTGTCCGCCGCGGTGGTGCCGCTGTTCTCGTCGAACGGGTACGCGGCGATTCCGTCGATGCCGGGAGTGCCCGGCGGGATCACCGGACCCTGTTGGGGCGAGCCGTCAACGCCCTTGATCACCGACAGGTTCGCGGCGCGGACGGCGGCGAAGTCCATCTTCTTCACCTGACGGTCGTAGGTGTAGAAGCCGTTGACCTCCTTTTCTACGTCGGTGGTCTGCGTGTACACGCCTGCCGACACCCCGCATTGCCGTCCGGCGAGCAGGAGGCGTTGCTGGAGTTCGGCGTAGCGCCGGGTGAGCGTGGCGCTGTCCGGTTCCATCTCGTAGGCGAAGCTGCCGGCCGGGTCGAACTGGTGTCCGTCGACCTTCAGGCCGAGGCCGCCGTACTCGCCGTCGACTGCGGCGCGTGTCGCGTCCGGCACCGGGGTTCCGGGACCGGTGTAGGTGTGGTCGTCGTAGAGATCGCCGCGCCCGCTGTCCGGCTCGGACCGGCAGCAGTTCACGCCCGACTCCGCGTCCACGAGCCGCGTCGGGTCCCAGGCCTTGACCTGGTCGGCGATCCGGCCGACGGCGTAGTCGCCCCAGCCCTCGTTGAACGGCACCCAGGTGACGATCGACGGGAAGCTGCGGTGCTGGTCGATCATCCGGTGCAGTTCGGATTCGAAGTTCGCTTGCGACGCGGGCGTCGCCTCGATGTCGTCCTTCATCGCGGGCATGTCCTGCCACACCATGAGCCCGAGCTTGTCCGCGTAGTAGTACCAGCGATCAGGTTCGACCTTGATGTGCTTGCGCACCATGTTGAACCCGAGCGCCTTTTCCTGCTCCAGATCGAACTTCAGCGCGGCGTCGGTGGGCGCGGTGTAGATGCCGTCCGGCCAGAAACCCTGGTCCAGCGGACCGAGTTGCATCACGAACTTGCCGTTGAGCATCATTCGTTGCTTGCCGTCCGCGGTCTTGCCGACGGAAACCGACCGCAGGCCGAAGTACGAGCCGACACTGTCCCCAGAGGACAGTGAGACGCGCAGGTCGTACAGGAACGGATCGTCCGGGGTCCACAGATGCGGCCGGTTCACCTTGAGCTTCAACGGAGTGTTCGCCGGTCCGGATACATGGCCGACGACGCGGCCGTGGTCGTACGCGACGGCTTCCACGCGTTGCTTCACCGGCCCGCCCACGACGGCGTTGACGGTGACCGAACCGTTGGCGACGTCTGGCGTAGTGTCCACTTTGGAGATGTAAGCCGGGGTCACCGGTTCCATCCAGACGGTTTGCCAGATGCCGGACGACGGGGTGTAGAAGATTCCGTCGCCGGGCTTGCGCTGTTTGCCGAGCGGTTGTCCGCCCGCGTCATTCGGATCCGTGACGCCGACGACGACTTCCTGGTCTTTCCCAGTGGTCAGGGCATTGGTGACATCCGCGGAAAACGCGTCGTAACCGCCGGTGTGGCGCGCGACCTGATGGCCGTTGACCCACACCGTGGTGTCGTAGTCGACCGCCTGGAAGTGCAGGATCAGCCGCTGGTCCCGGCCGCCGACGTGCCAGTTCTTCGGCACCTGGAACGTCCGCCGGTACCACATCGACGTTTCGTGCCGCATGATTCCCGACAACGCCGATTCGACCGGGTAAGGGACGAGAATGCGTTCGTCGAGACTGCGTTTGATCGGCGGCGAATCGCCCGGTTTGGCGGCGGAGAATTCCCAGACGCCGTTGAGGTTCTGCCAGTTGTCGCGGGTCAGCTGCGGGCGCGGGTATTCGGGAAGGGCGTTGCCCGGCGAAACCTGGTTGGTCCACGGGGTGGTCAGGGGAGGGGTGAGGCGTTGCCATTGCGGCGGGTCAGCCGCGGCGGCGGGGACACTCGACAACCCGGACACGGCCACGGCGAGCGCGGCGGCCACCGTGGCCAAACGGCCGGGTCTGCGGGCAGGACGGACCATCGTCGAACCTCCTAGTTACAGGTGGATCAGCGCGGATGGAGCGGCACGGGGTCAGGATCGGCGGGAGCGGGCCAGCAGCCGCTGGATCACGACGACGACCAGCAGGAACGCGCCGCTGACCACCGTCTGGTAGTTGGAATCGAGGGTGCCGACCTGGTTGATGACGTTCTGGATCAGCGTCTTCAGCAGCACGCCGACGAGCGTGCCGATGACGGTTCCCGCGCCGCCGGTGAGCAGCGTTCCGCCGATGACGACGACGGAAATCGCGTCCAGTTCCGTGCCGACGCCGAGCACGGTGACGCCCGATTGCAGATACGCCGCGGTGAGCACGCCGGCGAATCCGGCGAGCGTGCCGCTGAGCGTGTAGAGGGTGATCTTAGTGCGGGCCACCGGAAGACCCATCAGCAACGCGGACTGTTCCGCGCCGCCGAGAGCGAACACCGACTGGCCGAACCGGGTCCGGCGCAGCAGCAGCCCGCCGAGTCCGAAAAGGACCAAAGCGAGGTACACCGGCACGCCGACGCCGAAGATCTTGCCTTGCCCCAGCCAGAGCAACGCCGATCCCGGCTCCACTTTGTACGTTGTCGCGCCCTCGTTGGTCAAGGCCAGCAAGAGCCCGCGAGCGAACAACAACGAGGCGAGCGTGACGATGAACGGCGCCATTTTCGTGCGGGCGATGAGAAGGCCGTTGATGAACCCGATCAGTCCGCAAACGACCAGCGGCAGCAGGATCGCGATGACCAGGCCGTAGCGAGAGCCGTATGCGGCCAGCACGCCGCCCAGTGCGTACACCGAGCCGACGGACAGATCGATCCCGCCGGAGATGATCACGAACGTCATGCCCAGCGCGATCACTGCCAGGAACGAGCTTTGCAGCGCGAGGTCGCGCAGGTTGTCCGCGGATCCGAAACGTGGGAAGGCAAACCACGCGGCGGCCACGCCGAGCACGAGCACCACGGCCGCGCCTTGGCGTTGCAGGACCGCGGCGAACGCGGCACCCCGTTCCGATGGCGGGGCGGCGGTGGTCGCGATCATCGCGTGCTCCGTTCCCGGGCGACGTACACCGCGGCGACGATGATGGCGGCCTGCACCATTTGCGCGGCGGAATCGGGCAGGTTGTGCTTGATCAGCGTGGCGTGCACCAGTTGCATGAGCAGCGCCCCGAACACCGTGCCGAGCACGCGTACCCGGCCGCCGGTGAGCGGAGTCCCGCCGACCACCACCGCGGTGATCGCGGAAAGTTCCATCAGCAGGCCGAGATCGTTGGGGTCGCTCGCGGCGAGCCGTGCGGTGGACAGCACGCCAGCGATCGCCGCCAGCGCACCGGACATGGCGTACACGCCGATCAGGACGCGTTTCACCGGCAGCCCGGCGAGTGTCGCAGCGGGACGGTTGCCGCCGACCGCGACCAGGTGTCGGCCGAAGGTGGTGCGCCGCACCAGTAATCCGGCTAGCACGGAGAGAACCGCGGCCACCAAAACCATGATCGGCACACCGAGGACATCGCCGGTGCCGAGCGCGAGGAAGTCCGGATTGTGCAACTGCACCAGCTGTCCGTGCGCGATCACGAGAGCTAGCCCGCGACCGCCGACCAATAGGGCTAGTGTCGCGATGATCGGCTGAATACCGAGCTGTGCCACCAGAAACCCGCTGAACAGCCCGGAAGCGACCCCGGCGACCAGCGCGACCACGATCACCATCAGCGGCCCGGCCCCGAGATACAGCGGGACGAGCGCCGCGGCGACCGACATCACCGAGCCGACGGACAGGTCGATGCCCTCGGTGCCGATCACCAGCGCCATGCCGAGCGCGACGATGCACACCGGCGCGGCCTGCACCAACTGGGTGCGGAAGTTGGCCGCGGAGAGGAAGTTCTGCGTGAACGCGATGTTGAACAGCAGCAGCACGACCACGGCCAGATACACGCCGTAGTTCTGCAGCCAGCTCGTGACGCGGGCGCGGTCAGGTCTCGTCAGTGTCGCGGTCGACATCGTTGTCACCCCCTGCGGCGATGGCCGCCAGCACGTTGTCCTCGGTGACCGCGTCGCCGGCCAGTTCGGTGGCGACGCTGCCGTCGCGCAGGACGACCACCCGGTCCGCGCCGTCGAGAATCTCTTCCAGTTCGGATGAAATCAGCAGCACGCCGAGCCCGTCCTGAGCCAGTTCGTCGATGAGCGCCTGCACCTCGGCCTTGGCTCCGACGTCGATGCCGCGGGTTGGTTCGTCCAGCAGCAGCACCTTCGGCCCGGTGGCGAGCCAGCGCGCCAGCAGCACCTTCTGCTGGTTGCCGCCGGACAGTTCGGACACTTTCTGCTCCGGGCTGGACGCTTTGATCCGCAACCGTTCCATGAACGTCTTCACCACTCGGTCCTGTTTGGACCTGCTGACAAAGCCGAAAGTGGACAGTCGCGGCAGCGCGGCGAGCACGATGTTCTCGCGGACGGACAGATTCGGAATGATCCCGTCCGCCTTGCGATCCTCGGACAGCAACGCGATCCCGGCCCGCATCGCGGCGGAGATCTTCCCGCGCTTCAACGGCTTTCCGGCCAACAGTACGGTACCGCCGTCAAGCGGGAACGCTCCGACGACAGCTCGCGCGGTCTCGCTCCGGCCGGACCCGAGAAGCCCAGCCAGGCCGACAACCTCGCCCGGCCGAACACTCACCGAAACGTCGTGCAGCTTGTTCCCGCCAGATAAATGAGAGGCCTGCAGCAACGGTTCCTTCTCCGCGTGATGCTCCTCGCCGAACGCGGTGACGCCCTCGGCGCGGATCTGCCGGATCTCCCGGCCGAGCATCATCGACACCAACTCGATGCGCGGCAACGGCTTCAGCGGTCCACTGTGGACAACTCGGCCATCGCGCAACACGGTGACGCTGTCGCACACCCGATACAGCTCGTCCATCCGATGGCTTACATAAAGCACCGAGATATCGTCGGCGTGCAGCCGGGCCAGCACCTCGAACAAAGTATCCACTTCACGCGGTTCGAGCGACGACGTCGGCTCGTCCATCACGACCACACCGGCCTTTGTGGACACCGCGCGAGCCAGCGCGACCATCTGTTGCGCACCCACCGCGAGCGTGTGCAGCGGACGCCGCACATCGGTGTCGATCCCGTATCCGCTGAGCAGCTCGCGCGCCTGCTCGTTCATCGCGGACCAGTCCACCAATCCGGTGCGGGTGCGCGGTTCCCGGCCGAGGAAGACGTTGCTCGCCACGCTCATCAGCGGGACGAGGTTGACCTCCTGGTAGATGGTGGAGATCCCGGCGCGCTGCGCGTCGATCGGCTTGCGGAACCCGACCGGTTCGCCGAGGTGGCGGACCTCGCCTTCGTCCGGCCGGTACACGCCGGTGAGGACTTTGATCAACGTGGACTTGCCCGCGCCGTTTTCCCCGACCAGCGCGTGGATTTCGCCGCGGCGCAGGCGGAAGGAGACGTCGTCGAGGGCCACGGTGCCGGGGAACCGCTTGGTCACCCCGGACACCTCGAGCACTGGTGCGGTCATGGTCGCCACCTCGGTGTCGGCCGTGCTCGTCATCAGTACGCGTTCCCGACCTTCTTGGCCGCGTTCGATTCGTCGTAGGAGTCGTCGGTGATGACGATGCTCGGCGGGATCGGCTTGCCGTCCTCGAACTGCTGCAGCGTCTGGAACGCCAGCTGCCCGAACCGCGGGTTCGATTCGATGACCGCGTTGTAGCTGCCGTCCACGATCAGCTGCACCGCGTTGCGCGTGCCGTCGACGGACACGACCTTGACGTCCTTGCCCGGGTTCTTGCCCGCGGTCTTGAGCGCGTTGACCGCGCCGATGCCCATCTCGTCGTTCTCCGCGTACACCGCGGTGAGGTCCGGATGGCTCTGGATCAGCTGTTCCATCACCGACTGGCCCTTGGAGCGGTCGAATTCGCCGGTCTGCTCGGCGACCACGGTGAGGCCGGGCGTCTTCGCGAGTTCGTCCTTGAAGCCCTTGGTGCGGTCGGTGGTCACGTTGTTGCCCGAGGAGCCGAGCAGGATCGCGACCTTGCCGTTGCCGCCGGTGGCCTTTGCCAGGGAGGCAGCCGCGCGGTGGCCCTGTTCGATGAAGTTGGACCCGATGAAGGTCAGGTAATCGGTGCACGCCTTCGACGTGACCTGGCGGTCGATGGTGACCACCGGGACCTTCTTCGCCTTCGCCGCGTCGAGTGCGGGCTGCAGGCCGTCGGAGTTCAGCGGGGCCACGATGAGCAGCTGCGCGCCCCGGTCCAGCAGCGATTTGATGTCCGAGATCTGCTTGTTGAGGTCACTCTGCGCGTTCGTGGTGAGCAGGTGGTCGGCCGGGATGCCGAGCTTGCCCGCCTCGTCGCGGATGGATTGCGTCTCGGCGATCCGGAACGGGTTCGCCTCCTTCTCCGACTGGGAGAAGCCGACGATCGCCGTCTTCGGGTCGAGCTTCGGGTAGCCGGTCTTGTCGATGGTGCAGCCGTCGGCGCTCGGCGCGGCGGACGCGGCCGAGGCGGCCGGGCCGGAGCCATTGCTTTGCGCGGCCGGGGTTTCCTCGCGGCTGGTGCAGCCGGCGAGCACGAGTGCCGTGGCGGCGCCGGCGACCAGGGCGAAGCGGGCAGGGACGGACGGGGACACGGCGGACTCCTCGCAGCCGACGACTGGGGCAACCCGCTCGGCGGCGTGACGCCCGTCACCCCGCTGAGCTCCGGCTATTTTTACATCGTTGGAACAACGTTGTAAACAGGCAAAACGTCGCTACACTACGTGGTCGTCGGGGCTGGTGCCGGAAGCCTCGCGGGCTCGTGATGGGCTCTGGGCGGACGAGATGAGGAGTCAGCGTGGCCGTGACCCTGAAGGACGTCGCTACGCTGGCGGGCGTTTCGGTGAAAACCGTGTCGAACGTGGTGAACGGCTACGCGTTCGTGAAGCCGGAGAACCGGCGGCGCGTCGAAGAAGCGCTGGCCGCGACCGGGTACCGGCCGAACGTCGGAGCGCGCAACCTGCGTCGCGGGCGGACGGGGTTCCTGGCGTTGATGGTGCCGGAGCTGAGCATTCCGTACTTCGGCGAAATGGCCGGGCTGGTGATCACCGCCGCGCAGCGCCGCGGCTGGAGCGTGCTGATCGAGCAGACGCAAGGGACTCGCGACCGGGAACGGGCCACTGTGGACTCGCTGGGCCCGCATCTGGTCGACGGTGCCCTGGTGCATCCCGAAGCGCTCGAAGCGGACGATTTCCCTGACGCGGAAGGGAAAATCCCACTGGTGCTGCTCGGCGAGCACGCGGTGGACGTCGCGCTGGACCGGGTGGCGATCGACAACGTGCAGGCCGCGCACGTCGCGGTGTCGCATCTGGTTTCGCTCGGCCGTCGCCGGATCGCCGCCATCGGCGCGAACCCCAAGCGCGGGACCTCGTCGCTGCGGCTCGCCGGTTATCGGGCCGCGTTGGCGGATGCGGGTTTGCCGTCGGCGGATTCCTTGGTAGAGCCGGTGGCGAAGTACCATCGCGCCGAGGGGGCGGCGGCGATGAAACGGCTGCTGGCAAAGGAAGAACCACCGGACGCGGTGTTCTGCTTCAACGACCTGCTGGCCGTCGGCGCGCTGCGCTCGGTGGCCGAGCACGGGCTGCGGGTGCCGGATGACATCGCGATCGTCGGCTTCGACAACACCGAGGAGAGCGCGTTCAGCCTGCCCGCGCTCACCACGATCTCGCCGGACAAGGCGGCCATCGCCGAGGCCGCGATCGACCTGATCCACAGCCGCCTCGCCGGTACCGAGAGTGCCGCGCCGCGTTCGGTGCAGCCGCCGTTTTCCCTGGAGATAAGGGAAAGCACGGTCGTTTCCTAGAGCAGCCGAACCGCCAGTACGAGTATCACCACGCTGGACAGCAATGCGGTACCGAGCCGTCCGCGCGGACCGGTCAGACCGCGTCCGAGCAACGCGCCGCCGATCGCCAGCAGCAGTTGCCAGCTGGCGGAAGCGGCGAACGCGGCGGCGGCGAACACAGTGCCGTTCGCCGGTCGTTCGCCGAGGACGAGTGCGGTGAAGTAGATGATGGTGGACGGGTTGAGCAGGGTCAGGCCGAGCAGGGTCGCGTACGCCCGTAGTGGGTGTGGTTCCGTTGCCAGCAAAGGAGCTTCGGCGGATCGATAACGCCGGATGGCCCGGACCGCCGTCCACGCGGCGAGCAGGAACAGCGCGGCGGCGGAGGTCAGGCGCAGGGGAGTGGTGATCGGGGCGAGCAGCGGGGCCAGTGCGACGCCGCCGGTGGTGGCGAGAACGGCGTAGACGCCGTCCGCGGTGGCCACGCCCATCGCCGCGGCCGCCCCGACCCGCCACGACGTGCGCGCGGTGAGCTCGACCAGGTAGACGCCGATCGCACCGACCGGCATGGCGATCCCGTACCCGGCGACAAGCCCCGCGACCAGCGCGGCGCTCATCGGACGGCCTGGCTGGTCCCTTCCTGCGCCGTCTGCTGCTTGCCGTCAGGGGCAGGACAACGGGACGGGTCACGACGGGCGGGTTCGGTGGTCATGGCCGGAATACTCGGCTGTCCGAACGGGACTGGGCAACTGAATTCCCGGCTACTCGCCGCGGGCCGCGATCTTGTCGATCACCGTCGCCACCGCTTCCGGCTGGGAGAGCAGCGAATAGTGGCTGGCCGCCAGCTCGACACAATCAGCCCCAGCCCGCTCGGCGAGCCAGCGTTGCAGGTCCGGGTGGAGAATCCGGTCCTCTGTGGACACTGCGTAAGCCGTCGGCAGATCGCGCCAGGCACCCGGACCCGCGGGTACCGCGAAGCATTCGGCGCGAGCGCGCCGCTGCACCGAGGCCAGCGCGGCAGCCCGTTCGGGAGCCACGTCGGCGGCGAAGGCGTAGTGGAAGCGGTCCGGGTCGATCGACGACCAGCCGTCCTCGCGGAACACCATCGCGTCGTTGCCGGGAGAGTCCGGGAACTTGCCGTTCAGCGAAGGCACGTTCTCGCCCTCGTCCGGGACATACGCCGCGAAGTAAGCCAGGGCGTTGACCTGCGGATTATCCTTGGCCGCACCGGAAATCACCGCGCCGCCGTAGGAATGACCGGCCAGGACGACCGGGCCGCTGAAGGTGGCGGCTTCCCGGCGGACCTCGGCGATGTCGTCCGCGAGCGAGGTCATCGGCAGGTGTGCCGCACGGACCCGGTGTCCTTGCCGATGCAGCGCGGGGATCACCTCCAGCCACGCCGACCCGTCGCTCCAAGCGCCGTGGACCAGAACGATTTCCGCCATGAATGCCTCCCCTTCGTCTGGAGGCAAGCCAACCACCGGCGGCGTCCGGGGATTCGCTGTCCCGGCGGAAAGAGGAGGATTCCGACCTCAACCCGGGCCCGAACGGCGCTATCTGACAAGGAAGCCTTGACAGCGAAGCGGCGGCCGGGACGCGCCCGGCCGCCGCTCGCTCAGCCGATCAGCCGACCGGCACCTGCTCGTAGATCCGCTGCTGCGGTCCGGCCGCCGCGCGGATTCCGTTGACCCACAGCCGCTGCACCCGGGACGCTTCCTGCGAGTTCGGGTTGGCGTTGTGGCAGGACGGGCCGGGGCCGCCGCCCGACATCAGTTCCGAGCACGGGCCCGAGTAGTGGTCCGGCAGACCGAGCGCGTGGCCGGTCTCGTGCGCGGTGATCCGCGTGTTGTCGTACTGGCGGGCCTGGGTGTAGTCGATGAAGATGGTGCCGTAGCCGTGTCCGTCGGTCTGCGCGTACGACCCGCGCGGGTCGTTGCCCTCGACGTACCGCAGCGAGGCCCCGGACGAGCGCTCGACCAGCTTCACGTTGGTCACCGCGCGGTTCCAGTTCGCCGCGCCCGCGTTGATCGCGGCCCGGAACGACGGCGCGCCTGCCGTCGAGTAGTAGACCGTGGTCGTCGCGGCGACAGACGGGGCAGGAGCCGGAGCAGCGACTGCTACGGCGCCCGAGAGCGGGGCTGCGGCCAGAGCGAGTGCGACCGCGCCGGACAGCACGAACTTCCTGGACATAAGAAAGCTCCTGGGGGGATGGGGGAGTTTGCCGGGTTTGCGCGCGCTCAACCCAAAGTAGGCAGAAGCTCCCGGAATGTGACCCCCCATTCGTACGGTCCGGCAACTGGTGATTTCCCACCACTAACGACGGGTTGACAAGCCGTTACCAGGGCTGCATCTCGTCGTCGTCCTCGCCGGCGGCGCGCCTGCGGTGCGGCCCGGACGTCGGCCGGGGCGGTTCGGGCGCGGCCGGGGGCGGCGGGGTCGTGCCGGGAGGCGGCATTGGCGGACGGCTGTGGGTCGCGCCGGCCGGCGGGGGCATCGGGCGGCCGTAAGCCGCGCTGCCCGGCGGGGTGGTGCTGCCCGGCGGAGGCGCCGGGTACCGGGCGGGCGGTTCGGACCGCGGCGGCTCGGCGGGCGGCTGCGGCTCGGGCTCTTCCTCCGGCTCCGGCAGATACGACTTGACCACGTTCATCATTTCGCTGTCGCCGGCGATCGGCTCGAACGCGTCGATGACGTCGCGCGACACCTGGCGCTGGGCTTTGCCGTAGGCGTCCATGATCGAGGCGGTGAGCCGGGCGCCCCCGTGCCGCAGGGCGCGGTCGTCGATCTCGAGGTTCTTGAGCGTGCCGTTCGGGGCGACCGAAACCGACACCAGCCCGTCGCCCGATTTGGCGCGGCCCTCCGCGGTGCTCAGCGTCTCCTGCAGGGCAGCGCTCTTGGCCTGCATCTCGTCAATCCGCCGCTGGAAGTCGTCCAGCCACCCCTGATCGTCCACCGGCGAACGCTATCGGCCGCCCCCGCCCAGTTGGTGAACCTCGGATGGCTGCCGGGCGACGAAACGATCGACATCCGCGGCGGGCCGGGGCGGACGGGGGCAACGCGAGCGGTAACAATGGGCAAGTGTCCGAAGAAGTCCAGGCCCGTACGCGCAACCGCTGGGGCGAGGGCGAACGGCTGCGCGGGGAAATCCTCGCCGCGGCCAGCAGGCTCCTGTCGGAACTCGACGGCGAGGACGCGCTCACCATCCGAGGGGTCGCCCGCGCCGTCGGCATCGCCCCGGCCAGCATCTACCAGCACTTCAGCGACCGGGCCGCGCTCGTCACCGGGCTCGCCGAGTACGAGTTCGGGCGGCTGCGCGTCGCGATGGACGCGGCCGAGTCCCGCGTTCCCGCCCGCGACGCGGTCGGCCGGGTGCGCGCGCTGCTGCACACGTACTGCCGGTTCGCGATGGCCAACCCCGGCCACTACCGGCTGATGACCGCCAACGGGGCCAGCCGGCCGTCGCCGGAGGCCCGGCCGCACGGTCCGGCGGTCGATCTCGTCGACCGGATCACCGCCGCGTTCGCCCGCTGCGCCGAGTCCGGCACCGCGCTCCGGGTGCCCGCCGAACGGGCCGGAGTGATCGCGTTCGTCGGCGCGCACGGCCGCGTCGCGCTGTTCCATTCGACGGGACGGCAGCCGGGCGGAGACCAAGTCGTGAGTTTCGCCGACGAACTGCTGGCGCTCATTTTCGCTTGAGCCACGGGCGTTTCCTCCCCGTTTGCCACGGTCGTCCACGGCCATCCCGGTGATCTTGGACCGCAGTCCTGGGCAAGTGCTCACCAGGACTCCTAACATGTGTTCAGTAAGTATCCGAACACTCGTTTGGTGACTTCTCCTCCAGGAGGCTGTGATGCCGGAGGCCCGGCCCGTAGAGCACTTTCCGATGAGCCGCGGGCGCTGCCCGTTCGATCCGCCGCCCGAACTCGATCGCAAGCTGCGCGACGAGCCGGTGTCGCGGGTGCGGATCTGGGACGGCAGCGAACCGTGGCTGTTCACCCGCTACGAAGACGTGCGCGCGCTGCTCGCCGACCCTCGGGTGAGCGCCGAACCCGACCGGGCGGGCTATCCGCCGCAGACGCCGGGGATCAAAGCACGGCGCAACCGGTTCAAATCGTTCATCGGCATGGACGAGCCGGAGCACGCCGCCCAGCGCCGGCTGCTCACCGGCGATTTCATGGTGAAGAAGATCCAGGCGATGCGACCGAGGATCCAGCAGATCGTCGACGAACTGCTGGACGAGATGCTGGCCGGTCCGAAACCCGCCGACCTCGTCCAGGCGTTCGCGCTGCCGGTGCCGTCGCTGGTGATCTGCGAACTGCTCGGCGTGCCGTACGAGGATCGCGACTTCTTCCATCGCTGCAGCAAGGTCCTGGTCTCGCGGGAGGCGACCGCCGAAGAGTCGCTCGCGGCGGCGGAGGAACTGCAGGGCTATCTCGGGCGGCTGGTCGAGAAGAAGATCGACGACCCGGCCGACGACGTGTTCAGCAGGCTCGCGAACGGACCGGTCTCCGCTGGCGCGATGACCGTCGAGGAAGCGGCCGCGATGGGGCAGCTGCTGCTCGTGGCCGGGCACGAGACCACGGCGAACATGATCGCGCTCGGCACGGTCGCGTTGCTGGAGAACCCGGACCAGCTCGCCGCGGTCCGTGACGGCGACGACGCCTTGCTGGCCAACGCGGTCGAGGAACTGCTGCGCTACCTGACGATCGTCCACTCCGGACGCCGCCGCGTCGCGCTCGAAGACCTGGAGATCGGCGGGCAGACCGTCCGCAAGGGCGAGGGCCTGGTCGCGGCCACGGACGTCGCCAACCGCGACGAAACGCAGTTCCCGGAGCCGGACAAGCTCGACGTCACCCGCAGGGCGCGCCACCACGTCGCGTTCGGCTACGGCGTGCACCAATGCCTCGGCCAGCCGCTCGCGCGGGTCGAGCTGCAGGTGGTGTACCGGACGCTGTACCGGCGGATCCCGACGCTCCGGCTGGCCGCGCCGGTGGACGAGCTGAAGTTCAAGCACGACATGGTCGTCTACGGGGTGCACGAACTCCCCGTGACCTGGTGAAAGGAGTCGCGAGATGAAGGTGGTCGTCGACCAGGCCCGCTGCGTCGGGGCCGGGCAGTGCGTGCTTGTCGCGCCCGAGGTGTTCGATCAGCGCGACGAGGACGGGATCGTGGTGCTGCTGCAGGAAAACCCGACGGAGGATCTGCACGCGCAGGCGAAGGAGGCGGCGCAGCTCTGCCCGGCCCTCGCGATCGAGGTGGACGGCTGAGCCGGCGGCCCCGGCGGTCCTTTATCCTGTAAGGGGAAAGGGGTCGCCGGTGGTCGTGTTCGCGGGGCAGGGCGACGCCCGCCGTTCGATGGAGCTGCTGTGGCGCGCGGGCGTCGAATCGCGCAGCGCGCCGGGGCCGAAACCCGCGCTGAGCGTGGACCTCATCGTGGGCGCGGCGATCGAACTCGCGGACGCCGAAGGCATGTCGGCGCTGTCGATGCGCGCGGTCGGGGACCGGCTCGGGCGCACCGCGATGGCGCTGTACACGTACGTGCCGAGCAAGACCGAGCTGATCGACCTGATGTGCGACCAGGTGTTCGGCGATCTCCGCGACGACCACGACCTGTCCGGCGGCTGGCGTCTCGCGCTGGTGTCTTTGGCCAGCGACCTGTGGGACTTCCATCTGCGCCACCCGTGGCTGCTGCAGGTGTCCTACGCGCGTCCGGTGCTGGGTCCGGGGGAGTTCCGGATGCAGGAAACGGTGCTGCGGGTGCTGTTCGCGACCGGCCTGCCCGCCGGCCAGGTGCGGCGGCTGGTGGGCGCGCTGCTCAACGTCGTGCGCGGCGCGGTGCAGATCGCCGCCGAATCGCGGCTGGCACTCAAGGAAACCGGACTGTCCGATGAGGACTGGTGGCGGGCACGGACGTCCGCGCTCGGCGAGCTGGCTCCCGATCTGGCTGAGCGGTACCCGCATGTCGCCCGGCTAGGCGAGGAGAGCGCGCCGCCGCCTGCGGGAGTGTCCTATTTGGAGCATGAGGCACGGTTGAGCTTCGACGCTGGCGTGGCGGTGCTGGCGGACGGCATCGAAGCGGCTATCGCTTGCGCGCCTCGATCAGATACCGCGTAGTCGTCGCCACGAACGGTCCCTTCCGCAATTCCTCGTGCAGCTCGCGCAGGCGCGGCAGGTATTCGTCCACAGTGAACCCTGGAACCATCCAGATCACCTTGCGCAGGAAGTAAATCACCGCGCCGATGTCGTGGAACTCGGTGCGCAGTTCCTCGAAGCGCAGGTCCACCACTTCCAACCCGGCCTTCTCCGCTTCGGCCTTCGCGCGGTCCGGATGCCTGCTGTTGCGCACTTCCGGCGTCTGCGGCCCGAGGAAGTACTCGACCAGCTCGAACACGCTCCACGGCCCGACGTGCTGCGACAGATAGCTGCCGCCGGGCTTGAGGACCCGCACGATCTCGTCCCACCAGACGGTGACCGGATGCCTGCTGACCACCAGCTCGAACGTGTTGTCCTGAAACGGAAGCGGCGGCTCGTCGGTGTCCGCGACGACGATCGCGCCACGAGGTTCGAGCAACGCGGCGGCCTTCTCGAGATTCGGCGGCCACGATTCGGTGGCGACGGTCAGCGGTGGCAGCACCGGCACGCCTGCCAGCACCTCGCCGCCGCCGGTCTGGATGTCCACAACGGACTGGACGTCCCGCATCCGCTCGCCGATCAGCCGCTGATACCCCCAGGACGGCCGCTGCTCGCTGGCCCGCCCGTCGAGCCACGAGAAGTCCCAGCCGTCGACGGATACCGACGAGGCCTCGTCCACCAGTTCGTCGAAGGTGCGCATCCGGTGATCGTCACAAATTCGGCTCGGGCGGGCCACTCGATTTTCGTTGCGGCGCCGGCGGCACCGGTTTGGCCGCGACCACCGCCGCCAACGGGACGACGACCAGCCCGCGTTTGGTCTCGACGGTGCAGGTCTCAGCGTCGCGAGCGCGAAGCGAACCGAGGGCGTCGGTGAATCCGCCCTCGATCCGGTATCGCACGACAACCCGCGTGCCCAGCGGGAGTTCCGTCAGCGGGGTCACCGCGACAGGTGGGCGTTCAGTTCGTCGTCGCTCGGCTCCACGAGGTGGCTGCCGTCCGCGAAGACGATGGTCGGGATGCGGCGGGCACCGTCCTGCAGTTCGCGTACGCGGGCTTCGGCGGCGGGGTCGGCCTCGACGTCCACATAGTCGTACTCGACGCCCTTGTCGTCGAGCAGCGCGCGGCTGCGTTTGACGTCCGGGCACCAGCTCGCGCCGTAGACGATCGGGTTGCTCATGACACTACCTCCGAGGGGACGACAGCGGTTTTGCCTTCGGCCGCACCGGGTTCCGGATGGCCGAGGAACGTGAGCCAGTCGCGGAACACGCGGTGCACGGCCTCCGCGCCGACGGGTTCGCCGGGCGCCGGGAATTCTCGCGGATGCAGCAGGAAGCCGCGCTGCTGCGGTCCGCCGAGCCCGCCGTGCGAGCCGACGTGCCGTTCAAACGGCGAGGACTGGTCGGAGTCCGCGTCGTACCGGCTGTTGATCATGATGTCGGCGCAATGCGGGAAGCTGTCGACGCGCTGGACCAGCTCAGCGGCATACGGACCGTAGTCGGCCAGCGGGTCTTCGCCGATCACGACGCCGGTCGCGAGCCGCTTCAACCCGTCGCGGCCCAGCACCACCGGGCCGAATTCGCGACTGCGGACCAGCAGGAATCCGACGCCGTCGTGGTCGACCAGCGTCGGCAGCAGGTCCGGGTACTCGCGCTCGATCGTCTCCAGCTCGACCCGGCCCTCGTGCTCGGTGAACGACACCATCGCCAGATGCCCGGACACCACAGCGACGACTCCGGGAGCCACGCGCG
This sequence comes from Amycolatopsis halotolerans, assembly GCF_042647905.1. NCBI lineage: Bacteria > Bacillati > Actinomycetota > Actinomycetes > Pseudonocardiales > Pseudonocardiaceae > Amycolatopsis > Amycolatopsis halotolerans. The sequence continues at coordinate 159,920 of NZ_JBHRWI010000004.1, forward strand.
TGACCTGCCCTGGCGAGCCGGTCGCCGTGCGCGGCCGGTTCTCGGCTCCTTCCGCGCCTTCGACCCGGGCCCGCAACCGTCGCGCGATCAGGCCGCCGGTCGCGGTTGCCTCCGCCAGTGCGGCGTTGACCTGCCAGCTTTCCGCCTGTCGACGTTTACCTTGCTCAGCAACGGGTGTACCGCCGCAGAGCCGTCCGACGAGCGCCTCGACGGTCTCGCCGAACCGGTCGACGAACGCCTGGCCTTGAGTCTGTCCGTGGTCCGACAGCCCGACGACGTGGTACTTCCGCGGCGAAAGCCGACCGGCCCGCAGCAGCCGTGCGAACTGCTGGTCGATCGAGCGCAGCACCTCCAGCGTGTCGAACCGTTCGATGCCGGAGTGGTGCGCGACCTCGTCGTAGCCGAGGAAATCGGCGTACACCACCGGCCGCCCGGCGAGCATGTCGCCGATGATCGCGGACACCACGACGTCGCGCGCGATCACCGTCGTGCCCGGCCGGGCGAGCGGGTAGACACCGCCGCGCGGAATTCGCGGCAGGACGCCGGCGCGCCGTTGTTTGGCCGCCGCAGACAGCTCCCGGACGACGTCGGCGAGTGCGACACCGAAGGTCCGCAACACGTTGACCGGGTTGGCGAAGTAAGCGCGGTACCCAGCGCCAACGCGGTCTCGGTGGCGCTTGCGCGGCGTAAGGACCGGCACCGAGCTCATGGTCAGGCTGACGTGCGGGGCATCGCCGGAGAAGAGGTTGCCGTGGCTCGCGCCGCCGATCGACAGCAGGCCGTGCCCGTCGCTGTGCCGCCGCTCGATCTCGGCCGCGTCGGACGGGTGCGCGCACGCCATGACGTGGTCGCGATCCTTTTCGTACCAGCGGAAACCGAGGATGTCGTGGTTCGAACCGTGCAGGATCCCGCAGACGCTCGCGCCGGTCTGCGAACTCCAGTCGGTGTGCCAGCGGGTGAGCGAATGCGTGCCCTCGGACAGCCACTTGGCGAAGGTCGGCATGTCGCCGTCCCGCACGGCGCGGCGGACGGTGTCGTAACCGAGCCCGTCGATCTGCAGGAAGACCACGCCGGGCGGTTGATCGGCGAAATCAGTGCGGTGCTTCGCTTTCCGTCGACGTCGCGCGGCACGGCGGAAGAAGATCTCGTCCTCGTCGACGGCCAGCACGCTGGAGATCACCGCGCCCACCGCGGACATCGCGACAGTGATGACGACCGCCGTCGAGAAACCGTGCAGCTCAACACCGGGCACGGCCTGCAGGATCGCCAACGCCGCGGCGCTGAGCAGGATGTACGTGCCGACGCCGAGAGTGAAGTACGCGATCGGCCATGCCACCCGCACGACGAGCGGCCACACCACGGAGACGAGCAGTCCGAGGATCAGCGCGCACACCGTCGGCTGCCACCAGGACTGCATCGTGAACCCGTCCAGCCACGCGTCGAGCAGCCGTAGCGCGCCGGTGACCGCAATCCAGACCAGCAGGACCCGCGCGACGACGCGGCCGCCGCGCAGCAACCGGCCTTTCGCCGGAGCAGGTGTCGTCATCGATGTCCTCCCGTCTGGTTGGCCGCCCGTTTCTTGGAGATCAGCGTGGTCAGCACGGTCACGAGCAGCACAAGGACGGTGGCGAGCAGCGTCGCGACGAGCGGCGAGTCGAAGATGCCGCCGCTGAGGATGCCCAGCAGCGAGTACGCCACCGCCCACAGGACGCAGGCCAGGAGACCGGACGGCAGGAACTTGCGCCACGGGTAGCCGAGCGTGCCCGCGGCGAGCAGCACCGGGATGCGCCCGGCGGGTACCAGGCGGCCGATCACCACTAGCTGCCAGCCGCGTCTCGCGAACTGCTCGCGGCCCTTCGCGAGGCGTTCGGCTTGCTGGCGTCGTTCTACGAAGCGCAGCAGCGGTTCACTGCCGAGTTTCGGGACGGCGAAGGTGATCACGTCGCCGAGGTATGCGCCAAGTACGGCCAGCAGGATCACCAGCGGGAGCGAGAGGTGGTCGGTGGTCATCGCGACCGCGGCTGCCGCGCCGACGACCGCGCCGGTCGGGACGATCGGGATGACGGAGCCGAGCAGTACTCCGCCGAACAGCGCCGGGTAGCCGATCGCTGACGGGTCTGTCCAGTTCACCCGCGCTCCTTGCGGGCCGGGAACAGGACGTCGGAGCCGGGGCGGGTGTGCAGGACCTCGGTGTCCAGGCCCAGGCAGCGGACGTGGTGCGCGAAGGTGCGCGGGGGTTCCACGAGGAGTCTGCGCATTTTGGCCGTGCGGTGGATGCCGGGGAGGGCCAGGGTGCCCCAGTGGACGGGGACTGCCGTGCGGGCCTGGAGGAGGGCGGCGGCTTCGGCGGCTCGTTCTGGGGTCAGATGGCCTGGGCCCAGGTTCGGGCCCCAGCCCCAGACTGGGAGCAGGGCTACGTCTACTGGGCCCAGATCGGCCATGCCGGGGAAGAGGTCTGTGTCGCCTGCTGAGTAGAGCCGCTGGTTGTCGGCTTCCAGGAGGTGACCTAGGGCTGGGCTTTGCGGGCCGTGAGTCAGGCGGGGGCCCCAGCGGTGACCTGAGTGGATCGCTTCCGTGGCGGTGATTTTGAGGCGGCCGGAGGTGGTGGATTGGCCTGGGGAGAGTTCTTCTACCTCGGTGAAGCCCTGTTTGGCCAGCCAGGAGCCTGCGCCTTGGGGGACGAGGATTCTGGTGGCTTTGCCCAGGAGTTTGAGGGAGGGGAGGTGCAGGTGGTCGCCGTGGAGGTGGGAGATGAGGACGACGTCTACTGCGGACCAGGCGGCGAGGTCTGGTTTGGGGACTACTCGGGTTAGGGGGCCGATCCAGCGGGTGAGCACGGGGTCGGTCAGGGCTACCTGCCCGGCTAGTTCCACGCGGGTGGTCGCGTGGCCTAGGAAGTGGAGGTTCGGGCTGGTCACGGGTTCGAGTATTGCTGGATGTTCCGGGAGATGCTCGGTGGAGTGGCGGGGGGCACCGTTCGGGGGTGGCTCGTCGCCTGGCGGCGACATTGCTGCGTTGGTTGCGTGGGGCACCCCGAAGTTTGATTGTGCTGACGGTCTGGGGGTGCTTGTCAAGGCGGGAAAGATGCCTTGACAAGCACCACCAGACCGCAGGGAGGCTTCGTATCGGGGTGCGGGGGAGGGGCTGGGTGCCTCGATCGTTGGGTGCGCGGGCTGCGGTTGGTGGGTGGTGTGCGCGGCTGAGTGGCTGGTTGCGTTGGGTTCGCGGCCGGGGTTAGCGCCCCAATGTGGCATTGGGTGCATCTGACGCACCGAACGCCGCATTGGGGGCATGCGACGCGCCGGATGCCGCATTGGGTGCGTGGGGTGCACTGAATGCCGCGTTGGGTGCGTCGCGGCGGTGGGGGAGGGCTGTGAAGGGCTCCTTGAAGGAATCAGATTCCTTCAAGGAGCCCTTCACGGACCGGTGGGGGTCGTGAGGGGAACCCTGAGGGAATCAGAGTCCCTCAGGGTTCCCCTCACGGAACTGGTCAGTGGGTGGCGGAGTTGGCTGGTGCGGGGATGTGCAGGGATCGGGTGCCCAGGCCGGTCGGGCCGCTGGGGTGGAGGCTGGGTTTTGTGCCGATCGGGACGGGGTGGGTGCCGGTGCATCCTGGGTGCAGCAGTGCCTTGGAGGTGTCCGGGGATCCGGCGGCGTCGCTCGGGTCGGCGGGGGCCCCGGTCGCGGCTTTCGCGTCTCGGACTCGGTCCAGTTCTTCGTCGGTGTACCGGGCGGATTCGTGGTGCCAGTTCGCGATTCCGGTCATCAGGTTCTTCAGCAGGTCCGCGTAGTCGGTGAGCGTGGCCTGCGCCTCCGCGTCCAGGCTGTAGTCGGCGAACATGCTCGGCAGGCCTACGTCAACCGCGTGTTGGAATTCTGCCAGTCTTGCTTCTGCCAGGTTCGCGACGATCTGCAGGGCTTGATCTTGCTCGACGTCCAAGAAAGAACGGACTACCAGCACCGCATTGTGCAGGCCGCCTTCGTATTCTATTTCCTTGCGGTAGGAGACTAAATCGTTGATCAGCCAGGCGTAGTCGGCGGCTGAATCTTCCAGCGCTTCGATGACGCGGTTTCGGCGGATTTCCGGGGGTACGGTGCTGCTGTTGGTGAGCCGGCTGATGCTGGTCACCAGGTCGGAGCCGAAGGCTTGGCGGCGCATTTCCACGTAGTCGATCGGGTCGGGAATGCGGTTTTGGGCCTGGTTGGCCAGTTCCCACACCCAGGCGTCGATCATCTTCTCGACCGTGTGGCGGAAGGACTCGCGTTCGGCGGAGGTCAGGGGGCCGGTGGTGCGTTGCCACAGGTCTGCCAGGCCGGTTTCCAGTGCGGTCACGGGCGAGGGCGGAGAGGCGCCGTCGGTGGGCATGAAGAGTTTCAGGCGTTCGGTGGCCACTCTGGCGGTGGGCAGGTCGTGGGCGAAGACTTCTGCGTAGTAGTCGTCGGCGTAGGTACCCCAGGTGAGCCAGTCGTTGGTGAGGGACAGCTGTTCCGGGGGAGCGTCTGGGCAGATTCCTGCGGAGGCTAGCGGTATGTCGGCGACGCGCAGGCGTGCGGAGTCCCACACCGATTCGGACAGCACGCCTATTCGTCGCGGCCAATCGGTGATTTTCTTGCGTTCAGCCGCCAGGTGCGGGCTCAGGCGCAGGGGGAACGGCAGGGGCAGGGTGGGCAGCGTGACTGGGCTCAATTGTTCGTAGGGCTGGTGTGTGAAGGCTCGTGCGCGTTGTGGTGCGGTGTTTGCAATAGAGCGGAAGATTCGAGCTGCGGAGGTTCCCAGTCCGGACGGGCCGCCCAGCAACTCTGGGCCGCCGTGGTCGTCTAGGGCGCCTTCGTTCATGTAGCGACTTGAGCGCAGGTGCCATTCGTGTCCGCCGGATTGCCAGTCCTGCAAACCCTTGACGTAGGCGAAGGTTTCGGCTCGTCCGGCGGGGTCTACGCCGTGTTCCTCGAAGAGGGCGGGGACCTCAGTTAGCGCTGTGTGTTCGAATTGGTGCAGGCGTGAGGTGAGGAGATCGTTTACGGCGTCTGCGGCCTGCTGGGTGGTGCAGCCCAGGAACTTTTCGAAGACCAGGACGCTGTTGGACAGTTCGCCCTCGTCTTCGACTTCGCGCTGGTAGGAGAAGAGGTCGTTGCGCAGGTGCACGGCGTCGGCGAAGCAGTCGCGCAGGACTTCCATCGGGCGGTTAGCCGCGATTTCGTCGGGGACTTCGGCGTTCAGGGAATGTTCGATCAGGTTGGCGGACCAAGGGGCGCCGCCGACTTTGCGGCGCATCGCGACGTATTCGATGGGGTTCGCGATGCGGCCCTCGTTCATGTTGGCGAGTTCCCACAGCGATTCGTCGAGAAGGTTGCGTGTGCTTTCGCGGAAGCGGCGGCGCCAGCCTGCGGATCGGTGGGGGACGGTGCGGTTCCACAGGTCGGTCAGGCCGCGTTCGACGGGGTTTTCCGGGGTCTCGGTGATGGCGCCTTCGGCGGGCATGAAGCGGGCGATGCGGTCCAGGTAATCGCGTGCGTGTTCGATGTCGCCGGTGCGTTTGAAGAGTTCCAGGAAATGGTCGTCGAAGTAGAAGACCCAGACGTACCAGTCGGTGACGAGATCGAGTTCCCGCGGGGCGGCGTCGGGGTGGGTGTAGGAGCACAGCAGGGCGTAGTCGTGGGAGTCGAGGTCGTGCTCGTCCCAGATGACGGTGCCGTGCTGGGGCATGTCGATCATGTCCATCGAGTACGCCCACGCCTTGCTGTGCTTCCGCGCGCCGTCCAGGTGCGGGTTCAGCCGGGCGGGGTACGACAGATAGAACTCGGGCAGGACGAACGGCTGCACGCGTGCTCCCCTCGCGTTCCGTGGGTGCCGACTCCACGAGGCAAACAGACCGGACCGGCGCGGCGGAAGTCCTGCCACTCCGCCGATTTCGCGGATCGCCCGTGCGGACCAGCGCGGTCCGCCGGGAGGTCTTCGCTGCGTGCTCCCGCGTCGCTCGTCGGTGGACGGCGAGCCGTCATCCGGGTGTGGGCGGGTGTCTGCCGGACAGTTTCTTGCAACGTGTGCAAATCGGAGTACGCTCAGGTTTTCACACGATGGCAAAGCGGCCTGGGTCCCCCGGCGGCCACCTCTTCGAGAAGCTCGCGCGGCGACGGCGGACAGTTGCCGCGTGCGGGCCGTTGTGCCCGGGAAGGGGAGCAGCCAAGGAGGTTGTGGCGCCGTCCCGTCCTAGGAGTGACGCTCATGTCGCCTGGTCCCCTGAGTTCCCGTTCGAGGCCGAGACGGAGAGGCGCGCTGGTCGCCGCTGTCGTGCTCGGCGCCGCCCTCACGGCCGCGTTTCCGGCGGGCACCGCCACCGCGGCCACCACCTCCGGCGGGGTCCTTTACCGGCCCGGCACGGCCAGTGGTTCCACTGAGGACGCGAGCTATCCGCGCGTCATCCGCCTCGCGCACAACGGCAGCGCGAACGGCACCCTGCTGGCCACCTTCTCCCACTCCGGCACCGGCGTCGGGAAGGCGAACTTCCCGGTCTACCGGTCGACCGACAACGGCGTCACCTGGACGTCCTCGCCGATCAGCACGGTCACCGACACCCAGCACGGCTGGGATCTCGACGGCCCGACGCTGTACGAACTGCCGCGCGCCGAAGGATCGCTGCCGGCCGGCACGCTGCTCGCCGCGGGCACTGCCTGGAACCACGGCGACTACACGCAGCAGGCGGTCGAGGTCTTCGTGTCCACCAATCAGGGCGCGAGCTGGACTTACCGCAGTTCGTGCGCGGCCGAGTCCGGGATGGCCAACACGATCGGCCACGGCATCTGGGAACCGGAGTTCGCCACCACCGATCACGGGCTCATCTGCTATTTCTCCGACGAACGCCCGTCGGTGAACAACTACGCCCAGGTTCTCGCCCACGCGGTCTCCACCGACGGCGGCCTGACCTGGGGCAGCGAGGTCTACGACGTCGCGCTGCAGAACGGCGTCGAGCGGCCCGGGATGGCCACCGTCGTCCCGTTGCCCAACGGCACCTACGCGATGACCTACGAGGACTGCAAAGCCGGCTTCGATCCAGACCAGGCGTGCGACGTCTACTTCAAGACCTCCCCGGACGCTGAAGCGTGGAATCCCGGCAGCCTCGGCACCCGCATCGAGACCGCCGACCACCGGTTCCTGCTGCACACGCCGTACCTGACGTGGTCGCCCGCGGGCGGCGCGAACGGGACCCTCGTCGCGTCCGGACAGCGGGTCGTCGCGGGCACGGACGGCTCACTGGCGGTCCAGCCGGAGGACGGGCACGTGCTGTTCGTGAACCGGAACCTCGGATCCGGTGCCTGGCAGGAGATCACCACGCCGGTGACCACCGCGCCGACCGGCGGCTACGACGCGGGCGAGACCGCCTGCGCCGGGTACAGTTCGCCGTTGCTCGGCGCGCCCTCGGGCAACACCTTCCTGATGCTCGCGGGCACACATTTGTCCACCGGCAAATGCGAAACGGACTTCGGCACGGCGACGCTGCCGAACGCGCAGGGCCAGATCACCGGACCCGGAACCACCGGCAAGTGCGTTGATGTCAACACCAACACGTCGGTCAACGGCAACGCGGTGCAGCTGTACACCTGCGGTATCGCGACGGGGCAGCAGTGGTCGCTGGAAACCGACGGCACGATCCGGGCTTTCGACAAGTGCCTGAACATCGTCGGCGGCGGGACCGCGAATTCGTCCAAAGTGGAGCTTCGCGACTGTCTTGGCACGCCTGCGCAGCAATGGCAGGCGCGGGCGGACGGGTCGATCTACAATCCGCAGTCAGGTCGGTGCCTCGACGATCCGCAGGCCCAGACCGCGGATGGCACGCAGTTGCAAATCTATGACTGCAACGGCTTGTTCACTCAGGTCTGGCACGTTCCGGCTTGATCAGGAAGGGCGGCCAGCTCGGCTGGCCGCCCTTTCCCTTTAGCGGCTACGCGCGCCCCGCCGGTTCAATTCCTCCACGACCGCTGCGTCCACAAAGGTCCGCGCGGTCACCTTGCCGTCCGTTTCCAGCCACAGGTGCAGTCGCGCCGGACCGCCCGGCACCGGGACGGTCAACGGGAACGCGTCGCTGAGCCGGAACGGTTTCGCTTGCGCGGCAAGAGAAACCGATGCCGCGGGCAGATTGCGCGAACCTGAGGCGCCCCACCCGGCGTGCAGAGTTCCGGCGATCGGCTCCTGGCCGGTGTGCGAGACGTGCACGTCGAGGGTCAGCGGTTCCGTCGGCACCGGCAGGTCGGCACCGGCGTGCGCGGGCACGAGGTCGACGACCAGGGTGGTCGCCGCGAAGGCGTCGGCCGGATCGAGGCCGCCCCAGTCCTTCGGCCGCCGGTGCGTGTCCAGCAGGCCCGCCATCTCGTGTTCCACGTCGGTCAGCTCGGTGTAGATATAGCCGGAAAACCGGTCGTGCCTGCGGATTTCCTGGGTTTGCCAGCGCACGTGCCACGCCCGCTCCAGGCTGGTGAACCCCGCGCCGTACTCGCTGTTCAGCACCGGCACGCCGGAGCGCGGGAAGTCAGCGGAACCGTAGAACGATTTGTCGACCAGGAAGTCGGGCCGGAGCCTGACCTCGAACGACTCCCGTTCCCCGGACGCGAGTGCGGCGAGGTTTTCCGCCCAGTTGCGCGGATTCTCGTCGTAGTAGTGCCAGTCGACCAGATCGGTCTTCACGTGCGCCCAGCCGGAGTTCTCCACGATCGGCCGGGTGTCGTCGAGCGAGCGCATGAGGTCGTACGCGCGCACGGCCGCGGCAGCGCGCTCCGGGCTGCCCGGGATGTCCCAGTCCAGGCCCCATTCTTCGTTGTACAGCCCCCAGATCACAATCGACGGATGGTTGCCGTCGCGCCCGACGAAGTCAGGCAGCTGCGCCTCGAACGCCGCGGCGGCGGCCGGGCTGAACCGGCTCGGAGCTGGCGGTTCGGCCCAGATCAGCATCCCGATCCGGTCGGCGTGGTCGAGCCACCGCGGTTCCTCGGCCTTGAGGTGCTTGCGCACCAGTGAAAAACCGAGCTCCCGCGCCAGTTCGAGGTCGCGGACCAGCGCCTCGTCGTCCGGTGCGGTGAGCCCCGACTCCGGCCAGTAGCCCTGGTCGAGCACGCCGCGCACGTAAAGCCGTTCCCCGTTGAGATACAAACCTTCGCCGCGCGTTTCGATCCGGCGAAGGCCGCCGGTCACGGTCAGCCGATCGGCGTAGTCTCCTTCGCCCACGGTCAGCGCAATGGAGTACAGGTGCGGCGATTCTGGGCTCCACAACTGCGGCGACGGAATCTCCAGTCGTCCGGAGAACCGCCCGTCCCGCACTGCAAGGACGGTCTCGCGGCCCTCCAAGAGCGCGACCACGGCGGCGCTGTCCGGAGCGTCCCCAGCGAGTTCACCCGCGATGTCGAAGCCGGTCAGCGAATCCCCGCGCACGGAAACCTCCGCGGCGTAGGTGCGGCCGCGTGCCTCTAGCCAGACGCTCTGCCAGATCCCGGACGTCGGCGTGAACGAGACGCCGTCGTAGTCGTCTCGCGGGATCGAACGCTGTTTGCCGTGCGGGATTTCGCGTTTGTCCGCGGGTGCCTCGACCTCGACGGTCAGCTCGGCGGATCGGCCCGGCTCCAGCACGTCGGTGACGTCGAACTCGAACGAACTGTGCCCGCCGACGTGCGAACCGATGGGCGTCCCGTCGATCGAGACGACCGCCCGGTGATGCACCGCACCGAAGCACAGCGCGACCCGGCGTCCGGCCCACTCCGCCGGAACCGTGACAGTTCGCGTGTAGACGGCCTGTTCCAGCCAGGTGCGGTGCACGCCGGAAGCCGCGGTCTCCCAAGCGAACGGGACGGTGATCGACTCGGGCGCACCGTCTTCCGCGGCGAATCGCCAGCGCCCGTTGAGGCTCAGCCATCTCGCGGACCGGTCCCGGTCGGGACGCGGGTACCCCGGCCGCGGGACCGCCTCCGCGGCGGTCGGGTCGGCGGAGTTCTCGGCAATCGTCATGTGTCAGCCCTTTACGCTTCCGGCGAGGATGCCGTTGATGAAGTGCTTCTGCAGCACGATGAACAGGATCAGCAGCGGGACGAGCGCGATCGACGCGGCGGCGAGCAGTTCCCCGGTCACGGTCGCGTAATCGGCGTCCACCCGGTTGCCCGAGATGTTCTGGGCCAGCGTCGAGAGGACCACCTGGAGGGTGGCCATCCGGCTGGAACTGGCCGCGACGACCGGCCAGACGAAATCGTTGTAGATGTTCATGATCGTCAGCACGCCGAGCCCGGCGAGCCCCGGCCGGATCGCCGGGACCACCACGCGCCAGAAGATGCCGAACTCGCCGCAGCCGTCGACGCGGGCGGCGTCGAGCAGTTCGTCCGGCACCGCCGCGATCACCTGGCGCATCCAGAAGATCGCGAACGCGTCGACCGAACCGGGCAGGATCAGCGCCTGGTAGGTGTTGACCCAGCCGAGTTCCTTCATCTCCAGCAGCAGCGGGATGACGAGCACGATCGTCGGCAGCATCAGGGTGAGCAGCACGGCGCCGAAGATCAGGTTCCGGCCCGCGAACCGGTATTTCGCGAACGCGTAGGCCGCGAGCGGCGCGCAGAACATCGTGATCGCGCCCTTCGCCACGAGCACGATGCCGGTGTTGAGGAACCCGCTGCCGATCGGGACGTCCTGGAACATCCCGCGGAAATTGGCGAGGGTGAAGGTCGCCGGGTCGAACCCGAGCGGGTTCCGGATGATCTCGCCCGCCGGTTTGAACGACGACAGGATCGCCCACGCCACCGGCGCGAGCAGGGCGACGGTCAGCACGAGCAGGAACGCGTGCGAGCCGAGCAGCGGCCGGGGCTTCCGTTGGCGGACGCCGAGGGTGGTCATGTCAGTCCTCCGCTCGGAGCAGCCGGACGAAAAGCAGCGACACCGCCATCACGACGATCACCAGCAGGAACGAGTTCGCCGCCCCGGTGCCGAGATCCGCGCGGGTGATGTGGTTGTAGAGATAGAGCCCGGCCGTGGTGGTCGAGGTGTACGGACCGCCTTTCGTGACCACGTACGGCTCGGCGAACATCTGGAACACCGCCAGCGTCTGCAAAACGAGACTGAACATCAGCGAACGGCGCAGCAGCGGAACCGTGATCGACCACAGCTGCCGGATCCGGCCCGCCCCGTCGAGCGAAGCGGCCTCGTACAGGCCTCGGTCGATCTGCTGGAGTCCGGAAAGGACGATCAGCACCACGAATCCGGTGGTCTTCCAGAGGAACAGCAACGCGAGCGTCGGCTTCGCCCATCCGCTCGTGACGAGCCAGCCGACCGGGGGAAGGCCGACCGCGCCGAGCATCGCGTTCACCGCGCCGTTGTCCTGGTCGAACAGCACGATCCAGATCTGCGCGACCGCGACCAGCGGCGTCACGAACGGCACGACGAACGCCACCCGGTAGAAGCCGCGCAGCCGCTTGACCGCGTTGAGCAGCACCGCCACGAGTACGGCGAGCACCAGCTGGGCCGGGACGATCAGCAGCCACAGCACGCCGGAGTTGCCGAGCGACGACCAGAACCCGCTGCTGGTCAGCAGATAGCGGTAGTTGTCGAGGCCGATCCAATGTGCGGCACCGGATCCGTGCCAGTCGGTGAAGCTCAGGCGCAGCGTGAAGAACAGCGGGTAGACGCTGAAAGCCAAGAACACCAAGACAAACGGCAGCACGAACACGTAGGGCGCGAGGAGACGGCGCAACGGAAGAGTGCGCCGCCGCCGACGCGGTGTCCGGGTGCGCGGCTCGACGGCCGGTTCCCGGAACACCTTCGTCGCGGGGGAGACGGAACGAGTCGTCATTTGCGGTCGATCAGGTTGGCCTGGATGTCCTTGCCCGCCTTGTCGATCACCTGCTGCGGGGTGAGCGCGCCGTCCAGCATTTTCTGCAGGTCGGTGCCGAGGTAGTCGACCGCGCCGGACCACCAGGCCGGGATCGGGGCCCCGCCGGGGATTTCCCGGCCCGCCTCGACGGCGGTCTTCCAGACGTCCTGTCCGCCCATCGCGTCGATCGGCCGGAACAGCGGTTTCGCCGGATCGGCGGCGGGCCGGTAAGCCGGGATCGACGTGTTCAACCCGCCCGGATAGACCGCGTTCGGACCATAGACGCCGGTGTAGCCCGCCTGGTCGAACATCAGGAAGCGGTAGAACAGCCACGACAGCTGGGGATTCTTGGCGTCCTTGGGGATGACGAACGACGACCCGCCCATCGCGCCGCTGCGCGCGCCGCCCGCGGTCCACGCCGGCAACGGCATCGCCCGCCAGTCGCCCTTGGTCGCGGTCAACTGCTGCTGCGGGGCGAAATCGAACCAGATCGCCCACGGGTAGAAGACCTCGTCGGCCGAGTCCAGCGCGCTGACGTCACTGGGCTTGAGGTACTCCGCGCGGGTGCCGAGCCCTTCTTTGCGCACGGTGTCCAGCCAGGTCAGGATCTGGTGGTACTGCGGGGAATTCAGCCGCAGTTTGCCGTCCGGGCCGGCCAGGCCGGTGCCCAGCTGGCTGGCGAACATCTCGAGCTGGAGCTGGCTGTTGAAGGCGTTCTGCTCCAGGTGGATCGGCTTCGCGCCGGGTTTGAACTGCTGGTATTTCTTCGCCGCGGCGAGCAAATCATCGTAGGTCTTGATGCCGTTCGGGTCGATCCCGGCCGCGCTCAGCGCCTTCGCGTTGTAGAACAGCAGCCCCGGGTCGAGGTCGAAGGGCACGCCGTAGATGCCGCCGCCCACGGTGTTGACGTCGACCTTCTGCTTGGCGATGTCCTTGGTGTAGGGCGCGAGCACGTCCTTGAGATTCCACAGGTGGCTGACGTAACCGCCGACCTTGGCGTCGTCGAGGAAGACGCCGTCGGGCACGTCGGTGCCGGTGATCAGCGTGTTCTGCAGCTTGGAGTCGATGTCGACGGCCTCGTGCTTGACCGTGACGCCGGGGTACTTCGCGGTGAACTTCTTGATCGCCGCGTCGAAGACCTTGTACAGGTCGCCGGAGCGGTCCCAGACGGTGATCTCGCCCTTGGGCGCCTCGTCGGACGGGGCCTGCAGCACGGCGTTGCCCGCAGCCGGTGCGTCGGAGCTGATGTCCGGGCCGCAGGCGCTCAGCCCGGTGACGAGCAGGGCCGCGGCGGCGACGGCGGCTCCGCGGCGGGGGAGGAGGCGGGCTGTCCGTCCGCTCCGTCGGAGAGTGGGGTTCATGGCACTCCTTTGTGCGGGACGGCGGCAACGCGGCGTGCGGAGAGGGGCTCGCCGTGGATTTGCCAACGTAGGCAAACTGTACGACATGCTTGCACACGTTGCAAAAGGTAGGATGACTTCCGGCGAAGGGGGCTCCATGGCGGCGACGTTGCGGGACGTGGCGGATCGGGCGCAGGTTTCGGTGCGGACGGTGTCGAACGTCGTCAGCGGGTACGAGCACGTCAGCGAGAAGATGCGCCAGCGCGTGCTGCGGGCCATCGAGGAACTCGGCTACATCCCGAACCCGGTCGCCCGCACGCTGCGCACCGGAAAAACGGGCCTGCTCTCACTGGTGGTGCCAGAGATCGACGTGCCGTACTTCAGCCAGCTCGCACGCGAGGTCATCGACGCCGCGGCGGACCTCGGCTTCCAGGTGATGATCGACCAGACCGGGCACGACCACGAGCGGGAACGCCAGCTGCTGCGCGGCGGGGGCAGGCGCAATCTGTTCGACGGCATGCTGTTCGCGCCGCTCGCGACGGGCGACGAACTGCGCGACGTGGACCCGGCGCGCTCGTCGCCGCTCATCCTGCTCGGCGAGCACGTCTTCGACCGCAGGTTCGACCACGTGGCGATCGACAACGTCGTCGCGGCCCACGACGCGACGACGCACCTGCTCGACCGCGGCCGTACCCGCATCGCAGCGATCGGCGCGCAGCCGAAGGAGATGTACGCGACGCCGTTGCAGCGCACCGAGGGATTCCGCAAGGCGCTCGACGAACACGGCCTGGAACCGGTGAACGCGCTGCAGGCCACGGCCGCCCACTACGGCCGGGCGGACGGCTACGCGGCCACCGCGTCGCTGCTTCGCGAATCTCCCCGCCCGGACGCCATTTTCTGCTACTCCGACCTGCTGGCGATGGGCGCGATCCGTGCGGTGTTCGACGCCGGGCTGCGCGTCCCGGAGGACGTGGCGATCATCGGCATCGACGACATCGAGGAAGGCCGCTATTCGCGACCGTCGTTGAGCACCGTTTCGCTGGACACTCCGTTCATCGCGCGGACCGCGGTGTCCCGTCTCGCCGCGCGCATCGAGAATCCGGGGCTTCCCGCCGAGGAATTCGTCGCGCCGCACAAGCTGCTCGCGAGGGAGAGCACGGGCTGAGCGCGGCGCGCGGATTCCGGTGGTGTGTGAGGATGCGGGAATGAGCGAAGAAGAACCCCGGGTATCCCGCAACGACAGCGAAAACCGCTACGAAGTGTATGCGGACGGCAAGCTCGCCGGCTTCGCCGAATTCACCCCGAAGGACACCGAAACCGTTTTCACCCACACGGAGATCGGCGACGAGTTCGGCGGCCGCGGTCTCGGCAAGGTACTGGCGAAGGCCGCGCTGGACGACGTCGTGGCGCGCGGCGGCGTGATCGTTCCGGTGTGCCCGTTCATCGCCGGGTACCTGCGCAAGAACGAGGGCTACGCCGAGCACGTCCGGTGGCCTGGACAGCACTGAGGTTTGCGCAGCGGCGCGCGGGGTTCTCGCGCCGCACGGCTGGCCTGGCGCGCGATGCCGAGGTCGTGAGGGGAACCCTGAGGGAATCAGATTCCCTCAGGGTTCCCCTCACGGACTTCGCGCCGAGCCCGCCGCGCACCGCACCGCGGAGAAAATCCCACTGACGCAGGTCGGCAGCGCCGTTCGGGTTATTCCAGGTGGTCCGAACGGCGCAACCGTGTCCGAATGGCCCGTTTTTTTGGTTATTAACCAACCTTCGTCGGTTTCGCGTTGGTTGCCGGGCAACAAAAGTGTGTGGCGTCCCACCGGTCGGTTTCATCCCACCTGGAGGAAGATCCATGACTTCCCGGAAGACGCTCGTCGCGGGATTCACCGCACTGTCTGCCGCGGCCTTGACCGCGGGCATGTGCGTGAACGCCGCCTCGGCAAGCCCGATGGCGTTCGCCCAGATGCAGGCACAGGCGATCACCCAGGCGACGCAGGTCGCCGACACGCTCGGCGCCGGAAACGGCGGCATCTACCTCGAACGCGGCAAGGCGGTGCTGAACGTCACCGACGCCGCCGCGCAGGAGAAGGCCGAGGCAGCCGGCTTCGCGACCAAGCTCGTCAAGCACAGCTTCACCGCCCTCACCGGCGCGAAGAACCAGATGGACACGGTCAAGAACGTGCCGCAGACGTCGTGGGGCATCGACACCAAGACCAACCAGGTCGTGGTGAAGATCTACGACTCGGCGTCGCAGGCCACGAAGGACAAGGTCGCCGCGGCGGCGGCGAAGCTGGGCGACGCGGCGCGCGTCGAGCAGCGCTCGGGCAAGCTGTCCACCTACATCGCGGACGGCGACTCGATCAACAACGGGCAGTTCACCTGCTCGCTCGGCTTCAACGTGACCAAGGGCGGCCAGCCGTACATGCTGACCGCGGGCCACTGCACCAATGAAGGCGGCACCTGGTCCGGCGGCGACGTCTCCGGCGCCCAGGTCGTCCAGAGCGACTGCCCCGGAGCCGACTCCGGCCTGCTGACCCGCCCGAACGGCACCGGTGACGGCGCGATCAACACCGGCCAGAAGATCTCCAGCGCCGGCACCCCGACCGTCGGCGAGCAGATCGAGAAGATGGGCCAGACCACCGGCGGCGGCAGCGGCCAGGTCACCTCGGTCGACGAGTCGGTGAACTTCGACGTGGGCGTCCTGAACCACGAATTCGGCACCACCGCCCACACCGACCACGGCGACTCGGGCGGCCCGGCGTTCGACGGGGACAAGGGCCTCGGCACCCTCTCCGGCGGCGACACCCAGACCAGCTACTTCTACCCGCTGACTCTGGAACTGCAGTCCTACGGCCTCGAGCTCGCCTGAGGCTCTGTCGTTTTTCGGCCCGCCGTCCCCCTTCCGGGGCGGCGGGCTTCTTGTGTGTTTTTGTCGTACCCGAGGCTTAGAGTTGCCCGCATGAAGCCGAGCCCGGCCCGAAACCTATGGACAGCAACAGAACCCCTCCACGCAGTCGTCTACTTCGCCCCGGAACCCGCCGCCGCGGCGAAGGACGTCGGTCTGCGCGGCTGGTGGATGGGCTACTTCGCGGGCCGGGCGGCACCACTCGGCCCGATCGGCCCGGAACCGGTCACGTCGATGTTTTTCGGGTTCGCACCAGGGATGGTCGCGCGAGCGCTTCCTGACGCGTGGACATTCGCCTCGCCTGACGATGTGTTGCGCACCCGAGTGGAAGCAGTCGAGGCGGCCTTGGCGCGACTGTTGGGGCCGGACACTGTGGACGAGCTAGTCACGTTGCTGGAACAGGCAGTCGCCGCCTGCCACTTCGATGCGCGACCACTCGCCGCTGCTTGGTCCGCTGTGCCTCGCCCGGATCGGCCGCTGGCCCGATTATGGCTGGCGACTGCGGTCCTGCGCGAACACCGAGGCGACGGCCACGTCCTGGCCGCAGTCGCCTCCGGCCTCACCGGCCTGGAAACGACCCTCACTCATCTCGCCACCGGAGCCACCACGCGCGAACAAGTCCAGCGCGCCCGGGGCTGGACCGACGAAGAATGGTCCGCCGCAACAGCGAACCTGGTCGATCGCGGTCTGATCGACGCGGGCGGCCTGACCCCGGCGGGCGCGGAAATCCGCCGCACCGTCGAAGAAACCACCGATCGCCTAGCCGCCGCCCCGCTCGAAGCGTTGGGCCCAGAAGGAGTCGACCGAGTACTAGAGCTGGCCACCCCGCTGAGCCGACGAGTCATCGACCGCGGCGGCGTCCCCATCCCCAACCCGATGGGGGCGAAACGACCTTAAGGAACGGTGTCGATTCTCCGGCTCCCCGCTCGACGCACTAGTGACAGCCACGAGAAGGGAGCCCTGAAGATGCTGCTGGAAGGCAAAAACGCGGTCGTGTACGGCGCTGGAGGAGGAATCGGCGGCGCGTTCGCCCGAGCTTTCGCCGAGGAGGGCGCGCGCGTCTTCCTGGCCGGACGGACCCGCGAAAAGCTGGACCTCGTAGCCGACGACATCCGCGCAGCCAGCGGCACCGCCGATGTTGCCGTAGTGGACGCGCTCGACGAGAAATCCGTCGACGCCCACGCCGACGCGGTCGTCGAAGCCGCAGGCAGCCTCGACATCTCGGTGAACGTGATCAGCCACGGCGACGTCCAGGGAACCCCCATGGTCGAGATGTCGCTGGCGGACTACGAACAACCGGTGGTCAACGGCGTCCGTACCACTTTCCTCACCATGCGCGCGGCTGGCCGTCACATGAAACGCCAAGGCAGCGGCGTAGTCCTCCTCTTCGGCGGCGGCGGCGACCCCGTGCGCAACCACGCGGTCGGCGGCCTGCAAATCGGATTCGCCGCCCTGGAAGCCATGCGCCGACAACTCGCTGCCGAACTGGGCCGACACGGCGTGCGCACAGTGACACTTCGGACCGGCGGCGTCCCGGAAACGATCCCGGCTGATTTCCCTGGTGCCGAAGAACTCACCGCGGTACTCGCCGAACCGACCATGCTCGGCCGCACCGCGACGCTGGCCGACGTTGGCGCGGTGGCGGCTTTTGTCGCGTCCGATCGGGCCCGCACGATGACCGCCGCGACGGTGAATGTCAGTTGTGGCGCGCTGGTGGACTAGGTCGTTTCGACACCAACACGGCGCCAGCGGTCGCGAGTACCGCGAGCACCGCACTCACCGCGACAATCGTCGCGGTGGAGCCGAAACTGCCGACCAAAAGTCCAAACGCGACAGACGGAAGCCCCATCCCGAGGTAGGCCACGACGAAGAACACCGAAAGAACCCCGGCCCGGGAGGCGGGCACCGCGGATTCGGCCGAGTGCGAAAGCCCGGTCTTGAACAGCATCCCGGCACCCGACCCCGTCGCGGCGGCGGCGATCAGGAACAACGCGAGCGAAGGGTCCGCAATGGACACTGCCGTCGCCGCGAGACCGAGGAGGTAGCACGCCGAACCGAGGATCACGAGCTGCCGCGGTCCGAATCGGCTGAGCACCAGTTGCGCCGCAGCGGAAGCACCGAACACGGCGAACGTGGCCATGCCGCCGACGAACACGTCGTGAATCCCGAGATCGTTCCGGATCACCAGCGCCCCGACCGACGAAAACACTCCGGTGGCCCCGAAAGCCGCGAACCCGAGCAGTGCGGCCCCGGTGAACACGCGTTGTCGACCGGGACGGAGATTCATCCGGGGAGCGACTGTCGGCGCCGCGGCGGCAAGATCGACGGTTTCCGGCGTCACGAGCACGAACGCGAGGCACAGCAGCACAATCAGACCGAGCACGACGTACGGCATCCGCAACGGATCAGGCAGCCATTCCGCGAGCGCCCCGGCGATCACCGGTCCGAGCGCGAGACCGCCAAGACTCGCCCCGGCCGCGACGAGCCCAGGCAGTTTCGGCACCACGACGTGCGGCCGGGCCTGCCGGTCCAGGTCGGCGAGATACGCGGTGGCGCTCGCGGCCATCAGACCGATGCCGAGCCCGGTCAGGAGCCGTCCGGCGAGCAGGCCGGCCAGGCTGGTGGAGGCGATCAGAACGTAGCTCGCGGCGAGTGCGGCGAACAGCGCGGGCGCGATGATCCGCCGCCTGCCGAGCCGGTCGGAGAGGTGCCCGAGGAACACCAGGCTCCCGACGATCCCGACCACCATGATCGCGAACGCGACCGTCACCCACACCGGGCCGAACCCGTCGGCCTGCTGGTAGATCGGCCAAAGCGGGGTCGGCGCGGTGCCGAACGCGCTGAGTGCCGCGTACGCGGAAGCGACCACCCAGAACCCGACGGAATGCGACAGATGCCGTCCCTTCGCGGTGGACAGCGTGGAGTTGTGCATGTCTTCCATGGTGTTCCGCCCGTAGTATCCGTGGCAGAGCAGTTGAAGATCTCTACTATCTGAATCAGAGATGATGCACCTTGGATATCCGGCACCTACGGCACTTCCTCGCCCTGGCCGAGGAAGGCAGCTTCACCCAGGCGGCCCGCCGTGAGTTCATCGTGCAGTCCGGAATTTCGGCGTCCGTCCGCGCGCTGGAAAGCGACCTCGGCGTCCACCTGTACGTCAAAGGCACCCGCCCGCCGCGGCTGACC
Organism: Amycolatopsis halotolerans; assembly: GCF_042647905.1. Lineage (NCBI taxonomy): Bacteria > Bacillati > Actinomycetota > Actinomycetes > Pseudonocardiales > Pseudonocardiaceae > Amycolatopsis > Amycolatopsis halotolerans. Next base: position 179,179 of record NZ_JBHRWI010000004.1, read on the forward strand.
GCCGAAGGCCGCGCACTCGTCCCCGCCGCCCGGGAAGCGCTGCGCAGTTTCACCGCGGTGTACGACGCGGTCGGTCAGGTCAGCAGCCGACTCACCGGATGGTTGCGGATGGGCGTGTTCAGCCACGTCGAGCATCTAGTCCCGCTGGCCGGGGTGCTGTCGCGGATGGCCGTGCTGCATCCCGACCTCGACGTCACCCTGTCTCAACTGCCCACCGAGGAGATGCTGCGCCTGCTCAGCGCCGGACAGCTGGACTGCGCCGTGCTGTCCGCACCCGAGCCTGCGCCGCGGGACCTCGAGATCACGCCGCTCGCCGTGGAACCGATCGTGCTGGCCGGAGCGAGCGGTCACCCGCTGGGCCGCGCGTCGTCGATCAGCGTGCGCGACCTCGCTGATGAACGGTTCATCGAACCGCCGCGCTACTGGGCGGTGCGGACAGACCTGGACCGGCTTTTCCGGGACGCTGGCCTGCGCCGGAGGCGGGCCTTCGAGGTCGACGACTGGGGCATCACCCTCGACCTCGTAGCGGGTGGCGCGGGCCTCGCGTTCCTGCCGCAAGCGGTCGCCGAACAAGGCCGCGAGTCCGGCGTCTGGGCTCGAACCCTGACCGACGCGACCCTCGAACGCCGCGTCGACTTCGTGCTGCCGCGCGGTCAGGCCGCAACCCCAGCAGCCCGGACCCTGCGCACCGAACTGGCCGCCGCCGTCGCGGGCTAGCCCTTGGCGCGGGCGGAAATCTGCTGCACCGACCAGCTGTTGCCGTCCGGGTCGGAGAAGTGGATGAACCCGATGTTGTCCAGGTCTTCGAGCGCGCCGGTGCCCGGATCCGAGCCGTAAACCTGGAGTTCGCCGACCTCGACGCCGCGTTCCACCAGCTCCTCGCGGGCTTTCCGGACATCGGCGACGACCAGCTGCAGACCTTTGAGAGACCCGGGCGGCATGTCCGGCACCACGCCCTTGCCCAGGACGATCGAACAGCCCGATCCCGGCGGAGTCAGCTGCACCAGGCGCTGTCCCGGCCCGGGGGCGATGTCGTGGTCGAGGTGGAAGCCGACCTGGTCGGCGTAGAACGCTTTCGTCCGGTCGATATCGGTGACGGGAACGACGACGACCTCGAGAGTCCAGTCCATGCGAGGAGTTCTAGCGGTGGCCCGAGCAGGCGGTCAAGCGCTCGCCAGCTCCACGCGGTTCCGGCCTGCCTGCTTGGCCCGGTACAGCGCGGCGTCGGCGGCCACCAGCACGTCGTCGACGCTGGCGAGATGCTCAGCCGGATACAGCGCGCAGCCGATCGAGACGGTCAGGTCGCTGATCACCGAATCCTGGTCCGGCAGCGCGACGACCACCTGCGGGACCCGCCGCCGGATGCGGTCGGCGATGTGGCCGAGGTGCTCGGCGCTCGGGATGTCCGGCAGCGCGATCGCGAACTCCTCGCCGCCCCAGCGGCCGCACACGTCCTGCTCGCGGACCTCGTCCCGCAGCGACAGCGCGATCTCGCGCAGCACCAGGTCGCCCGTGGGGTGGCCGTAGGTGTCGTTGATCGCCTTGAAGTGGTCGAGGTCGAGCAGCAGCACGCCGACGCTGTCCTGGTTCGCCCGCGCACGTTCGAGGTAGCGCTCAGCGACCGTGCGCCACCAGCGTTTGGTGGCCAGGCCGGTCGTGACGTCGGTGCGCGCGTCGCGCTGGAACTGGGTGAGCAGCAGCCCGCGGTGCAGCGCGACGAGCGCGATCACGACGCCCGCCAGGAGCAGCGGGTTGGCCAGCAGCAGGAGCGCCGCGGTGACCAGGCCGAGACCGATCGCGCCCGCTTCGAGCAGCTGGTCGCCGAAACCGGAGAACAGGTCCGCGAACGACCGCGGCGGGCTCGACAGCGCGATCGCGACCATGACGAGCGCGGTGTTGATCGCCCAGCGCAGCCCAGCGGCGAGCACGAACACGACCAGGTCAAGCAGACCCGGACCGAATCCGCCCGCGAGGACCCCCGGGTATTCGTGCATGCCGAGCGCGAGCACCGCGACCGCGGCCTGCGTGCCGCACAGGACGGTCGCGCAGGAGAAAATCCAGCGGTGCGGCAGAACCGGCCGTTCGTGCGGCCAGACCCGCCACCAGGCGACGGCGTAGGTGAGCACGACCATCGCCGACGCGAGGATCGCGGGCAACGCCACCACGGCGGCGATGCTCCAGACGGCCTTGGTGTCGACGTACGCGACTGTCGGTGCGCGGCTGTACTCACGCTGCCGCTCGATGTGCCGGGTCGCCTCGATCGCCAGCGCCGCGCACACCGCGAGAACGCCGAAGCGGACTAGATCGATCCGGTGCACCGGGGCGAGCCACGCGGTGGCGAGGGTGGTGCCCACTGCCACGACGTTCACCAGCAGCACATACATGCGGACGTGAGAGGGCAACCGCCATAGGCGCCAGCCTGTGAACCACCCGGCAACTCGTCCGCGCACTCTTCACCTCACCCGATTGGCTTCTACGGTAAACGACGAGGCGCGTTGTGTGCTGCCTGTCGTCCGGACTCTGGGAAGCGCCGGGGCGATTTCGCCCGGACAGCCCAGCGCTGGCCGGCCGGCGAGGGGAGGTGGCCACTGTGGGTAGTGGTCAGCTGCTCCGAATCCGGGCCGGACCAGGGGATCCGCGAGGGTCCCGTTTGGACCTCCATGGCCACTTTCGGTGACCGTCCCACCGGTGCTGACGTGCGAAAACCGCCGAAGGCGCGACTCTGAAACGGAGGTGACAACCGTGCGCGACAACAACTGGACGGCGATTCGGTGACGTAGGTCGCCCTCGCGGTCTCGACTCGAGGTCGAGACTTTCGGCCCTCGCTGAGGAAAGGAGATGCCCACCGTGCGGGACAACAACTGGTGAACGCGGCTGAGCCGGGAATCCGGGATGCGGAAAGGAGGCGGCGCGATGCGCGACAACAACTGGACCCGCTGATAACGGCCCGGGTGATCGGAAAGGAGGTGTGCGGTGCGCGACAACAACTGGAACCGGTGAAACGGCTGAAACCGCTGGGCGAAGTGCTGGCGAAGGAGGTGAGCGACTGCCATGCGCGACAACAACTGGACTCGCTGAACCTGCTGATCACTGACCGCTGATCCGGGAAGGAGCTGCCGCGATGCGCGACAACAACTGGAACCGCTGAAACCCGCTGTCCGCCGATTGACGACGAGGAAGGAGATCGCTGTGCGCGACAACAACTGGACTCGCTGAATCCAGCCGATTACTGACCGTCGATTCGCGAAAGGAGCCGCTGCGATGCGCGACAACAACTGGACCCGCTGAGCCTCGTTGACCACCGTCCGTCGAGCCGTGAAGGGAGCCGCTGCCGTGCGTGACAACAACTGGACTCGCTGAGCCCGCCAACCACAGCCCATCGAGCCACGAAGGGAGCTGCCGCCGTGCGTGACAACAACTGGAACCGCTGAACCTCGCCAACCACCGGCCATCGACTCACGAAGGGAGCCGCCGCGATGCGTGACAACAACTGGACCCGCTGAGACCCCGCGACCCGCCGCCCGCTGAGCCACGAAGGGAGCCGCTGCCGTGCGTGACAACAACTGGACCCGCTGAGCCCCACCAACCACCACTCGCCGAGCCACGAAAGGAACCGCCGCCGTGCGCGACAACAACTGGACCCGCTGAACCGCCCCCAGCCCGCCCCACGAGGAGGTGAGAGGGCATGCGTGACAACAACTGGACGTGATCCGAACCAGTCCCGCGGCACACCCGTCCCGCGGATTACGGCGCGGGAGGTGGGGTGGCCCCGTCGAGGGGAGTTCGGCGGGGCCGCACCGCGCGGTCCGCTCGCACCGCCCGCGCCCACGCGATCCCGGCCAGCCCGGCGCACCCGGCTCCGGCCACGGCGGCGATCGCGACCACCGTCGTCGGCGTGAAAGCCAGCGCCAACGCGCCCGCGGCAGCGATCGTCAGGCCCTGCGCCGCCCGCAACGCCGCGATCGCGACTCCGATCACCTGGCCGCGCTGTTCCGGCGGCGCGGCGAGGCTGTACTGGACCTGGGTGATCAAATCGTGCGCGGAAAACATCCCGGACACCGTCCAGACCGCCACGACCACCGGCAACGCGGGCGTCCAGCCGGTCGGCAGCAGCACGAGACTGCTCGCCACCGCGAGCGGGCCCAGCCACCGCACCTGCCGCGCCCGCGGCAACCGGCTGATCAGCAACGCCCCGAGCAGCGTCCCGACCGGGTTCGCCACCAGCAGCCAGCCGAGCACTCCGGTGCCGCCGAGTTGCGCGGCCACCGGCACCGCCAGTCCCTCCGGCACCACGTAGAACCCGCAGCAGCACGCGATCGCCAGCAGCGACCGCAGTTTCCGGTCCCGCGCGACCAGCCGGCAGCCAGCCTTCAACGAAGCCCACTGCGGCGCGTGCTCGGCCACCTTCGAGACCGGGTACAGCCGCAATCCCCAGCGCAGCGCGGCTGCCGACACCGCGAACGTCACCGCGTCCGCCCACAACGCGCCCGAAACCCCGAGCCACGCGACCACTGCCGCGCCCGCGCCGAAGCCGATCACCAAGGCGGCCTGGTACGTCGAGGAGAGGATCGCTTGTCCGGTCGCCAGTTTCTCCTCGCCGAGCAGGTCCGGCAGGACAGCTTGCCGCGCGGCCTGAAACGGCCCGGCGGCGAGTTGCACGACCACGAGCAGTCCCGCGGCGACCGGCCAGGGCATGCCGGGAATCGCCATCAACGCGACCAGCAGTGCGCGCACGACATCCGCGACCACGAGTACGGTGCGGCGCGGGAACCGGTCGGCGAGCCCGCCGAGCGCACCGCCGAGGAGGTCCGGCAAATAGGTGAGCGCGTACGTCCCAGCGGCCCATCCCGCGGATGCCGTTCGGTTGAACACCAACACAGTCAGCGCGACTCGTGCTAATTGATCACCGGCCACCGACAGCACGTGCGCGAGCCAAAGCGCACGAAACTCGCCCATCCGGAACACGCTCCGGAAAGACGGCGCCGTCGTGGTCATGTGCTCACCCTGTCGTGACTCGGCCACCCGGAGCAACCCCGGCCGAACGCGGGTGGGTCGCGGATCCGGCTCCGGCCGTCCGTGGAAAACTGGGTGATCGCCGTCCGTGGATGATGTCGCACCGAAGGGTTTTCCGTTGACCGAGGAGAGCCGGCAGGTCGCCGGTCGCTACGAGCTCGTCGAACTGATCGGCAGCGGCGCGATGGGGATGGTCTGGCGCGGGGAGGACAAGATCCTCGGCCGCGTCGTCGCGGTCAAGGAACTCCTCATGCCCGTGAACCAGGGCGAGGACAAGGTCGAGGAAGCCCGCAACCGCGCCATGCGCGAGGCTCGCATCGCCGCCCGGCTGCAGCATCCGAACGCCATCTCGGTGTTCAACGTGGTCGAGCACGAGGACCGCCCGTGGCTGATCATGGAGTACCTGCCCTCGCGCAGCCTCGCGGTGAAACTGCGCGAGGACGGCCCGCTGACCGTCGACGAGGCGATCCCGTTCGCCGTGCAGCTGGCCGGCGTGCTCGCCGCCGCGCACCGGGCGGGCATCGTGCACCGCGACGTCAAACCGGGCAACGTCCTGCTCGGCGACGACGGCACCACGGTCAAGGTGACCGATTTCGGCATCTCCCGCGCGGTCGGCGACGTCACGCTCACCGCGACCGGCGAAATCTCCGGCACGCCCGCGTTCCTCGCGCCGGAGGTCGCCCGAGGCGAGGACGCGACCTTCGCTTCCGACGTGTTCGCCCTCGGCGCGACGCTGTACATGGCGGTGGAGGGCGATCCGCCGTTCGGCACCGCGGACAACGCGATCGCCTTGCTGTACCGGGTTTCCAGCGGTTCGATCAACCCGCCGAAACAGGCCGGGAAGCTGGAACCGCTGCTGCTGAAGCTGCTGGAGCTCAAGCCGGAGGACCGGCCGTCGATGACCGAGGTCGTCGCGGAGCTGCGCAAGCTCGACGGCGGCGTCACCCCGGTCGCGACGGTTCCCGAACCGCCGACGCTGCCCGAAGCCAAACCGCCGGTCGTGCCGACCACGGTCGCGGTTCCGGCCGAGGGAGCCGCTGCCGCGCCGCCCGCGGGTTCGGACCGAAGACGCCGCGGGATGATCTTTGCCGGGGCGGGCGCGCTGCTTGTCGTGATCGCCGTGATCGTCACCGTCGTCCTCACCCGCAACCACGGTGAAGAGAGCCCGGCCGCAAACCCGCCGCCTGCTTCTGGGACTTCCGCGCCTTCCAGTGCTCCGGCGACTTCGTCCGCTTCGCAGCCGTCACCATCGACGCAGCCGTCGACTCCGCCTTCGTCGAGCAGCCCTCCGTCGTCCAGTTCCGCGGCGAACTCGCCGGACGCGATGGCTTCCGCGCTGCGTACCTACTTCTCGTACCTCCCGAGCAATCTGGAGAGCGGCTGGGCGATGCTCAGCGACGGGTTCCGCTCGTCGCGAGGCCAGACTTTCGACCGGTACAAGTCATGGTGGAGCCAGTTCAGTTCGGTGACCGCGAACGACGTCCAAGTCACCGGCGAGAACACGCTCACCGCGAAGATCACCTATCACCGTGCGAGTGGCGGCGTGTCGAACGAGACGCACCACTACAAGATGTCGCAGCACAACGGCACCTGGCAGATCGACGTGGAGAGCTAGCTCTCGAGCAGCAGCGAGATCGCGGCGGCGGTGTCGCGGTCCGGGCCGACTCGCACCGTCCGCAAGCCAGCGGACCGCCCGGCTTCGACATCCGCGCCGACCAGCCAGGCTCCGTCGAGGGTGGTTTCGCAGCGTTCGGCGGCGAGCGCGAAGAGCTTCGGGTCCGATGTGGACAGTCCGTCCGGCCCGGCGAGCGCCCAGCCGTCGACGAGCCCGGCGATTCCGGTGCACAGCAGGGTGGACAGCTGCGGTTCGCCCGCGCCGAGGACGCCGATCCGCCAGCCCGCCGCGCGCAGCCGGGGCAAGCCGGTCAGCACGCCGGGCGCGGCAGGGACGAGCGCGGGATGGCGTTCGCGGTAGGCGTCTTCGAGGTCGGCTTCGTGCAGGTCGAAGCGTTCGCGGAGATTCTTGAAGAACGTCGCCCGGTCGGCGCGCCCGCGATCGTCGGCGGCGACGAGCCAAGCGGCGTCCGCTTCGGCGAGCCGGTGTTCCGCGCAGAACTCCCACACCCAGCGGCGGAAGCCTTCCGCGCGATCGACGAGCGTGGTGTCGAGGTCGAACAGGACGAGCCGCACGGGGAGAGACATTAGCGCGTTCCGCCGGGGCTCTGGGAGATTTTTCTACTCCGTTCGAGTGAACGGATCGCGGTTTTTGTCGGTGTTCGATGCGAACATATGTTCGTGACGAGCGAAGGACCGATCCTCCACGCCGACCTCGACGCGTTCTACGCCTCGGTCGAGCAGCGCGACGATCCCCGGCTGCGCGGCAGGCCGGTGATCGTGGGCGGTGGCGTGGTGCTGGCCGCGAGCTACGAGGCGAAGGCGCTGGGCGTGCGCACCGCGATGGGCGGCGCGCAGGCGAGGCGATTGTGCCCGCATGCCGTGGTGGTGCCGCCGCGGATGTCGGTCTACAGCGCGGCGAGCAAGGCGGTGTTCGAGGTGTTCCGGCGGACGACGCCGGCGGTGGAAGGAGTGTCGATCGACGAGGCTTTCCTGGATGTCGGCGGCCTGCGGCGGATCGCCGGGCGTCCGTCCGAGATCGCGGTGCGCTTGCGCGCGGAGGTGCTGGCGCAAGTCGGGCTGCCGATTACGGTAGGGGTGGCGCGCACGAAGTTCCTCGCGAAAGTCGCGAGCGGCGTCGCGAAACCGGACGGCCTGCTGGTGGTACCGCCTGACGCTGAGCTGGAATTCCTGCACCCACTGCCAGTGGAACGATTGTGGGGAGTGGGAAAGGTGACGTCGGCGAAACTGCGGGAGCGAGGCGTCCGCACCGTGCGCCAAGTCGCCGAACTGCCCGAAGCCGCACTGATCTCGATGCTGGGCCCAGGCTCCGGCCGCCACCTGCACGCCCTGGCGCACGGCCGCGACCCACGCGCGGTCCAGCCAGGAAAACGCCGCCGCTCAATCGGCTCCCAACGCGCACTCGGCCGCCGCTCCCGCTCCCCAGCCGAGCTGGACGAGATCGTAGTGTCCATTGTGGACCGATTAGCGCGTCGGCTGCGCGGCGCGTCGAGGGTCTGCCGAACGGTAGTGCTGCGAATGCGCTTCGCGGACTTCACTCGCGCCACGAGGTCGCACACGCTCGCCGACAGCACCGACCACACGGAAACGCTGCTGTGCGCTGCCCGCGGTCTGCTGTCCGCGGCGCAACCACTGGTGTACGACCGGGGTTTGACGTTGCTGGGCCTGTCGTTCTCAAACCTCGACAGCCATGGTGCGGTGCAGTTGGCGTTGCCGCTGGACCAACCTTCTCGCCCCGCGATGTCCGCCGAAGCCACCGCCCTGGACTCAGCGGTGGACGCCCTGCGAAACCGCTTCGGTGCGGCCGCGTTGACTCGGGCGGCGCTGTTGAGCCATGACGCTGGGGTGGAGATGCCTATGCTGCCGGATTGATCGATTGCGGTGGCCCCGCGGTGCTTCCGCGAGGGCTGTTTCCCAGCTGCGCCCGGCTGAGTCCGATGAGGCCTGGCTGAGCCGGACGAAGTTCGACGGAGCCTGGCTGAGCATGGCTGAGTCCGAACGAGCTTGGCCGAGCCCGACGGAGCCTGGCTGAGTCTGACGGAGCCTGGCCGAGTCCGGTCGAATCCGACGGAGCCCGGTCGAGCTTGGCCGAGTCCGACCGAGTCGGGTCGAGCCCGACCGAGCGTGACCGAGTCAGGTTGAGCGTGACCGAGTCCGGTCGAGTCCGACCGAGCCTGGCTGAGTCCGGTGGAGCGTGACCGAGTTCGGTCGAGCCCGGCAGGGCAGTGTGCTGGGCGAAGTTTGGCGCTTGCTTGCCGGGATGCGAGCACGGTGCCGTGGTGCGTCGGTGCTGTGATGCCGGGTGCTCGGCGAGGTGGTCAGGGCGGTCGGGGTGCTGGCCAGTCTCGAGCCAGCTAGTGCGGGGCTGGCTGGGGTGCTGGTTCTCGGCGAGCATTTGCGCGCGGTGCAGTGGGTGGCGCTGACTTGCGTGGGCCTCGCGAGCGCCGGGGCGGTGGTCGGGCGGAAGGAAGCGCCAGTTACTCAGCAGATCGGTTGACCAGCGCGGCAATGCCTTCGATCAGGCGGTCCAGGCCGAACGCGTACTCGTGGTCGACGCTGTAAGGAGCCTGATGGATCTGCCCGGCAGCGGTGCCGACCCGGTCCGCGACGGGGAAGCGCCGCGGTTCGTAGACCTCGGCAAGGGCGGGCGCGGTCGCGGCCCACCACTGCTGGTCGGTCATCCCGGTTTGCCGCACGATGCGCGCGGCCTCGACCTTGCGGCGCGCCAGGCCTTCGACGTGCGTGGTCACCAGGGTGATCGTCGAATCCATTTCGACGTCCGCCAGGCCGATGCCGTCGACGGCAGCCAGTTCCAGGTCGTACTTCGCGATCGCGTTGGGGCCTAGCGTCGGACGTCCGGAGAAGACCTGCAGCAGCCACGGATGCCGCAGGTGCATCGCCCAGTTGACGGCTGCGACGCGGCGGAGTCCGTCGCGCCAGTCGTCGGCGTCTATTTCGGACAGTTCGGCTACCGCTTCGCCGTAGACCGCGTCCACCATCGCTTCGACCAGTTCCGCGCGCGACGCGACGTAGGTGTACAGCGACATCGTCCCGACGCCCAGCGACTCGGCCACCCGGCGCATCGACAGCGTCGCCAGGTCCTGTTCGGTGTCCGCGACCTCGACCGCCGCGTCGACGATCCGCGCGGGGGTCAGGCCGTGCTTCGGGCCGCGCTTCGGCAGCTGGCGGGTGCCCCACAGCAGCGCGATCGTCGCGGCGGGGTCGCCGTTGGTGCCGTCAGTCGTCACGTGACCAGCATAGGAACTTTACTCCGTAGGCAATACGGAGTTTTGTGCTAGCCTTCTTCGTATGGCATACGGAGAAGGCGGGCTGCTGGCGCGCGGGGTGCGGAAGCGGTATGGCGATAGGGCGGCGTTGGACGGGTTTGACCTGCGGGTGGAGCCGGGGACGGTGTTCGGCCTGCTCGGTCCCAACGGTGCGGGCAAGACGACGGCGGTCCGGATCCTGACGACGTTGCTGCGGCCGGACGCTGGCGAAGTGCGGGTCGCCGGTTTCGACGCGGTCGCTGAGCCGGACGAGGTGCGGCGGCGGATCGGGCTGGTCGGGCAGAACGCCTCGGTGGACGAGATCCTGACCGGCAGGCAGAACCTCGAACTGTTCGCCCGTCTCGGCGGGTTGCCGTCGCGGGCGGCTCGGGCGCGGGCGACGGAATTGCTGGAGCGGTTCGGTCTCGGCGAAGCGGCGGGGCGGTCTGTCTCGGGCTACTCCGGCGGCATGCGGCGCAAGCTGGACCTCGCCGCGGGACTCCTGCTGAACCCGCAGGTGCTCTTCCTCGACGAGCCCACGACCGGGCTCGATCCGGCGGCTCGCATCGACGTCTGGGCGGACGTCCGTGCGCTCGCCGGGACCGGGACCACGGTGCTGCTGACCACGCAGTATCTGGAGGAGGCTGATCAGCTCGCCGACCGGATCGCGGTGCTCGACGCGGGCCGGGTCGTCGCCGCGGGCACGCCGGACGAATTGAAGGCGAAGGTGGGGCCGGACCGGGTCGAGACGGTCGTCCGCAAGCCGACGCTCGACGAGGTTTTCCTGCACCTGACCGGTCACGCCCGCACGCCCGAGGAGGGGAGGCAGGCGGCTTCCCGGAAGACCTCGCCCGCCGTCTCCGAGGAGGTTCGATGACCATCCCCGCCGCGGCACCCGCGCGCGTGTCCTGGCCGACACATACCGCCGTCCTGACCCGGCGCATCCTGGTGCATTGGAAGCAGCGTCCGTTCTCGATCGCGGTCACGCTGCTGTTCCCGGTCCTGATCGTGGTGATGTTCGGCCAGCTTTTCGGCGGCGCGATGGCCATCCGGGGCGGCGCGTACATCGACTTCCTCATCCCCGGCATGCTCGCGATGACCATGCTGTTCGGGCTCGAATCCACTGTCCTCGCAGTGACTTCCGACGCCTCGAAGGGCGTCACCGAGCGGATCCGCGCGATGCCGGTCAGCGGGCTCGCCGTGCTGACCGGACGTTGTCTCGCCGACCTGATCGGCGCGGTCGCCGGGCTCGTCGTGATGATGGGGGCCGGGCTGGCGCTGGGGTGGCGTCCGCAGCAGATGTCTGTGCTGGGCGCGGTCGGGCTGCTGTTGTGGCTGCGGTTCGCTTTTGTCTGGGTCGGGATTTACCTCGGGCTGCTGCTGAAGACCCCGGAATCGGCGGTTTCGGTGCAGGTGCTGGTGTGGCCGGTCGGATTCCTGTCCGGAGTTTTCGTTTCCCCGGACACCATGCCTGCCTGGCTGAGTGCGGTCGCGACCTGGAATCCGCTCACCGCAACGGCTTCCGCGGTGCGCGAGCTGGCGGGTAACCCGGCGTGGGCCGCGAATGGCTGGGCGGCGGAGCATTCCGTGCTGCTCGCGATGGCGTGGCCCGCGGTGCTGACGCTGATCTTCCTGCCGCTCGCCACCCGGCGGTACCGCATGCTCGGGCGTTAGAAAACAGCCGGGCGGCAAGGGAAATCCCCTGCCGCCCGGCCGTACCCCGAGGAGAAATTCAGGCGCGTGCCTTCGAATGCGTCCGGCCGCGCAGGTCGAGTTCGATTTCCTCCAGGCTCCGGCCCTTGGTTTCCGGGACGAGCCACTTCGTGAGGAAGAACAGGACCACGTTGATGCCCGCGAACAGGAACATCGAGCCGCCGAGGCCGAGGGCGCCGGGGTCGGAGATGATCGGGAACACGGCGCTGATGATGCCGGTCGCGGCCCACAGCACGACGCTGCTCACGCCCATGCCCGCCGCGCGGACCTTCAGCGGGAACACCTCGGCCATCATCACCCAGACGACCGCGCCCCAGCCGAGTTCGTAGCCGACCAGGTAGAGCACCATCGCGACCAGCATCAGGATGCCCTTGGTCGCCGTGTCGTGGACTTCCAGCACGATGAACCCGGCCGCGACCAGGGTCAGCACCATCAGCACGTTGCCGATCAGCAGCAGCGGCTTGCGGCCCCACCGGTCGACCACGAACACGACCCACGCGGTGAACAGGAACTTGGTGACGCCCAGCAGCACGCCGGACAGCAACGCCGCCTGGGTCGCGAAACCGAGGCCGATCAGCATCGTCGGGAAGTACGCGTTCACCGCGTTCACGCCGCTGAACTGCTGGCCCATCGCGAGCAGCAGGGCGACCACGAGCATCGGCCGCACGGTCGGCGTCAGCAGGTCGCGGAAGCGGGTCTTCGCCGATTCCGAGTCGAGCCGGATCACCTCGCGGATCGTGCCGATCTCCTCGTCGACGTTCACGCCGCCGCCGTGCGAGCTGAGCAGGACCGCGCGGGCCTGTTCCTCCTGGCCGTTCGCGACGAGCCAGCGCGGCGTTTCGGGCAGGAATCCCAAGCCCGCCAGCAGGATCACCGCGGGCACGATCGCGCCGGCGAACATCAGCCGCCAGTTGCCCGACGTGCCGAGCCCGTAGCTGACCAGGAACGCGATCAGGATGCCGAGCACGATGAAGATCTGGTTCAGCGCGCCCATCGCCCCGCGCAGCCGCGCCGGAGCGAGTTCCGACAGATACGTCGGGACCGTCGAGGACGACAGGCCGATGCCGACGCCGATCACGAGCCGGGAAACGATCAGCAACGCGAACGTCGGGGAAAAGGTGGCCGCGATCGTGCCGATGATGACGACGACGGCCGCGACCATGATCGTCCGGCGGCGGCCGAGCTTTTCGTTGAGCCGGGAGGAGAAACTCGCACCGACGATCGCACCGATCGAAATGCTCGCGGTGATGACGCCCTTGTCCCATCCGGACAGGCCCCAGAGTTTCCCGATGAACGGCAACACCCCGGAAATGACGCCGAGGTCGTAACCGAACAGGATGCCGCCGAGGGCACCGAAGAAGTACAGCGTCGTTCTGCCGATGGGCCGCCGCGCCGCGGCTGTCTGTGTCATTGCCGAGCCGTCTCTTTCCGGGATGGCCGGCCGGTCCTGGTCCGCTGACCGGAAGGCCAGCGCCGTCCGGGCCGGACGAGTGGGGGTCGAGGGACAAGGACTGCCGGACTGGTCCAGCACTGCGGAACGGCCGAACCCGCCGCCGCGCAACGCCTTTCCTCGTCGCGTGCCGGCTTGGCCCGCTCCGGTACGAACTTCGCCGTACACAGTCACACGCTGGTCAGCGGCGGGCAAGACGCGGGCTGATAACTATTCAGTCACGTGACTAGCGTTCACATATGTGGACAAGCTAGGCGAGGGTTTGCGCAGGTCAGAGCCTTGGCGGGGGAATCATGGCAGGAGTTTTCGCGAAGGTCGAACTGTGGGGAACCGGGTGCCGCGGCCGTCCGTCGTACGGGTCGTCCGGTCGCCGCGGTGGGGGAGATGCGCATGGGAACGGGTTTCGAGGTCGCTCCGGCGGAGGTCGCGACCGCGGCCGGACGGGCGCGGCAGGCGGCGGCGACCGTGCGGGCGGCCGACCTCGCGGGCGCGCTCGCCGGGGTCGGGCTGTCCGGCGGCACGAGCGTGGCCGCGGCGGATCGCCTGTCCGACACCTGGGGCCGGGCCGTTCCGAAGTGGACAGCCGACACCGAGTCCTATGCCGGGAACCTCGACCAGGCCGCGGCCGGCTACCGCGACACCGACCACAACGCGACCGGCGAGATCGCGGCGGCGGGCCGATGATCACTTGGGGAGACGTCCGGCGCTGGAACCCCGCCGACCTCGCTTCGGCAGTCGACGCGCTCGGTGCCCGGGCCGCTCGGCTCACCGGGGCGAACGACGATGCCGAAGCCATGACGAAGTTCGGCTCCTGGCAAGGCGACGCGGCGGACGCGGCAACGGCCAAAGGCACTGCGCTGGCAACGGAATTGCGGCAGCTGGCCACTGATGTGTCGGCGGTTCGGCGCGGGGTGCACGACGCGCAGCTGGCGGTCGAGCGGATCAGTTCGGCGGTGCGCGAGGTAGACGATTTCGCCGCACGCAACGGAATGCGGATCGACGACGGTGGCGGCGTCAGCGGCGAACCCGAGCGACAGGCTGAAGTCGCCGATCGCGTCGGCCAGATTCTCCGTGCGGCCACCGGGGTCGACGCGGATCTGACCGTCGTGCTCGACCGCGCGACCAACGGCGAAAGCGGTGGCTCCGGGGTCGTCGCGCTGGCGATGGCGACGAGCAGCCAGCCGAAACCGAACGGCACCCCGGCGGAGAACCGGGCGTGGTGGGACAGCCTGTCCGACTCCGCGCAGTCCTCGATCCTGCGCGACAACCCAGACCTGATCCGCAATCTCGACGGCATCCCGGTGGTCGATCGCGACGCGGCGAATCGCGTTGTGCTGCAACAGGAAATCGACAAGCGGAAGGGCGACGACGCTCAGTTGCGCGGCCTCACCGCGATCCGTGACCGGCTCGCGGCCACCGGCGACGGCAAACCTCCGGCTTTCCTGGTCTCGCTCGACGTCAGCGGCGACGGCACAGCGGTGGTCGCCGCCGGAAATCCGGATACCGCGGCGAATGTCGCGACGTACGTTCCTGGCACCGGCAGCGAGCTGGCCAAGATCGGCGGCGACCTCGGCCGGTCGGACAAGATGTGGCAGTCGGCGACGATGGCGGGCTCGCCGTCGACGTCGGTGATCACCTGGGTCGGTTATGACGCGCCGAATGAGCTTGTCGACGCCGCCAGTGAGAAATACGCCGACGGCGGCAAGGAACAGCTGTCGAAATTCGAGGACGGCCTGCGCGCGTCGCATGAGGGCTCCCCGTCGCATAACACCGTGCTCGGTCACAGTTACGGCACGACGGTGATCGGCCACGCGGCTCGAGACGGCGGGCTCAACGCGGACGATCTGATCTTCGTCGGCAGTCCCGGTGTCGGCGTCGAGCACGCGAATCAACTGCATCTCGACGGTGTGCCGCAGGACCAGGTCGCCCAGCATGTGCACTCGACGGTCGCGCAGCACGACCTCATCAAGATCACCAACATCGGTCTCCCCGGTCACGACCCGCTCGGCCCGAGCCCCGCCGGCGACGGCTTCGGCGGCCAGGTCTTCGAATCCGCGCCGGGCGACAAAGGCCCGTGGTACGAGGGCGGCCTGTCCGGGGCCGCGCACAGCCAATACTGGGAGGACAACAACCCGTCGCTGCGCAGCTTCGGCCGGATCATCGCCGGGCTGCCGGCGTGACGGCGCGCCGCACCGCGCTGGCCTGCCTCGCCGCCGTTCCTCTCGTAGCCTGCTCCCCAGGAGGTGCAGCCATGAACCCCACGATCACCGAAAACGAAGCACGCGACCAGGTCGAGGACTACGTGCGCGGCGCGTTCTCCGCGTTGCCCACGCCCGCCGGGCGGGAACTGTTCTCCCGCAACCGTTCCGAATGCACCGACCCGACCGACAACGGTCCGGCGGGGCGGTTCGAGATCTCCGCGACCTATGAGGTGACCGGCCTCGAACCGGACACTTTCAAGGCGCAGTTCGAGGCCGTCGTGAAGTGGTGGCAGGGACACGGCTTCACCGTGCTGACCGACCGGCGGCCCACCGACCAGTACGTCTTCGCGCGCAATGAGCGGGACGGCTTCGACATGTCTTTGCAGGCCAATGAGCTCGGGAAGCTCTATCTCGGTGCGACGTCGCCTTGCGTCTGGCCGAAGGGGACTCCGGAAGCTGAGGCTGTCGTCGAGGAGCCGGAGCCTGAGGTCGCGGAAGCTCCAGAACCTGAACGGCCCCGACCGCGTCGTGCGCCGGTGGACGACGAGGACTTCGGCCAGACGTCCTGGTCCGACGGGGGCGCTGCGTTCTAGAGTGGACTAGCAGGTCCAGTCAGGAGGCAGTCGATGACGCTCACGCGCAAGGGCGAGGCCACGCGGCAACGGATCGTGGAGGGCGCGGCCGACGTGATCCGCGAGCGCGGCGTGCTCGAGACGACGCTGGACGACGTCCGCGCGCGGACCAAGACGAGCAAAAGCCAGCTGTTCCACTACTTCCCGGACGGCAAGGAAGAACTGCTGCTGGCTGTCGCGCGCTGGGAGGCGGGCCGGGTGCTGGAGGTGCAGCAGCCGTCGCTCGGCACGCTGCGCACCTGGGAGGATTTCCGGACGTGGCAGAAGGTGGTGCTCGGGCACTACACCGAGCAGGGCCGGCACTGTCCGTTGAACGTGGTGATGTCGCAGATCGGCCGCAACACGCCGGGCGCGCAGGCGGTGGTGACGCAGCTGATGCAGCGGTGGCTCGGCGAGCTGACCGCAGGGATCGAGAACCTGCGCGCGGCGGGGGAGGTCCGGCCTGGGCTGGACCCGAAGCAGGCGGCCTCGGCGCTGCTGGCGGGGGTGCAGGGCGGGGTGTTGATGCTGCTGACCACCGGGGAGGCGGAGCATCTGGAGGCGGCGCTCGAGGTGGGGATCGCGGGTTTGCGCGCCTGAAAAATAGGGGTCCCCGAAATAGGGGTAGCTGGCGGAAATGTGCTGGGCCGGCGGCGAGTTGGGCCTGGCATGAGTCAAGGACCCGCACCCCGGCAGCTGTCTGACGAAGCCCTCTCGGCCCTGCTTGGCCAGCAGCAGTTCGGCACGCTCGCGACGATCAAACGCAGTGGTCAGCCGCATCTGACGACCATGCTGTACAGCTGGGATCCCGACACCCGGACGGTGCGTTTCTCCACGACTGCCGACCGCAGCAAGGTCGGCCATCTGCGCCGCAACCCGCGGGCGACGGTGCACGTTCAGGGCGGCGACGTGTGGTCGTTCGCTGTTGCCGAGGGGCAGGCGGAGGTTTCCGAAGTCACCGAGGTTCCCGGCGACGCGGTGGGGCAGGAGTTGCTCGCGATGCTTCCGGAGGCCGCGCGGCCCGAGGACCCGGCGGCGTTCCTGAAGCAGCAGGTGGAGGAGCGGCGTGTCGTGATCCGGCTCCAGGTCGAGCGGCTCTACGGCACCGCGCTCGACGTCTGAGACCCCGCGACTGCCCCGCGACACGGTGAAGGGTCCCGATTCCGGAACCCTTCACCGGCTGTTCGTTCAGGCGTTCTTGATCGCGGAGATCTCGAACTCGAGGGTGATCTTGTCCGAGACCAGCACGCCGCCGGTCTCGAGCGCGGCGTTGAACTTCACGTTGTAGTCGCTGCGGTTGATCGAGGTGGAGCCCTCGAAGCCGACGCGGTCGTTGCCGAACGGGTCCTTCGCGGAGCCGCCGAACTCGAACGGGACGGTGACCGACTTGGTGACGTCCTTGACGGTCAGGTCGCCGGTCACGTCGAAGGTGTCCTCGCCGGTCTGGGTGATCCCGGTGGAGGTGAAGGTGATGGTCGGGAACTCGTCGCAGGACAGGAAGTCGTTGGCGCGCAGGTGGCCGTCGCGGTCCGCGTTGCGGGTGTCGACGCTCTTGGTCTGGATGGTGATGTTCGCGCTGGAGTTCGCCGGGTTCTCGCCGTCCAGGGTGAACGAACCCTCGAACTCGTTGAAGGAGCCGCGAACCTTGGTGACCATGGCGTGGCGGGCGACGAAGCCGATCCGGCTGTGCGAGCCGTCGATCGTGTAGGTGCCGGTCAGGTGGGCGTAGGTGGTCGCGCTGGTCATGTGTTCCGTTCCTTCGGGTCCTTGGTTGAGTGTTCAACTAGCACTGTAGCCCACAATAACTGATTGCGCGAGCAAGTGTCGGATATACTCCCCCTCTGTGGTGAACAGAACCCCCCTGACCAGCGAAGAGGAGGCAGTGTGGCGTCCGCTGATGCGTGTCGTCACAGTCCTGCCGAGGGCTCTCGACGACCAGTTCGCGCACGACAACGGCGTCTCGCTGACGGATTACTCCGTGCTCGTGTCGCTGTCGGAAGCGGCCGAAGGCAGGCTGCGGCTCACCGATCTGGCGGAGTCCACGGCGCTGTCGCTGAGCCGGATCAGCCGGGTCGTGGAGGCGATGGTGCGCCGCGGCCTGGTGCGGAAGGTGAAGTGCCCGCAGGACCGCCGGGCCGCGCACGCGACGCTCACCGACCTCGGGCGGGCGAAACTCGCCGCCGCGTACCCCGGGCATCTCGAGCGCGTGCGATCGTTCCTGTTCGACCACCTCTCGCCCGAGGAGGTCCGCGCCGCGGGCCCGATCCTCGCCCGGCTGGCTGCCGCGCTGGAGCCGCCGGACTGTTCGGCCTGCCCGGACGACTAGACCCGCCCCCGACGAAAGGCTTCCGATGCCCGACCAGGGTGAGTTCAAGCGCGACACGAACTACATCTCCGACCGCGTCACCGCCGACGGCCGCGACGGCTGGCCGGTGGAGCCGGGCCGCTATCGCCTGGTGATCGCGCGAGCGTGCCCGTGGGCGAACCGCGCGTCGATCGTGCGCAGGCTGCTGGGTCTCGAAGAGGTGCTGTCGATGGGCCTGTGCGGCCCGACGCACGACGAGCGCAGCTGGACCTTCGACCTCGACCCCGGCGGCCGGGACCCGGTGCTCGGCATCGAACGGCTGCAGGAGGCGTTTTTCGCGCGGTACCCGGACTATCCGCGCGGGATCACCGTGCCGTCCATTGTGGATGTCCCGAGTGGACAGATCGTGACCAACGACTTCAAGCAGATGACGGTGGACCTGTCGCTGGAATGGGGCGCCTACCACCGGGACGGCGCGCCGGAGCTGTACCCGCAGCGGCTGCGCGACGAGATCGAGGACGTCGCGGAGAAGGTGTTCCGGGACGTGAACAACGGGGTGTACAAAGCGGGTTTCGCCACGTCGCAGGAGGCTTACGAAGAGGCGTACCGCGCGTTGTTCTCCCGGCTGGACTGGCTTTCCGAGCGGCTGGCCGGCCAGCGGTACCTGGTGGGGGACACGATCACCGAGGCGGACGTGCGCCTGTTCACGACGCTGGTCCGGTTCGACGCGGTGTACCACGGGCATTTCAAGTGCAACCGGCAGAAGCTCACGGAGCTGCCGGTGCTGTGGGCGTATGCGCGGGATCTGTTCCAGACGCCCGGTTTCGGGGACACGATCGATTTCGGGCAGATCAAGGAGCATTACTACGTGGTGCACCGGAACGTGAACCCGACCGGGGTGGTGCCGCTGGGGCCGGTGGAGACGGGATGGTTGACGCCGCACGGGCGGGAGGAGCTGGGCGGGAGGCCGTTCGGGGACGGGACGCCGCCTGGGGCGCCGCCGGTGGGGGAGCGGGTTCCTGAGTTGGAAGGGTGACGGCTTGGGGTGCGTCGCGCTCGCTGTGCCCAGTGAGCTGTTTCCGGCGAGCCGGAATCATTGGCGTGGTTCCGGCTCGAGCCCCGCATCGCCGAGTTCGTCCGGAAATGATTCTTCCGTCTCTTCTATTCGATACATCTGTTCTTGTGCGGTGCCGTCGCCGTGGATGACGTTGATGAGATCGCACAATTCGTACAGTGCCATGATCCAGATGTATGACTCTTCCGGCGAGATCCCGATGGGGATGCGCAAACGGTATTCCACTGCGGACTCCTGCGTCTGGGCTGCCCAAAGTGCGCCTGCGATAAGCGGGAACTCCTTGCTGGCGATATCTCTGATGCCTAGCCGCTTGTACAGCTTGCGGACGAGCAGGTCGGCAACGAGTTTGACGTCCTCACCGTCGATAGGGTCGGCCATGGGCAGTTCTCCGCCGAAAAGCGTAGGGCCAGGGAGCATGAGATCGACAAAGTACAAGCATGCTCCTACCAACGCCCGCGAGTCGACCTGATCCGGGTCTATTACCGGGGCGTTGGCGGAGTTGTCGGAAAGCAGGCCTTCCACCAATTTTATTGCCGTAGGCAAATCGCCGGGAATGATCGGGCCGCCTGGGCCTTCGATGGCGGCGATCCCTTCCGCGACATCTGAACTGACAATCGCCCCGACTCGCTTGCCTCGCCGGGTCAGGTGGACGACACGATTCCTCAGCTCCACATCCTCGATCAGTTCCTTGAACCTGACGCGCGCTTCGCGGACGCCGATCTCCGTCTCGATGAGCAACGGTACCTCGTCGAACATGGCGTGAAGCTAGCACGGTACGGCCAGGGTCAACGCATTCGATGTGTACACATGAGGACTTGGCGCAAGTTTGCCGGTCAGGGCAGACTCGGTTGCAGGCCAAGGGGCTGAACTGGGTCCCTGATGCAGTTCACCAAGGAGAACGAGAGCGTGGGTAAACGGTGCAACCGCAAGGTTGGCAGAACGAAAAACGACCGGCTCGTCGCTGTCTTTAGGCACGTTCTCGGGGACTGGGGATCGACGGTTCGATTTCTGCTGATCATAGCCGGTTCCGCTGCGGTAATCGGTGTTTCAATTTGGTTGCTGGGCCTCAAGGTAACGGTGGGTCCAGTGCGAATCGATGGACCGTGATCACGCGTTATTCCTACTTAGCCCCAACGTCGAGAAGGATTCGCAGCAGCTCTTCCGGCGCGTCGCGCATCACGTCGTGCTTGCTGTCCAGCGCGTGGACATTCCACTGTGGATCGTCGAGAAGCCGTCGGTAAGTCGGCTCGAACGGCGACCCGCCGTCCCAGATCGTCGCGTACACATAGTCCCGGCGGCGGAAGCGGCTCAGGTCGGTGTCCAGCCGGATCGACTGGAGCAGCGACGCCAGCGGATGCGCCGACGCACGCGGGTCGAAGAACGGCAGCGGCGGCACGGCGTATCCGGTCTCGCCGACGCTCAGGTACCACTCGCGCTGCCGGTCATCGGTCAAAGTCCAGCAGGAGTCGCCGTTTTCCGGACGAAAGCGTCGAGGTACACCAGCGAATCGACCAGTTCCGGCACCCGGTCGGCGGCACCGGTGATGACCATCCCGCCATAGCTGTGGCCGACCAGCACGGCGCGTTCGACCTGCTCGGCCTGCATCGCGCGCACGACGTCCTCGATGTGGGTCTCGAGGTTGACCCCGCCGTTCAGCAGGTGCTGCCGTTCGCTGAGGCCGGTGAGCGTCAGCGGGAGCACGCGGTGGCCGCGGTCGCGCAGTTGGCCGGTGAGCCGGTCGAAGCACCAGCCGCCGTGGCAGGCACCGGGGACGAGGACGTAGGCGGTCATGGGCGCAACGCTAGAAGCCGCGCGGCGAGAAGTCCAAGAGCTGGTTCTTCCGTGATCCAGAAGGGTTGGTTATGCCCGGCTGGGTAGCGGCAGGTCGTGCGCTTTGCGGAAGTCGTTCAAGGCGGCCCACGCGAGGTGCGGGTCTAACGCGAGTCGCCGTCGGGCGATGGCCAGTTCGTGCAGGCTCGGCGTGAGGCGGGACTGGGTGAGGGCGTCGGTGAACATGTCCAGGACGGTGGCGCAGAAGAGGACGAACGCGCTGCTGTGCAGGCGCAGCCGGTTGACCGCGTCGGCTAGGTCGGGTGTTGCTCCTTCATGCAACGAGGCGGCCAGTTCGGCGAGTTCGACTGCTTCGCGGGTGTCGGGGACGCGGAGCAGTTTCGGCCACAGTTCCGCCAGCTCCGGTGTCTGCGGGAGCCCGCGGGCTTGCGCGATGAAGCCGCTCGACTTGGCTGCCAGGTCGGTGCAGACCAGGATGCTCGTGACGGTCGACAGCGACGGCTCGTAGTGTTCGGTCGTCACGTCCACCATGTCGATGGTGGTGCGGCGCAGGTCGCGCGGCAGGCCGCCGGAGAGGCAGTGGCCGAGGTAGCAGAACTGCTCCGGGACGCCGGGCAGCCGTTGCGCGATCCACAGCCTGCTCTCGTCGAGGGTGAACGATTCCAGGCGCACCACCTCGGAAAACGCGCTGTCGAAGGCGTCGCGCACGGCCAGGCCGCGTTGCTCGAAGCTGAGGACCGCGTCGTCGGACACCGCCACGAAATACAGGCAACCGGGCACCCCGAAGATGCCCTTGATGTCGTTCACCAGCTGCTGGGCCTTGTCCTGTTCGCCGATCTTGTCCAGCTCGTCGATGGCGACCACGACCCGGTCGGTGATCCCTTCCTCGCGCAACGACTCCGCGGTCAGCTGGGCGAACGCGCGGAACTCGTCGACGACCTCCGGATGGGTCAGCTGCTGTTCGGCCCGTTGCGTGGTGCGGGTGCGGCCCAGTTCGCCGCCTGCCGGGACGGCGAGTTTTCCCGACCAGCCGGTGGTGTAGGTCAGCAGATACTGGATCCGGAGCAGCTGGCGGCGGGCTTCGGCTTGCAGGGCGCGCGGTCCGGCTGACGACTTCCGCCGCAGGAGGATTACCAGCGCGCCGACCGTTGCGGTGAGGAGTTTCGCTACCCAGCGGAGCGCGAGGACGGCGACTGCGGCCAGTGCGATCCGGTTGCTCACCGGCTGATCTGTCCATAAAGGACCAATCAGCTCAGGGAACTGCACGCCGGTAACGGTTTGCCACAGTTCGGCGGGGAAGTGCGTGAATTTCCCGGTCCACAGCAGGCCGCCGATCGCCCAGCCGAGCGTGGCCGACACGACGAGGTCGACCGTTCCGCGCAGGACCCGGCGGGCCCACCAGCGCCAGCCGGTTCCCGGACCCACTACCTGCCGGACCCGGACCAGTACGGCTTGGCACAGCAGTTTGTGCAGGTGCAACACGAAATCGCGGGCGTCGTAGGTGGCCGGCGCGGAGGCGACCACCACCAGTGGCGCCGGGTTTTCGCTGCCGTGCAACAGACCTCGCTGTATGGAACGGATCGCGGTGGTCTTGCCTGACCCGCGCTGCCCGCCGAGCGCGACCGCGCCGGAACCCGCGCGTTCGAGGACGCGCCGGAGCCGTTTCGCCGCCGCTGTCGGCACGATTCGGCTGCTGTCCTCCTCGCCGAGGTCGTGTTGCTGGTCGAAAACCAGTGTCGTGCCGAAGTGCAGCCGCCGGTGCGCGGAAATGACGTCGCGGACCTCGGGCAGCACGATCTCGCGCGCGGCGAACGAACGGCGTGGCCCGAGACCGAATTGCTCCTCGTGGAACTGCATGGCGTCCGGGTTGGTCCACTCGCGCAACGCGGTGACTTTGCGGACCGCGAGCGCGCCGGTGGCGAACAGGACGCACGGCATCATCAGGCCGGCGAAGATCCGGAAGAACAGGGGGAGCTGCGCCCACGCGGCGGTCATCAGGCTGAGGTAGGCGAATCCGAGCAGCACGGCGACGACCAGCCAGCTCGCCTCGCGCGGCGACATCGCGCGGTTTCGCGGACGGAACCCTCGGTCGCCCTCGGCCATGACCTGGTCCTGGAGCGTCCGGATCTTCGCGAGGAGCGTCTCGTTCGCGAACAGCTCTTCGCGCACGACTTCGGTACGCAGCGATTCGCGGGCGAGGAGCTGGGTGACCGCGGGGGAGCCGAGCGTTTCGTCGATGAGCGAGGCGAGCGCGGCTTGCGCGGTCCAGGAGTCGAAGTCCTCGAGGTCTTCCTCCCCGATGGAGTGCGGGTCGCTCCGCTCGCCGGTCACCGGCGGATGATGCCATACGAAGTGCGTTGGGCAGGCCGGTTAGCGGGAAGCGACCTCCAACAGCCGCAACGCGTCCCGGGAAGCGGCGTCGCGCGGGGTGTACGCCTCCAGTTGGTGGTCGGGGCTGTCGGGCTGGAGCCAGACCTGATAGTCGATGTTCACGGTGCCGAGCGTCGGGTGGCGCAGGTCCATCGGGCCGCTCGTGCAGTCGACGACGTCGCCGGTCGCCCAGAGCGCGGCGAATTCCGGGCTGCCCATGGCGAGTTCGCCGATCAGCTCCGCGAGCCGGGCGTCGGTCGGGTGCTTGCCGGACATCAGGCGCAGGTAGCCGACATGGGTGCGGGCGAGCTCCGCCCAGTTGCGGTACAGGTCGCGGTGCAACGGGTCGAGGAAGAACATCCGCGGGATCGACGGGCGGGTTTCGGGCGAGTCCGGCGCGGCGTAGTCGAGGTGTTCGGCGTGCAGGAGGTGGCCGGTGCGGTTCCAGCCGAGTACGTCGCCGCGGCGGCCGAGGACGATTGCGGGGACGCTGTCGCTCAGCGCGTGCAGCAGGGTCGCGACGTGCGGGTCCAGCGTTTCCGGCGCGGGGCGCACCAGCCGGGGGACTCCGCAGCGCTGGGCGAGGTTGTGCAGGTGGCTCGACTCGGTCTCGTCGAGGTTGAGCACCCGCGCGAGCGCGTCGAGCACCTGCGGCGACGCGGTGCCGGACTGGTCCTGCTCCAGCCGCGTGTAGTAGCCGGCGCTCACGCCCGCGAGCTGGGCGAGTTCCTCCCGGCGCAGACCGGGCACCCGGCGGAGCGTGCCGTACGTCCGCATCCCGGCGGCGTCCGGCGTCACGCGGTCACGGCGGGTCTTGAGGAACACGCCGAGGGTTTCGGTCTGCATGATCTCGATCGTAGGCAACCAGGCAAAACCGTGCCTGCACCTGCGAGGGGTACTCATCGCCGGTGCTGGCCGAGTGCGGCCGCGGGTTCCGAGGATCGGGGGCATGACGGAAACTCGCCGCGCCTGGCTGGGACTGCTCGTGGTGCTCGGACCGGTCCTGCTGGTCTCGATGGACGGTTCGATCCTGTTCCTGACCATGCCGACCATCACCCGCGCCCTCGCCCCGACCGCCGACCAGGCCCTGTGGATCCTCGACAGCTACGGCTTCGCGGTCGGCTCGCTGCTCATCGCGTTCGGCAACCTCGGCGACCGGTACGGGCGGCTGAAACTGCTGATGATCGGCGTCGCGGTCTTCGGGGCGGGTTCCGCGGGCGCCGCGTTCGCGCCGACGCCGGAATGGCTCATCGGCTGCCGCGTGCTCATGGGGCTCGGCGGCGCGACGCTGTTGCCGTCGGGGCTCGCGGTGCTCAGCGAACTGTTCCCCGAACCGAGGCGGCGGGCCAGGGCGATCGGGATTTTCGCCGCGACGTTCGCCGCGGGTTTCGCGATCGGCCCGATCCTCGGCGGGCTGCTGCTGAGCCGATTCGGCTGGGGGTCGGTGTTCCTGGTCAACCTGCCGGTCGTCGCGGTGTTCCTCGCGGCCGCGCCGGTGGTGCTCCGGGAGGCCCGGACGACCCGGCCGGGCAAGGTCGATCTGCTCAGCATCGCGTTGTCCGCGGGCGGGTTGCTGCTGGCGGTCTACGCCGTCAAGGAATTCGCCGCCTACGGTCCTTCTTGGCCGGTCGCGTTCGCCGGCGTCGCCGGGGCCGGGGTGCTGACGTGGTTCGTGCTGCGGCAGCGCACGTTGGAGTACCCGCTCCTCGACGTGAGTCTGTTCCGCGAGAAGGTGTTCACTGTCGCGGTGATCACCGGGGTGCTGTCCCTGTTCGCGTGGTCGGCGGCGGCGTATCTGACCGGGGTCTACCTCCAATCCGTGCTGGGGTTGTCCGTGCTCCACGCCGCGCTGCTCGCGCTTCCGGGCGCGGTCGCCCTGACCGCGACGTGCGTGCTCACCCCGGCGCTCGCGGCGCGGATCGGGAGCCGGGCGGCCTTGGTGACCTGCCATTTCGCGATCGCGCTCGGGCTCGCGCTGCTGCTGGCGACCACGGTGACCGGCGGGGCCGGATGGTTCGTCGCCTCGACCGTGGTCGCCGGTTTCGGCTACGGGATCTCGTTCTCGCTGGTCGCGGACACGGCGGTCGGCGCGGTCCCGGCGGATCGGGCCGGTTCGGCGGGAGCGATCAGCGAGACGGCCAACGAGATCGGTCATGCGCTGGGGATCGCGTTGCTGGGTTCGGTGGCGGCGTTCGTTTTTCGGTTGCTGGCCCCGGAGGGGGCCGCAGCTGAGAAGGAGGCTGTGGTGAGTGGGTTGCATGTCGCGATGGGGGTTGCGGCGGTGCTTTGTGCGGGGCTGGGGGTGCTTGCGTTGCGGTGGCTTCCCGTGTCAGCTGAGGACGTCGTAAGCGAGGGCGATCGGGTCGTCGACTGTGCCTGAGGGTTCGGCCTGAACGGCGGCTTCGACGGCGGTCACGTCCGGCAGCGCCAGGTGCGGACCACCGAGGAGGCGGTGGGCGGCGGCTAAAAGATCGGCGGCGGCGACCGGGCGGTTGACGCGCAGGGCGTGGTCGGCGATGCCCAGGAGGATGATCGCCAGATACAGCACCTCACCGGCTTCCGCGGCCAAGGCGAGTGCTTCGCGGCGGCGGTCCCGGGCTGCGGGCAGGTCGCCGGTTTGGGCGTCCAGGTAGGCGTGCGAATGCTGGATCATCGCGCGGAACAACGGATGCGGCTCGGATTCGCTCAACAGCGCTTCGGCGTGGTTCAGTTCCAGCCGCGCTTCCGCCAGATCGCCGCGCCAGCGGGCCAGGTCCGCTTTCGTCTGGGCCAGGAACGCGAGCGAATCAGGGAACGGCACGCTCCGCGCGTCGCGTTCGGCGGCGGTTACCGCGGCCGACGCCGCTGCCTCGTCGCCGAGTTGCCAGAACAGGTGCGCTTGCCGTCCGCGGGCGAACCGGACGTCTTCGGCCGAACCGATTTCCGAGACGACCTGGATCGATTCCTCATAGCACGAAACGGCTTCCTCCAGTTCGCCGCGACGGCCGACGACATCGGCGAGGCTGTTCAGCGCCAGTGACGTTCCCCAGCGTTCCCCGCACAGCCGGAACAGCCGGACGGCCTCGCGGATGTCGGCTTCCTGCGCGGCCGGGGCGTGCCAGAGGTTCAGTTGCGTCCGCGCCCGGTGCAGCCGGGCATGCGCGCGCAGCCAGGGGTTCTCGTCGGCCAGCAATTCGTCCAATGTGGACTTGATCGTGCCGCTGTCCGCGGTCTGCGTGAACACCGGGATGATGGACCGCAGCAAGGAATTCTTGCTGTCGCGGCTGAGTTCGAGCGCTTTGCGGCCCAAGGCGTCGGCGGAGGTTTCGGAGGTCATGCCGATGGTCAGCAGCAACGCGGCCATCGCGTACCCCATCGCGCGCAGTTCGCGATCCACCTCGCCGGACAACGCCAAGGCCGCCTCGATCAGTTCCTGCGCCTCGGTTTTGTGCCCGGTCAGCATCCAGAACCACGCGCACGACGTCGCCAACCGAAGCGCCGTCGTGGCCTCGCCAGCGGCGATCGCGCCGCGTGCCGCCGAGATCAGGTTGCCGTGTTCGGCGGCGAAGCGCGCCAGCCATTCGATCTGCTCGGCGCGGCGCAGGTATTTGTCGCCGGTCTCGGCGAATCGGGCGAACCACTCGGCGTGCGCCTGGCGCAGTTCCTCGCGTTCGTCGGCCACAGCCAGCTGTTCCAGGCCGTAAGCCTTGATCGTCTCGAGCATCCGGTAACGCGGCTCGGCGTCCCCGGAAATAGCGATTAGCGATTTGTCGACTAATGCGCTGAGCAGCTCAGACGTGCCGCCGCAGACCGCTTCCGCTGCCTCCGCGGTCGCACCGCCGGAGAACACCGACAACCGGCGCAGCAGTTGCCGTTCGTCCGGTTCCAGCAGGTCCCAGCTCCAGTCGACCACCGCGCGCAGCGTGCGATGCCGCGGCAGCGCGGTCCGGCTTCCTGCGGTGAGCAGGCGGAACCGGTCGTCGAGCCGGGCGGCCAGTTGCGACACGGTCAGCGAGCGCAACCGGGCGGCGGCGAGTTCGACCGCGAGGGGCATTCCGTCGAGCGCTCGGCAAATCCGCACCACGTCGTCCACAGTGGACTCATCGACGGTGAAGCCCGGCCGGACGGCAGCGGCGCGGTCGGCCAGCAGCCGCACCGAAGCGCACGACATCGCTTCGACGGGCGTGGCGTTCTCCGCAGGCAGCGTCAGCGGTTCGACTGGCCAGAGCGCTTCGCCGGTCACTGCCAACGGTTCCCGGCTGGTAGCGAGAATGCGCAGCCGCGGGCATTCGCCGAGCAGGTGGTCGGCCAGTTCCGCGGCGGCTTCGATGACGTGCTCGCAATTGTCGAGCACCAGTACCGCGTCCCGATCGCGCAGCGCTCTCGTCGCCCGCTCGCGCGGAGTGCCGCTGGCGAGCGTCCCGGGGTACATCTGCTCGCGCAGGCCCAGCGCGTCGAGCACGGCCTGCGGAACGTCCGCTCCGTCGGTGAGCGGGGCCAGTTCGACGAACCACACGCCGTTGCGTTCGGACAGCAGATGCCGTCCGGTTTCCGTGGCCAGCCGGGTCTTTCCGGCCCCGCCGGGTCCGGTCAGCGTGGTCAGCCGGTACTCGCCGATCAGCTTGGCCACGCGGGTGATCTCAGTGTTCCGGCCGACGAAACTGGTCAGCCCGGCTCGCAGGTTCGTGCGCGCCTCGTCCTCGTCGGCCACCGTTTCGCGGAGGATTTTGGTGTGCGCGGCGGACAGCTCCGGGGCGGGGTCGGCGCCGAGTTCATCCGCCAGCGCCATTCGGGTTCGCGCGAACACCTGCAACGCTTCGGCTGGTCGTCCGGCAGCTTGCAGCGAGAGCATCAACGCCGCCGCCAGCCGTTCGCGCAGCGGATGTTCGGCCAGCTGTTTCGACAGCTCCTCGGCGAGATCCGCGCCGTGCCCCAACCGGAGCACAGCTTCCGCGTACTCCTCGGTGGCGGAAAGCCGCAGCTCATTCAGCCGCACGATGTGGCCCTGAAAGAACTGCGCGTCAGAGACGTCGCCGAGTGCCGGGCCGCGCCACAGGTTGAGCGCCTCGCGCAGCAGTACGACTCGCTCCTCGTCCGGAGCCGTCCTGGCTGCGGTGACCAACTCCTCGAAGCGCGCCGCGTCCACGGTCGCCTCGGGCAGCCGGTAGCCGGACGGTGTGGAGTCGAGCCGCGTCCCGGCGCGGCGGAGCCGCGAGACGAGCGCCTGCAGCGCGTTGGCCGTGGCTGGCGGACGCGTCCCCCAGACGGCGTCGACGAGCCGCCCGGCCGAGACGACCCGGCCGGGCTCCAGCGCGAGGGCGCTCAGCAGCGTCCGCAATCGGGCACCGGTGATCTCGACCGCGGCACCGTCGTCGTTCCGGACCTCCAGCGGGCCCAGCAAGCCGATCCGCACCTCGTCGATGATGCCGGGTCGGCGGCCGTCCCGTCCTCCGGGATCTCCCCGATATCCAGGAGCTTCGAGCAGAAAAATGGAGTCGACACCAAGTTTGGAGTCTGCTTCACTCTTCGGCGTGGGACTTCGGGAGCGGAAGAAGCAGGACACGGTGCGGCGGATCGCGGAAACCGCGCTGCGCCTGTTCGTCGAGCGCGGATTCGACGCCGTGACGATCGCCGAGGTCGCGGAGGCTTCCGACGTCGCGGTCAACACGGTCTACAACCACTTCCGCGTCAAGGAAGACCTGGTGCTGCCGCCGTCGGAAGCCTCGGCGGGACGGCTGGCTGAGATCGTGCGAGCGCGCGGGCGAGGAGTGTCCGCGGCGCGCGCGGTGCTGGACCGTCTGCGCGGCGAGATCGAGCAGCGCTCAAGGACGATCGGGCTGAGTCCGGGGTTCGGCCGGGTGCTGCCGATGATGCTGGCCGCGCCCACGCTCGCCGCCCGGCTGCAGGACCTCGGCCAGCAGATGGTCGCCGAACTCGCCGATCTGCTGACCGCGGAAACCGATGCGGCGCAGGGGGATCCGGTGCCCGGGCTGGTCGCCGCGCAGATCGGGTGGGTGCACAGCCTGCTGTACGGCGAGATCGGCAAACGCACCGTCGCCGGCGAGCGGCCGGACGACATCGCGGAGGCGGCGTTGAGCCTCCTCGACGCGATTGAGGGCCTGCTCAGCGACCAAGTACTGACTTATGCGACCCGAAAGGACGCCTGACATGGACGCGTTCCGTGTGATCATCCGCGGCAAATTCGACGCTCTCGACGAGAGTGCGCGCGCTGCGTTGGAGGCCAAGACCGACGTGGCCTTCACTGAGGAAGGTACGTTCAGCTACGACGTCAACGCGACGGCGTTCACCTTCCGCTGCCAGGTCCCGGCCGGTCCGGACGACGACGAACGCGCGGCGAAAGACGGCGCGACCGCCGCGTTGGCCGAGCACGGACTGCCGTATCGGGACCTGAACTACGCGGTCACCGACTTGCGCGCGATCAAGATCCGGCGCAAGAACCGCTGACGACGTCCGCCATCGCGGTCGCCGCGCGCCAGCAGTCGTGGAAGGTGGAATACATCGGCACCGGCGCGAGGCGGATGACGTCGGGGCGGCGTGCGTCCGCGATGACTCCGTGCCGGGTGCGCAGCGCGGCGCTGACCGCATCGGCGTCCAAACCGTGTAGCCGGACGGAAAGCTGCGCTCCCCGGCGGTCTGGCTCGCGGGGCGTGAGGACCTCCATCGGACGCCCCGCGCCGGTCTCGTCGAGCAGCGTCCCAAGGTAGCCGGTCAGCCGGATGCTCTTGGCGCGCAAGGCATCCATGCCCACCGCGTCGAACATTTCCAGCGAAGCCCGCACCGGGGCCATGGCGAGGATCGGCGGGTTCGACAGTTGCCACGAGTCGGCGGTGTCGACCGGCGTCACCGTCGGATGCATGCGGAACCGCACGTCCGGGTCGGTGCTCCACCAACCGGCCAGTTTCGGCAGCGACCGATCGGCGAGATGCCGTTCGTGCACGAACGCTCCGGCGATCGCACCCGGACCGCTGTTGAGATATTTGTAGGTGCACCAAGCGGCCCAGTCGACGCCCCAGTCGTGCAGCCGCAGCGGCACATTGCCCGCCGCGTGCGCGAGATCCCAGCCCACGACCGCTCCGGCGGCGTGCCCGGCACGGGTGATCGCCGGGATGTCGAGGAATTCCCCGCTGTAGTAGTTGACCCCGCCCAGCAGGACGAGCGCGACCCGGTCTCCGTGCTCGGCCAGCCAGCCGGTGACGTCCTCGCTGCGCAACGTCGATTCCCCGGGACGCGGCGAAAGCCGGATGACCGCTTCGTCCGGGTCGTAGCCGTGGAACGCGGCCTGGCTGCGGACCGCGTAGCTGTCGGACGGGAAAGCGGTGTCCTCGATGAGGATCGCGTGCCGTTCCGGGGTCGGCCGGTAGAAGCTGACCATCATCAGGTGCAGGTTGACCGTCAGCGAGTTCATCATCACGACCTCGCCCGGCCGCGCACCGACGAGCCGCGCCGTCGGATCGCGCAACTGCTGGTGGTAGGAGACCCACGGACGCTCGGCCTCGCCATGCCCCTCGACGCCGAGCCGCGCCCAGTCGTCGAGTTCCGCGTCCAGCGCGGCGCGAGTCGCGATCGGCTGCAGGCCCAGGGAGTTCCCGGCGAAGTAGGCCGTCTCGGCGTAGTCGCCGCCGGTCGCGGGCGGGACGTGGAACTGCGCCCGCGACGTCGGCAACGGGTCCTGAGCGTCGAGATCGCGGGCAGCGGCCTCAGTCATGGGAACTCCCCAAAATCGGAAAACGCGGGCCCCTCATCGTTCTTGCCGGACGCCATGCCCGTCCAATGCCTGATTCGCTCGTTGCCATGCCTGCCCGGCTATCCCAGCGGTATTCCCGAACAGCTATGCCGCGGCAGGCATTCGGCATTTCCGCACTGCCGCGGATTGGGTGACGCTGTGCCGATCGACAACGGCCAGCAGAAGGCAGTGATCACGATGCCGACCGAACCCGCAGACGCGAACCTCAAGCGAAGCATCTCCCTCTTCCAAGCCGTCGGAGTCTCGTTTCACCAGGTAGTCGGCGGCGGGGTCGTCGCATTGATGGGCACCGCCATCGCGCTGACCGGGGCCGGCGCGCCGATCGCCTTCGCCCTCGCGGCGCTCGCGGTGATCGTCTATTCGCTGCCGATCGCGTCCCTCGGCAGCGCGATGCCAGTCACCGGCGGCCGCTACACCTACGCCGCGCGACTGGTCTCGCCCGGAGCCGGATTCGCGTCGATGTGGTTGTCCGCCGTATCGGTGATCCAGCTCAGCCTGATGGCGCTGGCCGGGGCGAACTACGTCAGCGCGCTCGTGCCGGGCGTTCCGGTCCGGCCGCTCGCGATCGCCCTGATCACGGTGTTCTTCCTGACGAACCTGGCGGGCGCGACGTTCTCCAGCCGAGTCGGCCTTGTGCTCGCGGTCGTCATGCTCGCTGCCTTCCTGTTGTACGGGATCGCGGGTGCCGGGCAGGTGCGGTGGAGCGAGTTCGGGAACCTGACTCCGCACGGCATCGGCGGCTTGCTCAACGCCGCGGCCATGCTCACCTTCGCCACCACGGGCGCGTTCCTCATCGCCGACATCGGCGGCGAGATGAAGCGTCCGGGTCGCGACCTCCCGCTTTCCGTTGTCGGCGGAACCCTCGTCGCGGCGGTGATCTACGTGATCGTGGCGATCCCGTCGGTGGGCGTACTCGGCGCGGAGGCGTCGGCGGGCAAGCCGATGTCCGACGTCGCCCGCCACATCCTGTCCCCGGGCGGGTTCGCGTTCTTCATCCTCGGCGGCGCGATGGCGTCGGTGATCGGGCACATCAATTCGCTGCTGCTGGCCGCGACGAAACCCGTGCTCGCCGCGACCGGGGACGGTTGGCTGCCCGCCGGGCTCGGCGCGGTGAACCGCCGGTTCGGCACTCCGCACTGGCTGCTGGCGATCCTTTACCTGATCGGCGTAGTCCCGGTGCTCGCCGGGTTCAGCGTCGCGAACATCGCGGCCATGACGTCGATCGTCACCGGGCCGTTGCTGACTCTGCTGATCATCGCGTCGTGGCGGGTGCGCCGGCTGCGGCCGGAACTGCACGCGGCGGCCCCGTTCCGGATGCGCCGGACGTCGCACGCCGTTTTGTCCGTGCTCGGCGTCGCGATCCTGGGCGGGCAGACCTGGTTGCTGCTCAAGCAGATCACGCCGCCCGCGCTCCTCGCGCTGGCAGCCTGGAGTGTGCTGGGGTTCGGAGTGTGGCTGGCGCGCCGGTCGCGAACTGATTCCTTCAACCTCGAAAGCGAGCGCGGATGACCACGCAACTGATCCTTCTCGGCACGGCGGGCGGTCCCGCGCCGAAACGCACCCGGAGCGCTCCGGCGCAGGCGATCGTCGTCAACGGCGCGACCTACGTGATCGATTGCGGCAACGGCGTCGCCCGGCAGCTGGTGCATGCGGGAATCAAGCTGGACTCGCTGCGCGCGGTCGGCATCACCCATCACCACTCCGATCACAACGCCGACTACGGCAACCTCTACCTGCTGGCCTGGGCGGCCAACCTGGAACGTCGAGTCCCCGCGTTCGGCCCGCCGCCGCTCGCGGAGATGACCCGGCATTTCCTCGCGATGAACCGCTTCGACATCGACACCCGAGTCGGCGACGAGGGCCTGCGTCCGCTGGACCAGCTGCTCGATCCACACGAGATCGCGGCGGACGGCGTGGTCTTCGAGGACGAGAACGTGCGGATCACCGCGGCCCGCGTGGACCATCCGCCGATCGTCGACGCGTTCGCCTACCGCGTCGACACCGCCGACCGGTCCATCGTGATCTCCGGCGACACCGCGCCGTGCGAGAACCTGGTGCGGCTCGCTGAGGGGGCGGATGTGCTGGTGCACGAGGTCATGTACGTCCCCGCAGTCGACGAGATGGTGCGCCAGTTCAACGGCACGACGCTGCGGGGCCATCTGCTGGCGAGCCATACGAGCGTCGACCGGGTTGGTGCGCTCGCCAAGGAAGCGGGCGTCCGGACTCTCGTGCTGTCGCATTTCGTCCCGACTGATGCGGACATTCCCGACGACGTATGGCGCGAGCACGCCGCGGCCGGGTTCGACGGTGAGGTGGTCGTCGGCCAGGACCTGCTGAGCCTCTGACTGGATCCGGTGGAAGTCGCGTCGTTCCCCGGCTTCGGTGCGTTTGGTACCTACAGTGGCGAGGTGACTACGCCCGCAGAGGACCAGCGCGACCACGTGATGGCGCGCGCGTCCGCGCTCCGCCGTGACATTCGCGCGGGTCTGGCGCAGCTGCCGGACCAGGCGGACGACGAACGCACGCAGACGCTCGACGCCTTGGTCGAGCGGGCGGAGACGCTGCTGAGCACCGAGAAGGAAGTCGACGCCGCCGTCGAGCAGGTGCGGCTCGCCCGGTTGGAAGCGAAGCGCGGCAAGGTCCAGCGGACGACGCTGTACCTGGCGGTCGCGCCGGTCGCGGTCGGGATGGTGAGCGGTGCGATGATGCTGTTCGGTGCGCTCAACCCGGTCTGGCTGCTGCTCGCGTTGCCGTTGCTGGGCGCTGGCTTGCGGATCGCGTTCGGGCCGCTCGGTCCGACGCCGCTGATGGTCAACCGGCGGCAGCGGGCGGCGTACAGCGGGGCTTTGGCGGCGATCTTCACCGCGGTCGCGCTGATCGGGGCCGGACCGGCCGTCCAGCCGATCATGGTCATTCTGGCGGCGCTCGCCATGGTCGCGACCGTGGCGTTTCTGGTGCAGGAGGCGCGGTGACCTACTCCGAGTACTACCGCGACACCGAGTACTACCCGGCCGAGGAAGGCCCGGAGGCCGATCCGGAACTGGTTGCTCTCACCGACACTGTCGGCGGTATGCAAGAGACCGTCGACGATCTGGAAAGCCGCACTGTCCGCGACCTTTCCGAGCTGCGCGAGACCGTCGAGTCGTTCACCGAAACGCATTCCCGGCACGAAACCCGCCTCGACCACACCGCCCGGCAGCTGGAACGGCTCCGGCAGCGGCTGCTGGTGCTCGAACGCGCGGTGCGGGTGTCGGAGAAGGTTCCGGTGGTCGATCTGGACGACGTCGGCCCGCGGCTGCGACAGCTCGCCGCCGAAGCGGAACGGCGACACAGCCTCGCCGCGCAGCTGCTCACGCCGAGCAAGCGCCGACCGCACGAAGAGGACGTCGCGCGGCTGCCTCAGGCGCAGAAAGCGTTGGCGGAGTGCGAAGTGGCGTTGATCGGCGTGCTGGAGGTGCTGGCGACCGCCGAGCGCGGCACGCCGGAACGGGACGACGCGGAGTCGCGACTGTCCGAAGTGGTCGCTCGACGGCGCGGTGTGCTGGATCGTCAGTTGCCTGCCGCGCGGGAGGACGCCGAAGCGGCGCAACAACTTCTGGCCGCGGACGAGGTGACGCGGACGCGGGTGCTGCCGCAGATCGAGAAGTGCGAACGGGATTGGGAAGAGCTGCATTCCCGGCTGCGCGAGCGGATCACCGAGGCGATCGGGTCGAGCGCGCTGCTGCCGGTGTGGTTCACGCACGCGTTCGGAGTCGCGCCCCCGTCCGGTGCGGCGGGCGACAAGTGGATCCGCGCGGCGACGTCCGCGCTGGCCTACCGGGTGACGCACGGCGTGGTCGATCCCGCGCTGCCGCTGGGGGAGCCGCCGCCGTCGGACACGGACTGGACGGAACCGAAGTGGTCCTGGCGGGCCCGGCTTGAGCACGACATCGAGGAACTCGACCTCGGGGTGGACTAGCGCGGTTCTTCTGGTGCGGCGTCTGTGGTGGGGGCGAGTTCGCGTTGCATCCAGGTGACGTCGCGCCAGGCGCCGTGTTTCCAGCCGATCCGCCGCCAGGTTCCGATCAGCTCGAAGCCCATCGCCTTGTGCAGCCCGACGCTGGGTTCGTTCGGCTGGGTCATCCCGGCCACCGCCGTGCGCAAGCCGCGTTCGGCGAGTCGGGCGAAAAGGGCTTCGTACAAGGCTTTTCCGCCACCTGCGCGTCGGCGATCCTGCGCCAGGTACACGCTCACTTCGCACGACCAGCGGTAGGCGGCGCGCTCCTTGTACGGGCTGCCATACGCATATCCGACGACTGAGCCGTCGATTTCCAGTACCAGCCACGCGTACGACTTCGTCGCTTTCGCGATGCGGGCCGCCATTTCCGTCGGCGTTGGCGGTTCGGTCTCGAAGGTGATCGCGGTTTCCCGGACGTACGGCGCGTAGATCGCCGCGCAGGCTTCGGCGTCCCGTTCTTCGGCAGGTCGAATCAGCATGTTCACGATAGTAGACATGAACCGCTGCTATAGTCGACCGCTGTGACCGATCCCCTCTCCGTCTCACTCGCCGCGGCGGTGCGCGAAGCCCGTCAGGACCGCGAGCTTTCGGCAGGCACGCTCGCTGAACGCTCCGGTGTTTCCCGCGCCATGATCGGGAAAATCGAACGCGGCGAGGCACAGCCGACGGCCGTGTTGCTGAGCAGGCTCGCCGCCGCGCTCGGGCTCTCGCTGTCCGAACTGGTGGCCCGCGCGGAGGGCGACGACGACCGTCGCCTCGCTCGCCGCGAGGACCAAGCGACCTGGCAGGACCCGGTCACTGGCTACGTGCGCCGCGCAGTCTCGCCGCCGGGGCGCGGGGCGACCGAACTCGTGGAGGTCGACCTGCCGCCCGGCGCGAAAGCCGGTTTCCCGGCGGTGTCGTACGACTTCGCCGACCATCAGATCTGGGTGCTGTCCGGCCAACTGCGCTTCCACGAAGGCGAAGTGGTGCACGAACTCGCGGAAGGTGACTGCCTCCAGTTGGGCCGCCCGGTCGACTGTGCGTACGAGAATCCCGGCACCCAGCCCTGCCGCTATCTGGTAGTGCTCACCAAACGCTGAATGTGACACAGTTCACGTCTGATTTGTCTGATTACCGGGGTCTCCCGCCCGGAGATGATGCGACCGCATAAAGCATCCGGGAGGAGAAGAGAGTGGGTTCGTGGCGCGAATTGGGAGCGCACTTCAGCACCGCGGTCGTGCTGGCCGGTGGGGTGCTCGTCGGCGCGGTCACCATCTACGTGGCGGCAAGCCTTTTGCCGACCGCGGTCGCGGACATCGGCGGGGAACGGCTCTACGCGTGGAACATGACGGCGTTCCTGGTCGCGCAGGTCGTCGCGACGATGTTCGTCGGCAGGGCGCTCGCCCGGCTCGGCAACGCGACCGCGTACTACCTCGGGTTCGGCGTTTTCGCGGCGGGCTCGGTGGTGTGCGCGGTGAGCCCGGCGATGCCGGTGCTGCTGGCCGGTCGCGGGGTGCAGGGATTGGGCGCGGGATTGCTGACCGGGCTCGGGTTCGCGGTGATTCATTCCGCGCTGCCGCAGCAGTTGTGGGCGCGGGGGAGTGCGTTGATCTCGGCGATGTTCGGCGTCGGCAATCTTGTCGGCCCAGCGCTCGGCGGGCTGTTCGCGCAATTCGGTTCGTGGCGGGTGGCGTTCGTTGTGCTGGCGGTCGCGGCTGTCGTGATCGCGGCGTTGGTGCCGCGGGCGCTTCCGCGCAGTGAGCGAAGCGGCGAGACGGCCCCCGTGCCAGCCTTCGCGCTGGTAGCCGTCGTGGGCGCGGTTGGGGCGGTGAGCGTTGCCGGAATCTTGACGAACGTCGTCGCAATGGCCGCGTTCATCGTGCTGGGATTTGGCTTCGTGCTGGCATTTCTGCTCGTCGAGAAGCGCGCTGCGATCCGCGTGCTGCCCGCTGCGACCTACGAACCCGGCTCGTCGCTGAGGTGGATCTACCTGACCATCATGTGCCTCGCGGCCGGAGTGTCGGTGGAATCGTTCCTGCCGCTGTTCGGCCAGCACCTCGGCGGATTACCGCCTGCCGCAGCGGGATTCTTCTCCGCCGCACTGTCGTTCGGCTGGTCGGTGAGTCAGATAGTCAGTTCGTCAGCACGCCGGGTCCGTCTGCTCTGCCTGGCCGGACCGACGCTGCTGGCTCTCGCGTTCGTCGTGCTTGCCTTGCTGCAGGAAAACGCTTCGGTCTTGGCGTGGCTGGTTGTGCTTCTGGTTGGCGGCGCCGGGATCGGCATCGCGATGCCGCACCTGTCGGTCGCGGCGATGGCCAGCGGTCAGCAAGCGGCGGCCGCGATCGCGACCGTGCTGACGATGGCGACCGCGTTCGGTGCGTCGATCGCCGGTCTGCTGGTGAACTTGGGCGCACCGTCGATGGTGACGTCCGCGCGCTACCTGCTGATCGGCTTCGCCGTCGTTGCCGCGGCGGGGATTTTCACGACAGCTGCGGCAGGCGTTGGTGCACGTCGAGCAGTTGCGCGAACGGATCTCCCGTCTTCGCCACGCGATCGAGCACCGTCCGGATCGTCCACCGATCCGGAGTGAGATCGGGGTCGTCGAGTTCGTCCCATTCCAGCGGGACGGACACCGGCGCCCCCGGCTTCGGCCGCACGCTGTACGGCGCGACGAGGGTCTTGTTCAGCACGTTCTGCGTGTAGTCGAGCCGCGCCAGCCCGCCGCGGCGGTCCTTGTGCCACGCCCAGCTCACCAGGTCCGGCAGGGTCTTGCCGATCGACTTCGACACGGTTTCCGCCCACGCCCGAGTTTCCGCGTACGTATACCGCGGCTCGACCGGCACCCAGATCTGAATGCCGCGCTGCCCGGTCGTCTTCGGCCGCCCGACGAGCCCGAAGTGGTCGAGCGCGGCGCGGTGCAGCCGGGCGAGCGCGAGCACGTCGTCGAAGGACGTCTCGGAACCGGGATCGATGTCGAACAGCAGCCAGGTCGGATGCTCGACGTCGGACGTGCGCGACGTCCAGGCGTGCAGCTCCAGCGCGGCGAAATTGGCCAGCCAGGCCAGATCCGCGACGCCGGAGGGCACGAGGTACTGCTGCACGTCGCCGGGGTCGGCTGCCTCGTAATGCCAGCGATGCAGCCACTCCGGCGCGTGGTCGGGCACTTCCTTGTGCCAGAAGCCGGGTTTGCCGACGCCGCCGGGAAACCGGTTGGTGTTGAGCGCGCGGCCGGCGAGGTAGGGGAGCATCGTCGGCGCGATCCGGGTGTAGTACTCGATCAGCTCGCGTTTGGTGATCGGCGCTTCGTCGTCGCGGCCGGGAATCAATGTCTTGTCGAGGTTGGTGACCTTCAGCTGCCGCCCGGCGACCGTCCACGCGCCTTGCTTGCCAAGCTCGCTCAGCGCTTTGAGTTCGTCCTCCGATGCTGGCTCGAACACCGGATGCAACGGCACTTCCGCCTCGGCCGCAGGCAAATCGCCCCGCCACAACGCGGGCGGCGCGGCGGCGATCTCGTCATTGGTGAGCCCGCTCTTCACCGACTTCGGATGATCCTCCGCGTCCCAGCCCGTCGTCGCGTGGTCGTCCTGCTTGTGCAGCAGAAACCACTGCTTCCCGTCGCCGTCCCGCTTCGGATGGATCAACACGAAGCGCCCGGCCAGCTTCTCGCCGAACAGATCGAAGTGCAGGTTCCCGTCCGCGAGCGCCTGCTCGGGATCGTCGGTGTCGACCGGCTCCCAGCGTCCGCGATCCCACACGATCACGTCGCCGCCGCCGTACTCGCCGTGCGGGATCACGCCCTCGAAATCGGCGTACTCCAGCGGATGGTCCTCCACGTGCACAGCCATCCGCCGCGCCTTCGGGTCAAGCGTCGGCCCCTTCGGCACCGCCCAGCTGACCAGCACGCCACCGAGCTCGAGCCGGAAGTCGTAATGCTTCCGCCGCGCCCGATGCCGCTGCACGACGAACCGGTGACCAGGTTCCTTGGGGGCGTTCGCACCGGACGGCTCGTCGGTCTTCGCGAAGTTGCGCATCGCGCGATACTTCGCGAGCCGCTCGGCGGCACCGTCCA
This sequence comes from Amycolatopsis halotolerans, assembly GCF_042647905.1. Taxonomy (NCBI): domain Bacteria; kingdom Bacillati; phylum Actinomycetota; class Actinomycetes; order Pseudonocardiales; family Pseudonocardiaceae; genus Amycolatopsis; species Amycolatopsis halotolerans. Next base: position 218,401 of record NZ_JBHRWI010000004.1, read on the forward strand.
TTTCGCTGCCCCCCGTTCAGCAGGCCGGAGGTTCCTCCGTGCACGAGCTGCTGTCGACCGTTCCCGAAGCCGCCTGCAACAGCAAGTTGTAGAGCTGTTCGCGCTGGTCAGGGTCAAGCGCCGCGAAAACCTCGTCCTCGACCGCCGCGAGCGCCGCCTCCGCGCGAGCCAGCTCCTTCGCCCCGCGCTCAGTCAGCACGACAACGTGCCGTCGACGGTCCTCCGGCGACCGCCGCCGCTCGATCAACTGGTCGTTTTCGAGGTCGTTGAGCAGGCCGACGACGTTGGTGCTGTCCATCTCGAGGATCTGCGCGAGGGACTGCTGAGTGCTGGACCCGCGCGTCTGAAGGACCGTCAGCGCGATCAGATGCCGAGGCCGCAGCCCGAACGGAGCCAGCACGCTTTCCGCGCGCAGCCGGATCCGTCGCGCGAAGTGCTCGAGCAACGCACCAGACCTGCGCGGAGCCTGGGCGACGAGCGGCAGCGGAGCCATGTGTCCAGTCTACGAGACGCGCCGGGTAGCTGCCGTGCTATAAATGGTTTGTCCAACACAAACTATCTACGGACGGTCATCGACATGGCACACCTGCTGCACCTCGACTCCAGCATCAACGGCGACCGCTCGGTAAGCCGCAAACTCAGTGCCCGTGCTGCTCAGGCCTGGCGCGCAGCCCACCCAGACGGGACGGTGACCTACCGAGATCTCGGCGCGAACCCGGTCCCGCACCTGGACCCGCTGGCCTGGGAAGCCCGCATCACCCCGTCGTCCGAGCACACCGCGGCCCACCTCGAAGCCGCACAAATCGGCGCGGAATTGGCGGCTGAGGTCCTGGCCGCGGACACCGTCCTGCTGGGCCTGCCGCTCTACAACTACGGTGCCCCCAGCTCGGTGAAAGCCTGGGTAGACCGCCTCATCGCCTCCGCCGGCGACGACCCGTCAGTGCTGGGCACCGGCCGAGAACTCCTGGTCTTGGCCAGCCGAGGCGGCGGCTACGGAGAAGGCACTCCCCGGCACGGCTGGGACCACGCAGAAGGCTGGCTCCCGCACGGCCTCTCCCTGACCGGCCTCGAACCGCGCTTCATCACCGCGGAATTCACCATGGCAGACGTCAACCCAGGCCTGGCCGAATTCCGCCCCCACGCCGAGGAAAGCCTGGCAGCGGCGGAACGAGAAATCGACTCCCTCTGGACCCCCGCCAACGCCACCCGCTGACTACCGAAGTCCGTGAAGGGCTCCTTGAAGGAATCTGATTCCCGCAAGGAGCCCTTCACGGACTTCAGAGACGGCGATGGTCCGTGAGGGGAACCCTGAGGGACTCAGATTCCCTGAGGGTTCCCCTCACGACCCACCCCGCCCGCCACTCGCCGGGATGCGCCCCAATGTGGCATTGGGTGCGTCGCATGCACCGAACGCCACATTGGGTGCGTCGCATGCACCGAACGCCACATTGGGTGCGTCGCATGCACCCAATGCCACATTGGGGCGCTGTTCCCCGCCACCCGCGAACCGCAGCCGATGCACTCGACTCGAGGTGCACCCACACCACCCCCGCACCCCCGATACGAAGCCAAAATGCGGTCTGAGGGTGGTTGTCAAGGCATCTTTCCAGCCTTGACAACCACCCTCAGACCGTCATCACAATCAAGCTTCGGGGTGCCCCACGCAACCGAGGACGGCAATGTCGCCGCCAGGCGACGAGCCGGGAGTCAAACAACATCCCCCCGCCGAACCCGATAAACCTGCAACCTCAAATCGTAATACTTAGTAGTCTCCCCGACCCACTGCATCCCGATCCGCTCCGCAGTAGCAATAGCCCGGGAATTACTAGGCCGCGCCACCGCGAACAACTCATCAGTCCCATCCTGGGAAAACGCCCACTCCACCAACGCCCGCCCAGCCTCAGTCGCGTACCCGTGCCCCCACTCCTCAGGCCGCAACTGCCAGCTAAGCTCCAAATCCTCCCGATAAGGCGGCAACAACCGGATCCCCAGTCCGCCGATAACCCGCCCATCGGAACGCGACTCAACAGCCCACCTCCCCCGAGGCGGAATCAAATTAGGCTGCGCCTCCTGCCAAGCCTGCAACACCGACCGCATCGCGGCGGCATCGCCGACGCGGTCCATGGCGGGGGTCAGCCAATGCGTCACATCGGAAGAGCCGTAGATCTGAAACGCGGCTTCGGCGTCGTCAGCCGTCCAGTCCCGGATCACGAGACGGTCGGTGGTCAGCGGCAGGGTCATGTACGAACGGTACGCCCGTTCCACCCGGTCCGGGCAGGTGATGCAGGACGCACCGAAGGCTCTTGTCCGGCAAGGACTCCTCCCGATATGGGGCGAGTTAGACTGCGCGCGTGGAGATCTGGGTGAACCCGCGGTGTTCCAAGTGCCGCTCGGCGGTGTCGCTGCTCGACGAGGCTGGCGCGGAGTACACCGTGCGCCGCTATCTGGAGGACCCGCCGACCGAGGCGGAACTCGTCGCGGTGCTCGACCGGCTCGGCCTCGACCCGTGGCACATCACCCGCACCGGCGAGAAAATCGCCGGGGAACTCGGGCTGAAGTCCTGGACCCGCACGCCGGAAGACCGGCCACGGTGGATCGCCGCGCTCGCCAAGCACCCGGAGCTGATCCAGCGTCCGATCATCACCGCCGACGACGGCACCACGGTGGTCGCCCGTGACGAGGAAACCGTGCGGTCGGTGCTCAGCTGACCGCCACGGCGATCAGCGCCGCCGCCAGCAGCACCAAGTACGCGACGGCATGCACCTTGTCCGGCAACCGGTCGGCGACCCGCCGGACGAGCGCGATCGTCGGAAGTGAACCGGCCAGCAGCGCCGCGCCGGCGATCGGGTCGAGATACCCCGACGGCCCGCCGCCGGCTGTCGCGTAAACCGCGGTCGCCACCACCGCGACGGGCACGCTGAGCGGGTTCGCCATCGCGGCCGCGTCCGCCATCGGAAGCCCCTTGCGGCGCAACAACGGCACCGTCATCACGCTGCCGCCCACCCCGAGGAAACTCGCTACCGCACCGATTCCGACCCCGCCTGCGGTAGTCGTGAACGTGCTCAACGGTTTCGATTCCCCTTGCGGCTTAAGGAATCCGCCGCGCACCAGGCTGTCCACAATGGTCACTGCCAGATAGGCGATGAACAGGACGCGCAACAGTCCGTCCCCGGTATAGGTCGCGGCCACCGAACCCACTACGGCGCCGATTGCGACGAACGCGGCGAGCGGCCAGATGTACTCGCGACGGAGCCGTCCGGCCCGGGCTTGCATCACGGTCGCGCTGATCGCGTTCACGACCATCACCGCCGTGGACGTAGCGACGGCGACATGCATCGCGTCACCGCGGCTCGTGACCGCCGCGACCACCGGCACGGTGACGAATCCGCCGCCGAAGCCGAACAACACGGTCGTCACGCCGCTCAGGCAGCCGAAGAGCAGAAGAATCAGGATCGAGGTCAACACTGGCTTCAAGGTAGGTCGTGCCGGGTGCGGCGCGCATCCGAAGATTCGCCAGGTTCTTTCGAGCTTCGGACACCTACCCTGGAGGCATGCGCAACGTTCCGTTGTCCGAGGTCGACGCCCTGCCACGGGCCGTGCTCGCGATCAGCACGGACTACCCGCCGGACCACTTCCTGCCGCCGCATCGCCACCGCCGCGCGCAGTTCCTCTACGGCGCCACCGGCTCCATGCGCGTCGGAACGGCCGACGGAACGTGGACCGTCCCGACCCGGCGCGCGGTGCTGATCCCGCCGGAGACCGACCACAGCGTCGTGATGATGAACGTGACCACGCGCAGTCTCTATCTGGAGCCGTCCGCCGTGCCGTGGTTCCCGCGCCGCTGCCAGACCGTCGACGTCTCGCCCCTGCTGCGCGAATTGCTCCGGGAAGCCGTTGACGTCGTCCCGGAATACCCTCGCCGCGGCCGCGATGCCGCGCTGGTTTCCCTTCTGCTGCACGAAATCTCCCGCTGCGTCCCGCTGCCGCTCGAACTCCCTTGGCCGCGCCACGAAGGCTTGCGCGCACTGTGTCAGTCCTTTTCGGACGCTCCCGACGTCCACGACCCACCGTCGCGCTGGGCGGCGGAGTTGCACGTCAGCGAACGGACCCTGCACCGCCTGTTCCGTGCCGAGACGGGCCTGAGCTTCGCCCGCTGGCGAGAGCGGGCCTGCGTGCTGCACGCGCTCCCGCTGCTCGCCGCGGACCTTCCGGTGGCGGACGTCGCGGTCACCCTCGGATACGAAAGCCCGGCTGCGTTCACCACGATGTTCAGCCGCCTGCTCGGCGCCCCGCCCCGGTCCTACCGCGAGCCGTGACCCAGATCTCATTGAGTGCAACTTGATTGTGCGCAACTAAGTTGTACTGTTGTCCTCGTTCGGAACTTTCTCTGAGGAGGACCCCATGACTGCCACTGTCGTTCTGGTGCACGGCGCGTTCGCGGATTCGTCCAGCTGGAACGGGGAGATCGAGCGGCTGCAAGCAGCCGGACACCGGGTGATCGCCGCGGCGAACCCGCTGCGCGGAGTCGCCGAGGACGCCGCCTCCGTGCGGTCTTTGCTGGACAGCGTCGAAGGCCCGATCGTCCTGGTCGGCCACTCCTACGGCGGCTCGGTGATCTCGGCCGCCGCCGTGGGCCACCCCGGGGTGCAGGCGCTGGTCTACATCGCGGGCTTCGTCCCGGACGAGGGCGAAAGCGCGGGCGAACTGGCCGGAAAGTTCCCCGGCGGGACCCTCGGCGAGACGCTGGAGCAGGTCAACCTGCCGGAGGGCGTCGACCTTTATGTCCGGCAGGACCTGTTCCACCAGCAGTTCGCCGCGGACGTCCCCGCCGCGCAGGCTCGGCTGATGGCCGCAGGCCAACGCCCGATCGCCGCGGCTGCCTTGGACGAGGCTTCGCCCGCACCGGCGTGGAAGGGATTGCCGGTGTACAGCCTCATTCCGACCGCGGACAAGAACATCCCGCCCGCGGCGCAGCGTTTCATGGCGGAACGCGCGGAGGCGGAGGTAGTCGAGGTGGCGGACGCTTCGCATGCGGTGCTGGTTTCGCAGCCGGACGTCGTGGCGGAACTGATCCTGCGCGCTGCCCGGTGACGACCTTGGGCGAGTGAGGCCGGTCCGCGCTGCGCGGGGCAGGTGCGCAGCGCGGGCGCATGGCGCTGGATCGCGCGGAGTGCCGGGACGCGCGACATCGGTTCGCGCGGAGCGATCCTGGCGCAGGTGCGCATGCGGGTGCGTTGCGCCGATCGGCGGGCGGAGATCGTGGTGCGGGGGTGCGATGCGGCGGACTCGGCCTGGCGGTCCGGCCGCGTGATCCACCGGGCGTGGTTTCGGCGATTGGCCTGGTCGGCGGCATAGTTGTGCGGCGCTCGGGGAGTCACCCGATCTCGTTGTGCGGACTTGTCATAGCCGAGCCGGATTTTCGCCGTTCGCCGCGCCGGTGGGGCAGTTACCATCGGCGGCCATGAGTACCTCAGGGGGTCCACAGGAGCAGCCGGGCACGCCGCAGGAGCCGGGCGCGGTCCCGCCGGGATGGCAGGCACCTCCGCCGGGCGCCGGGGCCGGTTATCCGCAGCAGCCCGGGGTTCAGCCGGGTTATCCGCAACAGCCCGGAACTCAGCCCGGCTATCCGCCGCAGCCTGGGCAGCCGCCGCAGTACGGGCAGCCCGCGCAGCAGTACCCGGGCCAGCCCGCGCCGGGTTCGTACCCCGGCCAGGCCGGGCAGCCGCAGCCGGGGCAGTACCCCGGGCAGCCTGGGCAGGCGCAGTACCCGGGGCAGCCGGGCCAGCCGCACCCCGGTCAGTTTCCGCCGGGCCAGCCGTACCCCGGCCAAGCGGCCTACCCCGGCCAGCAGGGCTATCCGGCACAACAGCCGGGCTACCCGCCCCAGCAGCAGCCGGGCTCCGGTTACGCCGCGCCCCAGCCCGGCCAGGGCTTCCTGCCCCAGCACCAGCCGCTCACCACCCCGGGGCTCGGCGCGATTCCCGTGGCTCTCGGAGGCATCCTCGAGATCGTCGCCCTCTTCATCCCCTGGGTCACGTTCACCCGGGGCTCCCAAAGTGTCTCGGTCACCTTCATCGACATCTTCAGCCAGCTGACGTCCGGCACGGACAGCTTCGCCGCGATGTACGTGCGGTTCCTCGCCTTCATCTTGATCGCCGCGACGTTGTTGTCCACTCTCCCGTGGACGCTCGGCGTGCTCCGCACGAAGAGGTCCGCGTACTGGTTCAGCGGGATCCGCCGCCGGGAACTCACTCCGCCGAACTTCTGGTGGTACCGCACCGTCTTCGCGGGCCGGGCCACCCTCATGCTGGTCTTCCACATCGCGGGGATCGTCGCGATGTTCTCCGAGGACCTGTCGAAGATCGGCCTCGGCGCGTATCTGCTCGTCCTCGGCGCCGTGCTCGTGGTCGCCGGCGCGGCGATCGGGCCGAAGCTCACCGCCGCCCGCTGATGTCGCGGATGACCGGGTTCTGACAAATGTCATCGCGCGCCGATGCGCGGTGACACTACGGCCCGCTTGCCCGTCCGCCCACCATGGGACGGGCAAGCGGTTCCGGATCCACCGGGCCGATCAAGGGTCCGGAAAGGACAGTCATGAACTCCCGTCCCGCAACGGTTTCCGAACAACCTCGTATCCGGGCGGTCCGCGCCCTCACCGGGGCCTACCTGGCGCTGAGCGTGCTCACCCTCGGCGCGATCGTCCTCCTCCGCAACGACCCGTCGATGGTCACCGACGTCGTCTGGGTCCGTGCCACGATCGTGGCCGCCAGTGCGCTGCTCACCTTCCTGTTCGCGAGAAGCGCGGCGCGCGGATCGAAACGAGGGCTGCTGCGGCTCCGGATCGTTTCGGCGGTGATGACGGTCGCGATCATCGTCATCGTGTCGATTCCGGGCTTCCTGCCGCTGTGGGTGCGGCTTGAGCAGGGCGTCTGCGGGCTGCTTCTGCTGGGGGTGGTCGTCCTGGTCAACGGACGGCACGTGCGCTCGCTGTTCTCCGAGTAGCGTGCCGGACGTGGACCGCGGCCCCGATTCCGACGCGCAACGCTGGGTACTGGGCTGGCGCCGGCTCGTGCTGGACGCCGGCCTCCTGGTGTACCCGCTGATCGTTCTCGCCCAGACTGCCGACCAGTCGGTGGCGGTGGTGGTGCTGCTGGCGTTCTGTGCCTGCTACATCGGGGCGGCGGTCGCTGCGTACCAGTTCCGGAGCCGGGCTTTCTGGATCCTGACCGGGGTGTTGACGGCGCTGTTCGGCGTGCTGCTGCCGCTCGCTCAAGCCAACGCGTTTTACCTGCTTGCGGTGGTGGTGTCGCTCGCTGTTCCGCGGTTGCCGCGTTGGGGCGTGGCCGTCGTTCCGGTCGCTGCCGCGGTGACTGTGCTGGTGCCTTGGGTGGTCTGGCACACGGATCCTGGTTGGGCGCAGGCGGCCGCACTGGTGTTCACCGTGTTGGTGGTGGTCGCGTTCGCGGAGGCGTTGCGGGCGAATCGGGCGTTGGTGCAGGCTCGGGCGGAGGTGGAGCGGTTGGCCGCGGATGCGGAGCGGTCGCGGATCTCGCGGGACTTGCATGATCTGCTGGGGCATTCGCTTACCGCGATCACGGTGAAGAGCAATCTTGCCCGGCGACTCGCGGCTAAGGGGGATGAGCGGGCCGTCGAGGAGATTGGCGAGGTCGAGCAGTTGTCCCGGCAGGCGCTCGCGGATGTTCGTGCTGCTGTTTCGGGGTATCGGGACGTGACGCTTGCTGGGGAGCTCGCGCGGGGGCGGGAATTGTTGCGGGCCGCGGGGATCAGCGCGGATTTTCCTACTGCCGTGGATGGGCCGTATCAGGAATTGTTCGGGTGGGTGGTTCGGGAGGGGCTGACTAATGTGGTTCGGCATTCTCGGGCTACTGCTTGCGCGGTGATCGTTTCGGGGGATGCCGTGGAGATTCGGGACGACGGTGTTGGTTCTTTGGCGAATCCGGGGAATGGGCTGTCCGGGTTGCGGGATCGTGTGCTCGCTGCGGGCGGGCGGATGGAGGCGGGGGCAGTGCGGCCTCGCGGGTGGCGGTTGCGGGTGACGGTGGGGGAATCGTGACTATTCGGTTGTTGCTCGCGGATGATCAGGTGTTGGTGCGGCAGGCGTTGGGGACTCTGCTTGATCTTGAGGACGACTTCGAGGTGGTCGCTCAGGTGGGGCGGGGGGACGAGGTGGTGGGGGCCGCGTTGAAGTGTTCCCCGGATGTGGCGTTGCTGGATATCGAGATGCCTGGGTTGGACGGACTGGCCGCGGCCGCTGTTTTGGCGGAGCAGGTGCCTGGGTGCCGGGTGGTGGTTTTGACGACGTTCGGGCGGGCCGGGTATTTGCGGCGGGCCATGGAGGCCGGGGCGGTTGGGTTTGTGGTTAAGGATGCTCCGGCTGAGGCGTTGGGGGACGCGATTCGGCGGGTGATGCAGGGGGAGCGGGTGGTGGATCCGGCGCTGGCGGTGGCGACTTTGGCCGCGGGGGAATCGCCGTTGACTGCGCGGGAGCGGGATGTGTTGATCGCGGCTCGGGGCGGGGGGTCGGTTGCCGAGATCGCGGGGAGTTTGTATTTGTCCGAGGGGACGGTGCGGAATTATTTGTCTGGGGCTATTGCCAAGACCGGGGCGAGGAACCGGATGGGGGCGGTTCGGGTCGCTGATGATCGGGGGTGGTTGTGATTCTGCTCGTCGCCTGGCGGCGACATCGGCCTTGGCGTGCGTGGGGCACCCCGAAGGTTGATTGTGCTGACGGTTCGGGGGTGCTTGTCAAGGCGGGAAAGATGCCTTGACAAGCACCCCCGAACCGCAGGGAGGCTTCGTATCGGGGTTGGGGGAGGGGCTGGGTGCCTCGAACGTTGGGTGCATCGGCGGCGGTTGGGTGAGTGGTGCGCGCGGGTTGGGCGGCTGGTCGCGTTGGGTTCGCGGCTGGAGGTAGCGCCCCAATGTGGCATTGGGTGCATGCGATGCAACCAACGCCACATTGGGTGCGTGGGATGCACCGAACGCCACATTGGGGGCATCGCGGCGGCGGGCGGTCCGTGAAGGGCCCCTTGAGGGAATCTAAGTACGTGAAGGGGCCCCTCACGGCACATCGCTGGCTGTGAGGGGAACCCTGAGGGAATCAGAGTCCGTGAGGGTTCCCCTCACGGACTTCGGTGCGCAAGCAAGGTCCGAAGTGGACGTTACTCGGGCTTTTCCGCGTTCAAACGGGCGGCTTCGCGGCGGACCTCGGCCTGGGTTTCGCGTTCGTGTTGCAGCCAGGTGGGGTTGTCGGACTTGAGGGCCTCGATTTGGTCCGTCGTCAGGGCCTCGGTGACGCCGCCTCGGGCCAGGCCGCCGATGGAGACTCCCAGTTTCGCCGCGACGACCGGGCGCGGGTGCGGGCCGTTGCGGCGGAGGTCGCGCAGCCATTCCGGCGGGTCCGTCTGCAGGGCGTTCAGCTCGTCGCGCGAGACGGCGCCCGCGCGGAACTCTGCGGGGGTGGCTTCGAGGTAGACGCCCAGCTTCTTCGCTGCCGTCGCCGGCTTCATGGTCTGGGGGGTCTTCTGCGCCGTCATGCCCACCAGCGTAACCGGCAGCCCCGCGCCGGTAGCCTTGCCACGTGACAGAAGCCGACCAGGCCTCGGCGTTCCGGCTCGCCTACGTTCCGGGTGCGACCCCCGCGAAGTGGGTCCGGATCTGGGGCGAACGCAATCCCGAAGTGCCGCTTGACCTGGTCGCGGTCACTGCCGCCGAGGCCGCGGGCGTGGTCCGCGAGGGGCGGGCGGACGCGGCGTTGCTGCGGTTGTCCGACGACCGCGAAGGTCTGCACGCGATCCCGCTCTACACCGAGTCCACGGTGGTCATCGTTCCCAAGGATCACCTGGTCGCGGCGGCTGACGAGGTGTCCATTGCGGACCTCGCGGACGAGCTCGTGCTGCATCCGCTCGACGATTCGCTCGGTTGGGACGAGCTGCCCGGCAAGCCCGCGCTCGAGCGGCCGGAGACGACGGCGGACGCGGTCGAGCTGGTGGCGGCGGGGGTCGGCGTGCTGCTGGTGCCGCAGTCGCTCGCTCGGCTGCACCATCGTCGTGACCTCACGTACCGGCCGGTCGACGACGCGGTGCAGTCGCGCGTCGCGTTGTCCTGGCCGGAGGGCGAGACCGGCGACCTGGTGGAACAGTTCATCGGCATCGTCCGCGGGCGCACGGTGAACAGCACCCGCGGGCAGCAGGAAACGCAGGCCAAGACGGGCAAGGCGGCACCGGCGAAGAAGAAGCCGCAGCAGCAGCGCGAACCGGCTCGTCGGCGGACCGCACCCAAGCCCGGCGGGCGCGGCAAGCCTCGTCGGCGTCGTTAACGCTTTAGGGGAGAAGCTGTGGATCTCGGGTTGAAGGGCACATGCGCGGTCGTCACGGGCGCTAACCGCGGGATTGGGCTGGCGGTCGCGGAGGTGCTCGCGGCGGAGGGGGCGGACCTCGCGCTCGTCGCCCGGGATCAGGAAACGCTCGCGGCGGCGGTGGAAGGCGTCGGCAGGCACGGCACGAAGGTCATCGCGGTGGTCGCCGACACCACCGACGACGCTGCGGTCGCGGCGATGGCGGAGCGGGTCTCGGCGGAGTTCGGCGCGGCGGACATCCTGGTCAACTGCGCGGCTCCGGCGTCGAGCGGGGTCCGGACGCCGCTCGACGACCTGCGCGACGACGACCTGCGCACCGAGATCGAGACCAAGGTGCTCGGCTACCTGCGGTGCGCCCGCGCGCTCGCGCCGGGGATGCGGGAGCGCGGCTGGGGCCGGATCGTGAACGTCAGCGGGCTCAACGCGCGGATCGCCGCCTCGACGTTCGGTTCGATCCGCAACGTCGCGGTCGCGGCGATGACCAAGAATCTCGCCGACGAGCTGGGGCCGCAGGGAATCACCGCGACGGTCGTGCATCCGGGCTACACGGTGACCGAGCGGACGCCGGAGAAGTTCGCCGAGATCGCCGCGATGCGGGGGATTTCGGTGGCGGAGCTGGAAAAAGGCCTCGCCGCCGGGGTGAGCATCGGGCGGTTGGTGACGGCGGCCGAGGTGGCGGACGTCGTGGCGTTCCTGGCGTCTCCGCGCAGCGTCGCGATCAACGGGGACGCCATCGCGGTCGGCGGCGGCGTCCCCGGGCAGATTTATTACTGAACGGCCTGGAGTTCCCGCGCCGGGTGGGGATAGCCGAGACGGCCCTTGGTCGCGGCGACCACGATCAGCGCGGCCGCGGCGAAGGCGGCGAACAGCAGGTGTTCGGCGATTTTCGGGTCCGCGCTGGGGAACAGCTCGCCCCAGGCGACGGACAGATAGTTGTTGATCCCGGCGTGCAGCAGCAGCGCGATCGGCAGGCTTTCGCCGCTGCGGTTGAACACCCAGGTCATCACGAAGCTGATCGCGATGGCGGTCGCGACGAACTCCAGCACCGACCAGACCGTCACGTTCGGCCAATGGCCCCATTCGGTGAAGAACAACGGCAGATGCCAGACGCCCCACAGCGGACCGAGGATCAGCGTGCCGCGCAACGGGCCGTGCTTCGGCTGCAAGTGCGGCAGGGCGAAATCGCGCCAGCCGGGTTCTTCGGCGAGGCCAGTAGTGATCACCTGAAGGACGAAACCCAATGCCCACACCAGGATCAGCGACGCGGCGGGCATCCGGAATGGGCCGGCGAAGGGCAGGCTGGAGAGCGTCAGCACGACCGGGACCGCGAAAAGGGCGAGTGCGTACCATCGCCAGTTCACTCGCCAGCGCAGCAACCGGCCGACCCACGCGCGCAGCCCCGGACGGCCTTCGGCGAGTGCGGTGACGAGGAACGCCGCGAAGATCGGGCCCAGGTAAGCGCCGGGGAGCATGCCGAGGATTTGCGTCGTGCCGAGTACTGGCGGGAATCCGAAGTGGACGATGCCGAGGCCGTTGTCCGATAGCACGTAAGGGATCCACGCGAGCCAGCTGAGCGTAATGGCGAGGGTGAAGAAGGTGGTGACGGGGTGGCGTGCGACGAGGGCGCGCAGTGCGGTCATGGCGGGTGAGTCCTTTGTGGATGGTTCAGCGGCGGGAGCGGTAGTTCGCGATGAGTGCGATCCCCGCGGCGAGGGTGACGACGCCGAAAATGGTGCTCAGCAGGAGGTTGACCCCGAGTGCTGAGGTGAGGGCGTTGGCTGCGGCGCTGAGTACCAGCACGCCCCACAGCAGTGGCCGGGTGCCTTGTCTGGCGGGTGTTTTCGTCATGCCGCGAACGCTACGAATCGGGGCTCGCCATGACGATCCCGTGCGCGGGAGGATCTAGGTACAGCAGGCTGTACTTTCGCGCCGCACCGCAGCGTCAGCGCGGATTTCTCGGCTAGGGTTCGGCGCGTGAGGCGCTAGGAGGTGCGATGGCAACCGCAGGGGAACCTCGGCCGCGTTCGTGGGCTGTGCGGGTCCGGGCCGCTCTCGATGCGTTGGAACACCTCGTCGGCGGGATCGGTACTTCGGTGCTGGCGTTGCTGGTGCTGCTCGGCGTGGTCACGGTCGCGCTGTTGTGCCTCGTGGGCGTCGGATTGGTGCTGGCGCGGCCGATGCTGGGCGTCGTGCACGCGGTCGCCGATCGGGAGCGGATCCGGCTCACCGCGATGAAGCCGGACGTCATCAGCCCCGGTCCGGGTCCCGAGCGGCTCGGGGCGGCGTTGCGCGACCGGACTGTGCAGCGCGAAGTGCTGTGGGTTGTGGTGCACGGCCTCGCGGGGTTCCTGCTCGGCTTCATCGGGCTGACGATCGTGCTCAACACCGCGCGCGACGGGCTGTTCCCGCTCTACTGGTACCTGCTGCCGCCGGACGACGCGACGGCCTCGCTCGGCTGGCCGGTGCACAGCCTGGCGGAGGCGCTTCCGGTGTCGCTGCTCGGCGTCGCGTGGGCGTTCCTTTCGGTCGCGCTGCTGCCCGCGATGGCGGGGCTGCAGGCACTGCCCGGCCGACGGCTGTTGCCTGCGGGTTCGGACGCGGACGTCACGCTGCGGATCGCCCACCTCACCGCCACCCGTGCCGCCGCGCTCGACGCGCATTCCACTGAGTTGCGCCGCATCGAGCGGGCGCTGCACGACGGCACGCAGAACCGGCTGGTCGCGGTGAACGTCCTGGTCGGCGCGGCCCGCCGGGCAGCCGCCCGGGGTTCGGCGGACGTCGACGAAATCCTCGGCCGCGCGCAGGACGCTACCGAGGCCGCGCTCGCCGAATTGCGCGCGGTGGTGCGCAGCATCCTGCCGCCTGTGCTGGCTGACCGGAGCCTCGCCGATGCGTTGACCGCGCTCGCCGCGGACTGCCCGGTGCCGTGCACGATCGACGCTGACCTGCCTGGCCGGTACGCCGTTTCGGTGGAGGCGTCGGTGTATTTCGTGGTCGCCGAGGCGCTCACGAACGTCGCCAAGCACAGCGGTGCCCGCAGCGTCGAGGTCGTGTTGCGTCGGCGGGACGACCTGCTGCACCTCCGCATTACCGACGACGGCCGCGGCGGCGCTGCCGAAACCGGCGGCTCGGGACTCGGCGGGATGCGCCGCCGGATCGAGGCGCTCGACGGAACTTTCGCGCTGGCGAGCCCCGCCGGCGGACCGACCACTCTGACTGTGAGCCTGCCATGCGGATTGTGATCGCCGAGGACGACCCGTTGCTGCGCGAAGGCCTCGCGCTGCTGTTGCGCGCGGAGGGCCTCGACGTCGTCGCGACCACGGACAACCCGGCCGATTTCCTTGCCGCGGTGGACAAATACGAGCCGGACACCGCGGTCGTGGACGTCCGCATGCCGCCGACGCACACCGACGAGGGCATCGTCGCGGCCGTCGAAGCCCGTCGCCGACGGCCGGGGCTCGCGGTGCTGGTGCTGTCGGCATATGTCGAGCAGGCCTTCGCGACCGACCTGCTGGGCGGCGGCAGCGCGCGGCTCGGGTATCTGCTGAAGGAACGCGTCGGACGGGTTGGCGAGTTCATGGAAGCGCTGAACCGGGTCGCCGACGGCGGAACGGCGATCGATCCGGAAGTGGTGGCGCAATTGCTGACCCGGACGCGCGCGGATTCCGGATTGGAACGGCTCAGTCCGCGGGAACGGGATGTGCTGGCGCTGATGGCGGAGGGATTGGGAAACGGCGCGATCGCGGAACGGTTAGTGGTGACCGACGGCGCGGTGCACAAACACATCCGCAGCATTTTCGCGAAACTGGGTTTGGCTCCGGACGACAGCGCGGATCGGCGGGTTACGGCGGTGCTTCGGTATTTGGACGAAGCGCGCCGTTGATCTTTTGCGTAACACTGGACGAATTCGTGAGTATCTGGCGATGTGCGGCATGGATCGACCGGCGCACGGCGAAATGGCCCGCATTCACCGGCAATCGGCGTCGCGCAGTTCACCCGGACGAGTGCAGTATCGAACGCGCGAACCGGTGACACCGAAGTGGCCTCATCGCGCCCTCCCGCCGGGATGCGGGCGCACGCGAGTACCGCACCGGAGGGCCGGTGCGGAGCCTGGGGAACGGCGGTTACTTGCCGGAGCCCGCCTTCTTGGCCTCGTCCGTCCCGCCCTTGCCGCCGGCCGGAACGTCCTCTTCGGACCAGTCCAGCCCGGCCTCGGCGACCACGCCGTCGAAGATCGGGGTGGCCACGGCCTGCTCGCCGCTCATGACGCGCTCACCACGTCGATGATCGCGTCGGCCGCGATCCACTGCGGGTTCGCGTCTCTCGCCTGGCCGTCTACCTGGACCGGGACCCAGGTGACCGCCGTCGCGTCGTCGGTGACCGGGGCTCCGGTGACCACCCCGCGCCTGCACAGCTGCCGCCTGCCGGTGCGCTGGCCGACCAGGTAGGTGACCCGGTGACCGGTGGACAGTTCGGGCCGGTGCTGTTCGCCGTCCATGTGTTCCTCCCTGCACGCCACCCTTGTGGGCGACGCTCGCTTCATCGACGCGACTCGCTCCCCGCGTGCCGATGACGCATTCCCGGTCCATGATCTGGGTCACACCGAAGCAACTGCCGCCGTGAAAGCGACTGCTACATCGAGGCATCGCCGACCACTGACAGTCATCCCTCTATACCCAAAGTAACAGGTACAGCGCCGTATCCAGTATGTGACCCGGCGATACACTCGCGCGGATGACGTCCTCAGGCACTCCGTCCGACGGGCGGGCCACCCGGTGGGCAGGGCAGCGGGAACGCCGGCGCCGGGAATTCGTGGAAGCCGGGATGCGCGCGATCGCCCGATACGGGCCGGAGGTGTCCACCGAGCAGATCGCCGACGAGGCCGGTGTCGCTCGCACGCGCATTTACAAGCATTTCGCCGACACCGCGGATCTGCAGCGCGCTATCGCGTTGCGCGCGGCGGAAATGCTCGGCGCGCAATTCTCGCCGCTGTGGGGAGTTTCCGGAACCCCGCGCGACATGGTGCACGCGACGATCGGCGCGCATATCGAATGGCTTTCCGAACACCGCGAGCTTTACCAATACCTGATGCGCCAGTCGGTGACCGGGCCGCGCGACGTCGTCGCGGACGTCAAGACCGCGATCGCCCGGCAGCTGACCGTGCTGTTCGAGTACTACCTCGGCCTGTTCGGCGCGGACCAGCGGGTCGGCGAGACCATCGCCTACGGACTGGTCGGGCTGGTCGAATCCAGCACCGCGCACTGGCTCGAGGCCCCGCGCGGCATCGACCGCGACGATCTGCGCCAGCTGCTCGCCCGCTGGGTCTGGTCAATCCTCGACGACACCCTGCGCACGGTCGGCGTGGCGCTCAACCCGGATTCGCCGTTGTCCGAGCTGGATTTCCGCATCGTCGAACGTCCGTGAAGGGCCCCTTGAAGGAATCAGATTCCATCAAGGGGCCCTTCACGGACAGTCAAGCGAGAAGCGTCAGGCCTTCCGGCCGACCCCGCCCGCGATGCACTCCTGGACCTGGTTCAGCGGCTGGTACCGCGGGCCGTCCGGCCACCAGTCCTCGCACAGGACCAGGCCCGGGTCGACCAGTTCGGTGCCGCCGAACATCCGCCCGATCTCGTCCCACGTGCGGAAGAGGCCGCTGCCCATCGGGCTGTGCGTGAACTTGTCCTCCATCCGCCGGGCGATCTCGCTGTGCTCGGGCGTCTGCGGGTCGAGGAAGTGCGCGATCACCACGAACGACCCGGACGGCAGCGCGTCCACATAGGTCTGCATCATCTCCGCGTAGTCGTCGCCGAGGTAGTGGTGCAGGGTTCCGTTGTGCAGCAACGCGATCGGCTGGGTCCAGTCGAGGAACTCGCGCACCGTCTCGTTCTGCAGGATCTGCTCGGGCTTGAAGATGTCCGCCTCGACGAAGCGGGTGTTGTCGTTCTCTTCGAGCAGTGCGCGCCCGTGCGCGAGGACCACCGGGTCGTTGTCCACGTACAGCACGCGGGCCTCCGGGATGATCCGCTGCACGACCTGGTGCGTGTTCTCCGCCGTGGGCAGGCCGGATCCGCAGTCGAGGTACTGGGTGACCCTGCCCTGGGTGGCGAGGAACCGGCAGGCCCGGATGAGGAAGTTGCGGTTGGCCCAGGCGAGGTCGTTGACCTCCGGGGCCACCGTCCGCACCTGGTCGAGCACCCTGCGGTCGATCTCGTAGTTGTTCGTGCCGTTCAGCGCGGCGTCGTACACCCGGGCGATGCTCGCTCGCGTGATGTCGACCCCGACCGGATGCGAACTGGGCGATTCGACGGCCTCGGTCATTTCTGGCGTCACCTCGGATGTGTCGGGCGTCTCTTTGGCCTACTCACAGTAGCCCTCCGGCGCTGTCAAGCGACCGCCAGGAGGAGGACAACCGGAGTGGGTGACAGATTCTTGATTCATTCCAGAAAATCCGGCAGACTCCGGGGCATGCCGACGACCACGGACTTCGAGCAACTGCTGCGCGGAGTGCAGTTGCGGATCACGCGCCCTCGGGTGGCTGTGCTCTCCGCGGTGCACGCCAACGCGCACGCGGACACCGAGTCCGTCATCGGCATGGTGCGCGCGGATCTCGGCGAGGTTTCCCACCAGGCCGTCTACGACGTGCTGCGCGCGCTGACCGAGGCGGGGCTGCTGCGGCGCATCCAGCCGCCCGGTTCGGTCGCGCGGTACGAGGCCCGGGTAGGGGACAACCACCACCACGTCGTGTGCCGTTCGTGCGGTGCCATCGAGGACGTCGACTGCGCGGTCGGCGAGGCTCCCTGCCTGACCGCTTCGCAGACGCACGGTTTCGTCGTCGAAGAAGCCGAGGTCGTCTACTGGGGGCGCTGCCCCGCTTGTTCCGCTGTGCCGAGTTCCTGAGCAAGACCTGATTCCCGGAAGGATTTCTGTTGTCCGAATCGCTTGATTCCGTTGCCGACGACCACACGGCGGGATGCCCGGTCACCGGCCGCATGGGGTACCCCTCCGAGGGCGCCGCGAACCGTGACTGGTGGCCGAACCAGCTCAACCTGAAGATCCTCCGGAAGCACGCCCCCGCGGCGGACCCGATGGGCGGGGATTTCGACTACGCCAAGGCGTTCAAGAGCCTCGACCTCGACGCGCTGACCCGCGACGTCGACGCGCTGCTCACCACGTCGCAGGAATTCTGGCCGGCCGACTTCGGCAACTACGGCCCGCTGTTCATCCGGATGGCCTGGCACAGCGCCGGCACCTACCGGATCGACGACGGCCGCGGCGGGGCGGGCGGCGGCCAGCAGCGGTTCGCGCCGCTGAACAGCTGGCCGGACAACGTCGGCCTCGACAAGGCGCGCCGGCTGCTGTGGCCGGTCAAGAAGAAGTACGGCAAGCAGATCTCGTGGGCCGACCTGATGGTCTTCGCGGGCAACCGCGCGCTCGAGACCATGGGCTTCAAGACCTTCGGCTTCGCCGGCGGCCGCGCCGACGTGTGGGAGCCGGACGAGGACATCTACTGGGGCCCGGAGCGCACCTGGCTCGGCGACGAGCGCTACAAGGGCGATCGCGAGCTGGACAACCCGCTCGCCGCGGTCCAGATGGGCCTCATCTACGTGAACCCGGAAGGCCCGAACGGCAACCCGGACCCGATCGCCTCGGCGCGCGACATCCGCGAGACCTTCGCCCGGATGGCGATGAACGACGAGGAGACCGTCGCCCTCATCGCCGGCGGCCACACCTTCGGCAAGACGCACGGCGCGGGCGACGCGGACGCGAACGTCGGCGCGGTGCCCGAAGCCGCCCCGATCGAGCAGATGGGCCTCGGCTGGAAGAACAGCTTCGGCAGCGGCAAGGGCCGCGACCAGATCGGCAGCGGGCTCGAGGTCACCTGGACCCCGACCCCGACGCAGTGGAGCAACTGGTTCTTCCACAACCTGTTCACCTACGAGTGGGAGCTGACCAAGAGCCCCGCGGGCGCGCACCAGTGGAAGCCGAAGAACAACGCCGCGCAGGGCACCGTGCCGGACCCGGAGAGCGGTGAGCTCAACCGCGCGCCGAGCATGCTGACCTCGGACCTGGCGCTGCGCTTCGACCCGGTCTACGAGCCCATTTCGCGCCGGTTCTACGAGAACCCGGACCAGTTCGCGGACGCCTTCGCCCGCGCCTGGTACAAGCTCACCCACCGCGACATGGGCCCGATCCAGCGCTACCTCGGCCCGCTGGTGCCGCAGGAAGAGCTGATCTGGCAGGACCCGATTCCGGCCGTCGACCACGAGCTGGTCAACGATGCGGACGTCGCGGACCTGAAGGCGAAGCTGCTCGAGTCGGGCCTGTCGGTCGCGCAGTTGGTGTCCACCGCGTGGGCGTCGGCTTCGACCTACCGCCACAGCGACAAGCGCGGCGGCGCGAACGGCGCCCGCATCCGCCTCGAGCCGCAGCGCGGCTGGGAGGTCAACGAGCCCGACGAGCTGGCTCAGGTGCTGCGCACGCTCGAGGGCGTCCAGGAAGCCTTCAACAGCGCGCAGACCGGCGGCAAGAAGATCTCGCTCGCCGACCTGATCGTGCTGGCCGGCGCGGCTGGTGTCGAGAAGGCGGCGAAGGACGGCGGCGTCGACGTCACCGTTCCGTTCACACCGGGCCGCACCGACGCGACGCAGGAGCAGACCGACGCGGACTCGTTCGCGCCGCTCGAGCCGAAGGCCGACGGGTTCCGCAACTACCGCGGCAAGGCCAACCCGCTGCCGTCGGAGTACCTGCTGGTCGACAAGGCGAACCTGCTCAACCTGAGCGCGCCGGAGCTGACCGTGCTGGTCGGCGGCCTGCGCGTGCTGGGCGCGAACTACCAGAACTCGGCTGCCGGTGTGCTCACCGACCGGCCGGGCACGCTGACGAACGACTTCTTCGTCAACCTGCTCGACATGGGCGCCGAGTGGAAGCCGGCCGACGGCGAGGGCTCGCACGCGGAGTCCTTCGAGGCCCGCGATCTCGCCACCGGCGAGGTCAAGTGGACCGGCACCCGCAACGACCTGGTGTTCGGCTCGAACTCCGAACTGCGCGCCGTCGCCGAGGTCTACGGCAGCGACGACGCCAAGGAGAAGTTCGTCCGCGACTTCGTCGCCGCGTGGCACAAGGTCATGAACAACGACCGGTACGACCTGGTCTGAGTTTCCTGATCGGCTGATCGGAAAAGGGCTCCTTGCGGGAATTCCCGCAAGGAGCCCTTTTTCTTCGCCGTGCTTACCGCCGAGGGGGTCAGCTCTGGACGAGCTTGCCCATCGCGTTGACCTCGTCGACGTCGCCGGTGCTGAAGAACGACCACGGCACGGTCACGAAACCGCTTGCGCCCCAGCCGGATCCCCAGCTGTTCTCGATCTTCACGCCCTGGTCGTTGTAGGCCACGATGGTCACCTCGTGCCCGCCGACGACCGGGTCGCTGCCCGAGTCGCCGGGCATGTACGAGTAGTCGCTCGCGGTCGAGGAGTCCAGGTTCATGAAGCTCTGGTGCACATTGAACCCGATCGCGACCGGCTCGCCCTGGGAAATGGCGTTCTCGATGTCGGACCGCGCCGCGTCGCCGCTCGTCGACAATTGCGTGTAGCCGGACAGCTTGTAGTGCGCCGCATTCGACTTTTCGTTCTGGTCGGGCTGAGTGGTGTAGTCGAAATCGCCCTGCCAGTAGTCGGATTTGGTGTCGATGCCCTGCTGCTGTTCCATCGGCAGCGCGACGCTCGCCCAGGTGCCCTGGTCGTTTCCTTGGGCGATCTGGGAGTAAATGAACATCGGGGCCATCGGGCCGCCGGTGATGCCCTGCTCGTTCATCAGGACGCCGTAGCCGGTGTAGCCGGTGGCCCAGGTGACGCACGCGCCGACCTGGCCCTGGTCGCCGGGGGCGTTGGCGTACTGGGTGAGGTCGCCGCTGGAGGGCAGTTCGGCGGTGGCGCGCGGGTGCACGGGGAGCGCGGAGTTCGCGTGGGCGTGCATCCTGGCCTGCGCGGCCTTCAGCCCGGCGACGTTCAGCCCGAGGCCGTGCTTGAGGTGCTGCGGGTGGTGCTGGGCGGCGGCCGCGGTGGCAGGGGTCGCGCCCATCGCCGCGGCCAGGCCGGCCGCGGCGAGCAGGGAAACGAGTGCGGACGTTTTTCTGATCTGCATCCTGGTACTCCTTTGGACATGCAGAAAAAGAAAGCGGAAAGGGTGGGGAGGTGGATCCGACCACTGCAAAGGTAGATCGGCGGAAATTTTCCGGGAACCTACGAAAGGAGGGACCGCATCAACTGCGGAAATAGAGAGGATCGATCAAGCGGACATTGCGCCCGTTAACGTCGCTATTCCGGCGTACTGGTCCATTATGGACCCTTGGGAAGCTGTTGTGCTTGCGGTGGTTCGTGAGGGGAACCCTGAGGGACTCTGATTCCCTCAGGGTTCCCCTCACGAACTTCTCGATCGTGCTGCGCGGGAGAGTTCGCCGCAGTGAAGGCTTTAATCGGGAAGCGGGGTCGTGCGCGCGCCGTTGAGGAGGGCGTCGATCGCCCATCGGGAACGCGTGTCCGCGTTGCCGGAGAACAGGTTCTCGCTCGCCGCGACGATGTGCGGATGCGTTTCGGGCGAGAGGCCGCGGACGGTTTCGGCGAGCGCGTCGTGCCGTTGCTCGGCGTCCGGGCGGTCCTTGCGGGTGCTGTGCTCGACCGCGCTGGCGGTGGCGACGAGCAGCAGCAGGTCGACCGTCCACGCGGCGGGGCCGGACGGCACCCCGGCTTCGGCGAGGAGGCCGAGCACGGTGTCGACGATGGCGAGGTAGTTCGGCCCGTTCAACGGGCTCACGAGCGCGACGCGGGCGAGCCCGGGGTGGGCGTAGAGGACGTCGCGGTAGGTGGACACGACTGTCCACAAGCGACTCCGCCAGTCGGAGCCGGCGGTCGTGGCGGTGACTTCGCCGAGGAGTTCGTCGAGCACGGCGGCGTGGAGTTCGTCGGTGTCGCGGACGTAGACGTAGAGCGAGGCCGGTCCGGTGTCCAGTTCCTTCGCGAGCCGCCGCATGGTGACGCGCTCGGCCCCTTCGCGGCGCACGACGTCGAGAGCGGCCGCGACGATGCCCTCGCGGCTCAGCGCGGGCTTGGCGGGACGTTCCCGGCGGTTGTAGCCACTCGCGGTCATCCGCCCATGGTAGGCGCACGCCGCTCGAACGGTCTGGACCTTGGCCGGTCTACTCGGCGAGCACGCTGTCGAGGGTGGGCTGGACGTCGGTCCGCAGGACAGCGCCGAGATAGACGGCCGCGACTCGTTGCTGTTTGTCCACGATCAGCGAGATCGGCACGGCGGCCAGCGGCAGGCCGCGCAGTCGCAGGGCGACCCGGCCGGAGGGGTCGAAGATCGACTCGTAGCCGAGCCCGAGGTCCTTGACGAAGTCGGCGGCGTACTTCTGGTTGTCGCGGACGTTGAGGCCGAGCACCTGGATCCCGCGACCCCGCCCGGAGTCCGCGATGGTCTGCAAGGTGCGCGATTCGGCCCGGCACGGCCCGCACCAGGCGCCCCAGAGGTTCAGCAGGACGACTTTGCCGGAGTACTCGGCCAGCGAGATGTCCTTGCCGGGCTCGCGCAGGCTCGGGCCCTTGAGTTCGGCTACCTTTTTGCGCTGCGGCACGGGATAGTGGATGGTCGTCTGCCCGCCCGGCGAGACGAATTCGAAGGTGTCCGACTGGCTGACCGCGTCCTTCCCAGTCGCGCACGCGGTGAGGGGCAGCAGTGCCAGCAGGAGGAAGAGGCGAGCGAAGCGCACGCGGCATCGTATCGCCGATACACCCGGCGGCTTCCGATGCGGTTTTCTAGGCTGGACCCCGTGTGGGAGACAGCGAGGGACCGGCTCCGGGGCCGGCTGGCGGACGGCTTGGCCCAGTCGGGGCTCACGCTGCCCTGGTGGGTGCCGATGGGGACGACCGCCTTCACGGTGATCGGGCTGGTCGTGGCGGTGGGGCAGCGGGTCGGGCCCGCGCTGCCGGTCGCGCTCGCCGGGTTTCTGCTGGCCACGTCGTCGTCGCTGCTGTTCGCGTTCACCGGACGGCTCGCGCCGTCGTGGCTGAAGGCGCTCGGGATGCTCGCCGGGATCGGGCTGCTGCTGGCGTATCCGGTGGTGCCGGACTTCGCGCCGATGCCGTTGGCCGTGCTCACCGGCGAACTGGGGTCGATCGCGACGGCGCGGGTCGCGTTCGCGGCGACCGGCGGGGCGGTCGCGCTGCTCGGGGCCGCCGCGTTGACGGTCGGGCTCGTCGGGTTCCCCGTGTACACGCTCGCGGTGGTGGTCGGGATGGCCGCCGGGTTCATGCTGCGCTGGTACGTGCGCGCGCTGGACGCCGAGCGCGGCAAGCAGGAGGCCGTGCGCGAACAGGCGCGGCTCGGCGAGCGGCAGCGGATCGCGCGCGAGGTGCACGACGTCGTCGCGCATTCGCTGAGCATCACGTTGCTGCACGTCACGGGCGCGCGGCACGGGCTGCGCACGGACCGCGACATCGACGAGGCCGTCGCGGCGCTCACCGAGGCGGAGCGGATCGGACGGGCGGCGATGGCCGATATCCGCCGCACGGTTGGATTGCTCTCGCAGGAGTCGGCGGGGACGCGGCCGTTGCCCGGTGCGGGCGACATCGCGGAGCTGGTGGCCGAAACGTGCGCGGCCGGGCTGGTCGCGGACTACGAACTGGAGGGCGACGTGACCGCGGTCGACAACACGGTGGGGCTGGGGCTCTACCGGATCGTCCAGGAGTCGCTGGCGAACGTGGTCAAACATGCCCCGGCGGAGAAGGCGTTGGTACGGCTGGAGATCGGCGCAGAGGATGCCCGGTTGACCGTCCGCAATGGACACAACGGCGCCGCGCGCAATGCGGGCGGTTCGGGGTTGGCGGGCATGACGGCGCGTGCGGGCCAGCTCGGCGCGCGGTTGGCTGCCGGGCCCGAGGACGGCGAGTGGGTAGTCGACGTGACGGTGCCGCTGGCGCGCGAGGTCGTGTCGTGACCGCGGCGTCGGAGGAAATACGGGTCTTGCTGGTTGACGATCAGGAATTGGTGCGGTCGGGCCTGCGGTTGATCCTGCGCCGCCGCGACGGGTTCGCGGTGGTGGGGGAGTGCGCGGACGGCGACGAGGTCCCGGCCGCGCTCGAAGCGGCCGGCGGGGTCGACCGGGTCGACGCAGTGGTGATGGACCTGCGGATGAAGCGCGTCGACGGCATCGAGGCGACGCGGCGGCTGCGCGCGTCCGGCCCGCGCCCGCCGGTGCTCGCGCTGACCACGTTCGACGACGACGAGCTGCTCGCCGGAGTGCTGCGCGCGGGTGCCGTCGGGTACGTCTTGAAGGATTCTTCGGCGGAGGACCTGATCCGCGCGGTGCGAGCCGTCGCGATGGGCGAGGCGTGGCTCGATCCGGCGGTCACCGGACGGGTGCTCACGACCTATCGCCAGGCGGCTGCCGAGCGCCCGGCGGTCCCGTCCGGGTTGTTGACGCCGCGGGAACTGGATGTGCTGACCGCGGTGGCCCGGGGGCTGACGGACGCGGAAATCGCCGGAACGCTGGGGATTTCCGCGAGTACGGTCGAGGCGCATTTCGAGCGGGTGTGCGCGAAACTCCGCCTCCGCGACCGGGCGGCGGGCATCGTCTACGCCTTCGACCACGGCCTGGTCACCCCCGGCGCGGCCCCGGCTCCGGCCGGTCCGGACTCGCTGCGGTTCAGCGTCCTCGGCCCGTTGCAAGCCTGGCGGGGACCGAACCTGCTGGACCTGGGCCCGGTGCGGCAGCAGGCGCTGCTGGCGGCGCTGGTCCTGCGCCCCGGCGAGACGGTCAGCCCCGGGGAACTGCTCGACGGCGTGTGGGGGCTGGAACCGCCGGGCACCGGTGGCCGGGTGGTGCCGGTGTACGTGCATCGACTGCGGAAATGCTTGCGTGCGGTCGGCGAGAGGACGGAAGACTCAGTCATCGGCAGCGATCGCGGCGGATACCGCTTCGCTCGAGAGCGAGTGCGGCTGGACGTCACCGAGCTGACCGACCGGATCTCGGAAGCCACGACCGCCACCCACGGCGGCGATCCGTCGGCCGCTGTCGATGCTTACGCCGGTGCGCTGGCCCTGTTCCACGGCGAGCCGTTGGCCGGGTTGCCGGGCCCGTTCGTCGAGGGGGAGCGCCTGCGGCTGACTGAGCGGCGGTTGACGTTGGTGCAGGAGAAAGCGTTGCTGCAGTTGAAGCTGGGGCGGACTGACGAGGTGGTGCACGAGCTGTCGGCGCTGCTGGCGGTGCATCCGCATCGGGAGCCGTTGGCGGTGCTGCTGATGCGGGCGCTCCACGGCGGTGGCCGCCGGGCGGACGCGCTGGCGGTGCATCGGCGGATGCGGGAGCGGCTGCGGACGGATTTGGATGTCGAACCGGGGGCGGAGCTGGACCGGGAGCTGCGGACGGTGCTCAGCTCGGATCGGGGTCCCTCGTGAGTGAACACGGGACCCTGCACCATGTCGAGTTGTGGGTGCCGGACCTCGGCCGCGCGGTGGCGTCGCTGGGCTGGCTGCTGGAGGAGCTCGGATATCGACAGTTCCAGGACTGGGCGGCCGGCCGCAGCTGGCGGCTTGGCCCGACGTATCTCGTGGTCGAGCAATCCCCGGCGCTGACCGCGGACCGGCACGACCGCTGCCGTCCGGGGCTGAACCACCTCGCTTTTCACGTCGTGGACGCCGCGACGGTCGAGCGGCTGGCCGCCGACGCCGCCCGGCACGGGTGGCAGCTGATGTTTCCGGAGAAACATCCCCATGCGGGCGGCGCGGGGCACTATGCCGCGTACTTGCAGAACGACGACGGCTTCGAGGTCGAACTCGTCAGCTCTGCCGGGCAGTGCTGACCGGAGTGCGCGGGCGGTTCTGGCCCGGGTACTGCGAATCCGCCGAGTCCGGAGCAGAGTCCGAGTCCGAGGAATCCGAGTACTGCGAGTCCGACGAACTGGAGTACTGCGAAGACGACGGATAACTCGACGAAGTCTGCGAAGAATCCGAAGAGCTGGAACCCTCCCCGGAACCGCTCTTCGAAGCCTCGCTCAGCTTCGTCATCAGCTGCGTAGCCGCCTCCAGCCCCTGGGTCACCGAGGTGATCAGCTGCAGCAAATTGTCCGAATCCGACAGCAGAACCCCGAGCTTCTGCGCGATCTGCCCGCCGTACTGGGTAGCGATCGCCACCGCCTGCGGGATCGCTGCGGCGATGCTCGCGCCGAACGTCGCCTGAGCGGCGGCGAATGCCTGCGTCATCAGCTGGATAATCTGCCCGACGGCCTCCGAAATGAGCCCGCCGACCTCCTGCTGCGCCTTCGCGACGACCTTCCCCGCGCCGGTAGCCGCCTTGGCCATCGCGATGCCCGCCTGGCCGACCGCCTCGACGCAGTCCGCGTGCTGCGAGCTGTTGTCGCGGTAGCTGGAAGCCGAAGAACCGCTCCATCCCGACGTCTCCGGGCCCGCGGACTGCCGGTAATCGTCCGCGACGGACGACACCTGCTGGCCGCCGCCTTCCATGCCCTGCGAGTGCGACGACACCGAATCCGGGTTGCCCTGCAACTGTTTCAGCGGCTCCTCCAGGAACCGCACCAGTTCGGTGATCATGCCGAACCCGGCCGACGTCAGTGCGGCGAGCGGGTCCTGCGACGCGCCGAGCAGGTCGAGCGCGGTGGTGGCACCGCCGAGTCCGGCGGACACCCAGTCGTGGTTTTCGACCGCCTGCGTGGTGGTTTTCAGGTCGGTCAGCAGCTGGCTGGAGTCGGTCACGGGAGGTCCTTCCCCGGCAGCGCGGCCGCGTTGCCCTGGTCGCGGCGTTCGTAGCTTTCCGCCGCCTGAGTGAGGTTCCCGCTCACTTTGTCCACAGTGGACGATGCGTGCGAGACGGCGTCGTTGGTCTTGCCGACCGCCGACTGCAGGCCCGCGGTGAGGAACTGCACGAAGACGCCGAGCGCCTGGTCGCCGAGTCCGGACGGGGCGCTGCGGGCGACATTGCCGAGCCGGTCGGCCAGGTCGCCGACGGTGGCCGCGTGCCGGCGCAGTTGCGCGGGGTCGACCTCGAAACCGGCGGTCACGAGATGATCCCCGGGTTCGCGAAGTAGTCGTCTTCCTGGCGCGGTGCGGCGGGGGCCGCCTCGACCGGCAGGTTGTCGCGGACCAGCTGGAGTGCGGGGCCGTCGCCGACGTAGTCGGTCATGATGTCCACGACCTGGGCACCGGCCTGGCGGTGCGCGTCGTGGACGGTCGCGAGGATGAGCCGGGCGAGCGCGTCGGCTTCCAGCGCGCGGGCGGCGGGGCTCAGCCGCAGGTCGGTCAGCGCGCCGCTCGGGCCCACCTCGACCTCGACCTCGCCGCGCGGGGAAGCGGCCCGGCCGCCGACGCGGCTGAGGTTCGCGCTCGCGGCCTCGGCGTTCGCCTGCATCCGGGACAGGTTTTTCTGGTAGTCGGCGAGCCAGGCCGCCGAGTCTTGGATCGGCACGGAAGGTCCTCCGGTCGGTTTCGGTGCGGTCATCGCGGCCGCCGCGCGGCGGTGGCCAGCTCGCCGAGGGCGAAGCGCAGGTCGGCCTGGCGCAGCGAGTTCACGCTGAGCCAGCCGTCGCGCGCGGGGTTGATCCGGACGCGGCCGCGCGGACCGTCCATCCAGGACAGTTCGCGGCCCTCCCGGGTGCGCCCGTCGCGGGTCGCGCCGAGCTGGCCGCGGCCGGTCAGCGGGACGACCAGGCCGACGAGGCTGTCCAGCGCCGCCGGGTCGCCGCCGCTGTCGCGGACGAGGTCGCGCAAGCGGTGGGCACGGGAGGTGTCGTCCTCGTCGTCGGTGAGCGCCATCGCCTCCTTCACCGCGTGCGCGGGCAGCGTGACCGGCATCGTGCGGGCCGCCTCCACCTTCGGGATTTCCGCGAGTACGGCGTCCACCAGCGCCGTTTCGTCCACCCGGCGCACCGACAGCGTGTCGGCCTCGAGCCGCTGACGGCAGATCAGCGCCGAGGACCGGTAGACGAGTGCGGTGACGGCGGTCGCCCCCTCGGCGTCCGCCACCACCAAATCAACGATGCCGCGACATTCGCGCAGTGCGGTCACGGCTTCCGCGGCGAGGCCGTCCGGCCCGGAGTCGTCGGCGAGCCCGCGTGCCTTTAGCGCCTGCCCGGCAGTGGCGAACAGGATCTCGCGCTCGCCGTCGATCCGCCCGTAAGACGGTACCTGCAACGGAAACGGCCAGCTCGCCCCGGCGTGCGTGGCCAGCAGGTCGGCCTCGACAAGTCCGATGTGGACGGTCTCGTCGCCGACCCGGGGCAGTGCGGCGGTCATTCGGCTTGCCGTTCGAGCCGCTGGAACGCTTGCTGCACGCCGGATTCGTGCTCCTGATAGCGCCGGATGCCTGCCTGCAGCGCCTCGTGGAACCCGGTCAGTTCGGTGTCCGCCGCGCCCAGCTCGCCGGTCAGCCCGGCGTGTCCGGCGGCCTCGCGCAGCCGCTGGGCCAGGTGCAGCGCGGGCGGCGCGGTGCCCAGCTGCGGGAGCCGGTCGGCGAGCCGTCCCGCCGAACCGACGAGTTCCCCGGTCTGCTCGCCGAGTCTGCCCAGCGCGGCGACCTGGCGGTCCAGCGCGTTCGGGGCGACCTCGTGGCCGGTCATCGGGTGCTCCTGTCTTTCTTGCCGATCACAGCCCGATCACCGGGCTGATGGTCTTGTCCTCGGGGTGCAGGAGCGGCTGGTCGAGCACCGGCATCTTGTTCTTGTGCTCCTCTTCCTCCTCCTGCGAGGCGCCCGCGCCGCGGCCGGGCATCATGCCGTTGCCGCTGGCCGCGCGAGCGGCGGCCATCTCCGCCATCGCGGCGTTGCGGGCGAGCATCGCGCCCTCCATGCCGAGCGCGGAGCGAATTCCGGCCGACAGGCCCGATTCGACCGGGGCCGCGGTGGTCAGCGCTCCCCACGGCATGCCGCTGCCCGCGCCCGATCCGGCCCCGCCGAGCGGACCGGCGTAGCTCGAGGCGCTGGTCGAATCGTCCGCGCCGTAGGAATCCGCGGTCGTGGACCCGGCGGGCGGCGGATTGATCGCGTGCGAACTCTTGTGCAGGCTGGCTTCGTAGCGCTGCATCACGTGCACCGCTTCGGCTTTCTGTTCCGCCGCGGCGACATTCGAGGCGAACAGGCTCGCCCCGCCGCCCGCGACCGCGCCGATCGCCGCGCCCATCAACGCGCCCGGACCGGCGCCGATGCCGCCCGCCCCGGCTCCGAGAATCCCGCCGATGACCGCGCCCGCACCCGCTCCGGCCGCCGCGGCGGCGACTGCGCCCCCAGTCGGGTCGCCTGGCGGCTTCGGCATGGTGTTGCGCGCGACGGCGAGCGAATCGCCCGCGTTCTGGGCCGCGCCGCCGACGGTCCCGGCGCGGTCGCCGATCCCGGACGCGCGATCGCCGAGCGAGCCCAGCCGCCCGGACGCGCGTTCGGCGGCCTGTCCGCTCCAGTTCTCGTGCAGCGTCCCCCGCTGCGATTTGAGCGAATCGGCGTGCGTGCGCATTTCCGAACCGTGCCGCTGCCATTCCGCGGCGACCGTGCTGACGTCGCCGACGTCGGCCTTCTCCCACAGCATCTGGTACAGCTGCTGGTGCGTGTAAGCGTTCCAGTTGGTGCTGCCCGGCGGGACCGGGGCCCCGAAGTAGCCCTCCCACACGTTGCGCAGCGCCGACACCACCGGCCGGGCCAGGTCGCCGACCGGCCCCGCCTTGTCGAGTCCCGCGAGCGCCGAGCCCGCCAGGTTCTCCACCCCGGCCGACGCGGCGTCGACCACCGATCCGGATTCTCCGGTCATACCCCCGCCTTCGCCTTTGCCCGGCTGGCTTCCGCCGGGCACTCGCGCACGGTAAGGGGCGGCGATGAAATCACGATGAAAGCTGTGCTCACCGGGGCGGGACGAGGTCTCCGCTCTCGATCCGGTCCGCGGTGCGGGCGAGCCACGCGGCGTCGTGGCGGAGCCGGGAAACCAGGAAATGCACCTCGATCATTTGCATTTCCGGCAAATCGGCATTATCGAGCGTCGCGGAAAGCTCGCGGTGCTGTTCTCGGACCCGTTCTGCGCGGTCGTGCAGCAGGGTGACCGCGCGCGCCGGCGGAAGCGCGCCGAGGTAGGCCAGCGCGATCAGGAACCGGGAATCGAGGTTCGGGTCGGCGTCGCGGAGTTGCCGTTCGATCCGCTCGCGGAAATCGGCGAGACCGTCTTCGGTCAGCCGGACCGGCCGCGGGTCGCCGTCGCCGTCCGGCGCGACGAGTCCGTGCCGGGTCAGCGTGCCGACCAGCGTGTAGACGGTCGACGTCTTCGGGTTCAGGAACGGGTAGCGCGTGCGGAGTTCGCGCAGGAGCGCGTACTGGTGGCGCGGGGTTTCCACGAGCAGGCCGAGCATCGGCAGCACTAGCGGGTTGTCGAGAGCGTTCGTCGGCACCGGACCAGGGTAGCGCACGCTAGTCGTATACGAGTACGGTTGTTTGTATACGACTACTGGAGAGGGATGGTCATGATCACCTTTGGCGTGTGGCCCGGCGTCGTCAGCACCGATCTGGTGCGGCTGGAAACCTTCATCGACGCGCCGCCGGAGGACGTCGAACGGACGGCGGAAGCGTTGCGGGACCTGGCGAAAGGCACGGAGCGGTTCTACGTCCGGTGCTATCGCCACTACCGGGGCGCGCACGAGCCGACGCCGCCGGACGCGGTGCCGTACCTCGGCGACGGGCGAGTGGTGGACTACGTGCTCGGCTACGGCAGTCCGGAGGTCGATCCGGACGGGTTCGCCGACGCGGTGCGCGCGGCGGTTCGCGAGGTTGCCGAGTCGGGCGGCGGGAAACTGCAGGTCTGCGAGGAGGTCAACGTGGCCGCGCCGCTGGACGGCGGCAGTCCTGGCTGTTACGAGGCGCTCGGCGCCGGGCTCGCGGCGGCGGTGGACGAGCGGGCGCGGCTCGGGGCCGACGTGCTGATCGGGTTCAACGCCGCGGTCGCGCTGCCCGGCGATCCGTTCTGGGAAGCGGTGCGCTCGGCGGTAGACCCAGAAGTGCTGAATCGCATTGATTTCCTCGGCTTGGACTTCTTTCCGGACGTCTTCCGGCCAGTGCCCGCCGACGCATTGGCCGGAGCGGTGGCCCATGTCGTGCGGTCGTTTCGCGAATCCGCGTCGGCGATCGGGGTCCCGGTGACGGTGCCGATGCACATCACCGAGACCGGTTGGCCGACGGGTCCGGAGAATTCGGAGGAAAAACAGGTCCAGGTGATGGAATCCGTCGCGCGCACGGTGTTTGGACTGGCAGCTGAGGCGGGCGTGGACACCTACGAGATTTTCGGGCTGCGGGACGGGTTGTCGAGCGGCCCGCGGGAGAATCGGTTCGGATTGCTGCGGGACGATTATTCCCCGAAACCGGTGTACGAGACGGTGAAGCGGCTGATCGCCGAACATTCTTCCTGAACGAGAGTTCCGCGCAAGATGGACGTTCCGCCGCGTGCCGGATTCTTTTAGTTCCATCTGGCCCCTGGTCACGGAGAAGGCGAGGCCCGATTCTGTATCGGTCATAGATCACCAGTGCCCTCAGGGAGATACCGTGCGCAGAACTAAGTTGGTGGCAGGCGCGTTGGGTGCCTGCGCACTGGTCATGGGCGTGGCGCCGGCGGCAAGCAGCCAGCTCGGCCAGCAGTCGCCGGACACCGCCCGGCAGCCGGCCGGTGCGGCTTACCGCGACGGCGACTCCGCCTCCGCCACGCTGAAGGACGCCAAGGGCAACGACGTCGGCTCCGCGTGGTTCACCGCCGACAGCCGGGCGAAGGCCGTCTGGGTCGAGGTGTACCTCACCGGTCATTTCGCGCCCGGTTTCCACGGCATGCACGTCCACGAAAAGGGAAACTGCACCGTCGGCGACCCGAAAAACCCGTTCACCGCGGCGGGCGGCCACCTGATGCCGATGGACCACCACACCGGACTGCCCATCGGCCAGCTTCCTTCGGTGCTCGTGCGGTCGAACGGCCGCGGGTACACGAAGTTCGTGCTCGACACCTTCACCTTGGACCAGCTGTTCGGTCCTGACGGGACCTCGATCATCGTGCACTCGAAGTCCGACAATTTCGCGAACATCCCCGCCGACCGCTACGCCGTCCGGGGCGACCCGAGCGCACCGGTTCCGGACGAGAAAACCAAGGCGACCGGCGACGCGGGCTCCCGGTACGCCTGCGGCGTCATCAACCGCGACCAGAACTGACCCCCAAGTCCTTTGTGGACTCTGCCCCGGTGAAGTACGTGAGGGGAACCCTGAGGGAATCAGATTCCCTCAGGGTTCCCCTCACGTACCGGTAGCCGGGGCGCGCGCGGGCGGTGGCGCGGGGGCTGGCGGAGGCGGCTACTACGATCGCCGCATGTCGTGCGCAGGTCTTCGATGAGTAGTCAGCCGGTCACGCTCTCGCGGCCCGTGCGGTTCTTCGGTTTCGCGTCCGCGGGGAGCCTGCGCTGGACCGGCTTCGGCGGGGTGCTGCTGCTGGCCGCCGCGGTGTACGCCGGGGCAGCCGGGATGTCTGGGGTGCTGCCGTTCGCGGGCGGCATCGCTGGGGTCGGCCTGGTCGTGCTCGCGTGGGCGCTGCTCGGCGGGCGCGTGCTCGCCTCGGACACCCCCGACGCCGGTTGGCTGAAGCGGACGCTCGCGTTGTGGTGCGGGCCGTTGCTCGTCGTGCCGCCGCTGTTCAGCGGCGACGTCTTCAGCTATCTCGCGCAGGGCGCGGTGGCCGCGCACGGGTTCGACCTCAACGTCGTCGGTCCGCAGCAGGCGCTGGGATCGGCGTCGGACATCGTCGGCCGGGTCAGCGTTTACTGGCGCGAGACGCCGTCGCCGTACGGTCCGTTGTTCGGCGCGGTCGAGCGGGTCATCGCGCAGGTGTCCGGCGGGAATCCGATCGTCGGCGTCGCGCTGCACCGGCTCGTCGAGGTGGCCGGGCTGGTGCTGATCGCGTGGGCAGTGCCGCGCCTGGCGGCTGCGGCGGGCGCGTCGCCGCGGGTCGCGTTGTGGCTGGGCGTGCTGAACCCGCTGGTTCTGTGGCACGTGGTCGCCGGGATGCACAACGACGCCCTCATGATCGGTCTGATGGTCGCGGGCGTGGCGGTCGCGCTGGAAGCGGTGGGCGACCGGATCCGCTGGTGGCCGCTCGCCGGCGGCGTGCTGCTCATCGCGCTCGGCGCCGAGGTGAAGGTGCCCGCGCTGGTCGCGTTGGCCGTGGTCGGGACGGCGCTCGCCCGACGCCGCGGCCGGATCGGCGAGTTCCTGCTCGCCGGTGCGGGGATGGTGGTCGTCTTCGTGGCGGTGTCCGCGGCGGTTTCGCTGGCGACCGGGATCGGGTTCAGTTGGGTGTCGGCGCTGACGACCTCGGGAGCGGTCAACAGCTGGATGGCGCCCACGAACTGGTTCGGCTTCCTCGTCGGCGGCGTCGGCTCGCTGTTCGGCGCGCACATCACGCAGACGATGATCGGCGTCGGCAAAATCATCGGGTACGTGCTCACCGCGGCCGGGATCGTCGTGGTGCTGCGGAGTCAGTGGACCGGCCGGATCGACCCGGTCCGCTCGCTCGGGCTGATGCTGAGCGTGGTCGTGATTTTCGGGCCGGTGGTGCAGCCGTGGTACCTGCTGTGGGCGGCGATTCCGCTCGCCGCTTCGTTGCCTGCCGGGCGCGTGCGGTCCGTGCTCATCGCGCTCGTCGCAGTGTTCTCTCTCGTGCTTCCGCCGGTGGGCGGCAATTTCAGCGGCCGCGTCGGGTTGCTGGTGCTCGCGTACGTGATCGGGCTCGCGGTGGTGGTCGCGGCGTTCTTCGGGTTGCGTAAATTGTCCACAGTGGACTAGTGCTTGGCCAGCCGGACCTGTTCGCCGGTCCGGTCCGCCGCGGGGATGCGTCATGGTGACGCCGGTCGGCGTAACGGCGCGGGAGCTGTTTCTGGAACACGGCTACGCGGCCACCGCGCTGACGCAGGTCGCGCGCCAGGCCGGGGTCGCGCCGAGGACCGTGTACGTCCGCTTCGGCACCAAGGCGGCGTCGTTCCGGCGGGGCATCGATGAAGCGCTCGTCGGCGACGCGGAGCCGGAAATCGCCGAGGCGGCACAGTCGGGGCGACGCGAAACGGCGCGACTGTGCCGGGAATTCTGGTCCCGCGCGGGGCGTGATGGCCTTCTTGCGTCCACTATGGACATTGAACAACTCGCGAGCACCACGGACGCCTTGCTGTGCGCGGACACGATCGTGCATCTGCGTCGCGTCCAGGACTGGGCCGCGGCGGAATACGGACGCTGGCTGCGAACGGCGCTGGTTGCTCTGTGCGGGACGTCCGGATAGGTTGCGATCATGGACATCGATGTGCTCGTGTTCGACGTGCTCGGCACACTCGTCGACGAACCGGCCGGAATCCGGGCGGGGATCCGGAAATTCGCGCCGTCGCTCGCTGACGCAGAGGTCGAACAGCTGCTTTCTGTGTGGCAGAAGCATGTTGAGCAGGAGCAGGGCCGGATCGTCGCCGGAGAACGGCCGTACGTCGCGAGCGACGTCATCGACCGGGAAGCCGCGCAGGCCGTCGCGGACGCAGTCGGCACTGGGGACGCGGCTGAACTGGCGCTCGCGGCTCGCCAGCTCCCGCCGTGGCCGGACACGGTGGCCGGGCTCGCCCGCCTTGCCGAACGATTCCCGCTGGTCGGGCTTTCCAACGCCAGCCGCACCGTGCTGCTCGACCTGTGCGCGAAGGCCGGGCTGCGCTGGCACACCGTGCTGTCCGCCGAGGACGCCCGCACCTACAAGCCCGCTCCGGACGTCTACCGGCTCGCCATCGACGTCGCTGGCCGCGCGCCGGAACGGCTGCTGATGGTCGCCGCGCACGCCTGGGACCTGCGCGGGGCGCAGGAAGCCGGATTCCGGACCGCGTACGTCGGCCGTCCGGTCGGCGACCCGCCAGCTCCCGCCGACCGGTTCGACCTCCAGGCCGACGGACTCGCAGACCTCGCCGACCAGCTCGAGCGCGGTCGCGACTGAACTCCGGACCAGGCATGATTTCGGGAGTGACTGCGCCCCGGGTGACCGATCTCAGCGACTTCGAACGCCGGTTGGTCGAGTCGGCCCGGGAAGGCGAACTGCTCGGCGCCGGCCAGATCGACGTCGCCGACCTGGCCGAAACCGAAAGCCCGGACCACCTCGTGCGCGCGGAGGTGCTGCGGGACGTGCTGCTCGGCAGGCACGGCGACCTCGACCCGCGCGGGGTCATGCTGGCCCGCGCCCGCATCACCGGCGAACTGAACCTCGACGGCGCCACCGCGACCGCCGGACTGATGCTGTTCACCTGTGTCTTCGACCAGCCGGTAGAGGTGCGCCAGGCGACGCTGCCGCACCTGTACTTGATCGGCGGGCGGATGCCGGGCCTGCACGCGTCCCGGGTGCGGATCGCGGGCGACCTGCACCTGTCCGACGGTGTGCGGATCACCGGCACCAACTCGGACGGCGCGATCCGGCTGATCGGCGCGCGCATCGGCGGCAGCCTGCTGTGCCGGGACGCGGAGATCGCCAATCCGGACGGGCTCGCGCTGGAGGCGAGTTCGGCGGAGCTGGGCAGCGGCCTGTACCTGCACCAGGGAACGCGGATCACCGGCTCGTCGGCCGACGGCGCGATCCACCTCAACGGCGCGTGCATCGGCGGTTCTCTTGAGTGCCAAAGCATCAAGGTCTCCAACGACATCGGACCCGCTATCGAGGCGGACACCCTGACCGTCGGCCGCAGCATGCTGATCCGCGACTCGGAACTGGTCGGCAACGGCGAAATCGGTGCGGTGCGGTTGCAGGGCGCGCAGATCGGCGGGCAGCTCGAGTTCTCCGCGACCACGCGCGTCACGTCGCCGGAGGGGAGGCTGCTCGGGCTCTCCGACGCGAAGGCCACGACGGTGTTCATGCCGGGCGACCTCGTCTGTCCCGACGGCAGCACCGGTGCCGATTGCGCCCATTTCGAACTGGCCTGGCTGGACGGATTCACTTACGCGGCAATCGATCCGTCGTTCGGCTGGCGGCGGTGGCTGCACCTGCTCCGCTGCCACACCGAGTACTACGACGCTACCGGTTACCAGAAGCTGGCGGCGGTCGAACGGACCGCGGGCCACGACGGCAACGCTCGCACCATCCTGATCGCCCAGCAAGACGACCTGCGCCGCCGTTCGCCGGACGCTCTCGGCGGGCGGATGTCGCGGCTGTTCCACTGGATCTGGGGCGCGCTGGCCGGATACGGCTACCGCGCGCGGCGCACCGCGGCGGCGTTGCTGCTCGCGCTCGTCGCGGCCGGAGTGCTCGGTTTGTGGGCTGGGACAACGGAAACCCGGCCCGGGCACCACGCCGCGGAACGAGTCGCGAGCGGCGCCGCGTGCTCGCCGATCGAGTTGATCGGCTTGGGGCTCGACCGGGGTCTGCCGATCGCGCCGACAGGTCTGCGGAGCAAATGCGACCTCGACACGGCGAGCGCTTCCGGCCAGGTCTTCACGGCCGCGATCTGGGGCGTGCAGGTCGCGGTGTGGGGTCTCGCGACGCTGGCGCTGGCCGGGTACACGAACCTCGTCCGCAAAACCGGCTGACTTCCCGCGCTGCTCACAGCAGATCTGCCGTCGGCAGCGAAAGCAGCGGCGGCCGGGGCCGCGACGGCACAGTCGAGGCATGACCAACGAATCGACTCCGCCGATGTTCGACCAGCGGCTCCGGGAACGGTTCCTGAGCCAGCGGGTCCTCGTACTGGACGGCGTGCTCGACGACGACAACGGGACGGTCCTCGCGACCCAGATGCTCTCCCTCGCCGGCGAAGACCCGGTCAAGGACATCGCGTTGTGGATCCACTCACCCGGCGGTTCGGTCCCGTCGATGCTCGCGATCCGCGACGTGATGCGGCTGGTGCCGTGCGACGTCTCGACGCTCGCGCTCGGGCTGGCCTGCAGTGCCGGGCAGTTCCTGCTGTCCGCGGGCACTCCCGGGAAGCGATTCGCCCTGCCGCACGCGCGAATCCTGATGCACCAGGGTTCGTCGGGAATCGGCGGCTCGGCCGTGGAGGTCGAGGTGCAGGCCGACGACCTGCGCTACACCCGCGACACCGTGCTGGGCCTCACCGCGCAGGACACCGGCCAGCCGTTCGACCGCATTTTCGCCGATTCCCTGCACGACCGGTGGTACACCGCCGCCGAGGCGCGGGACTACGGCTTCATCGACCAGATCGTCGACCGCCTGGAGCAGGTCGTGCCGGTGCGCACGCACGCGATGGGCCTGGGGGTACGCGCATGAGCACCTACACCATTCCGAACGTCGTGACCCGCAGTCCCGGCGGCGAGCGGATCATGGACGTCTACTCGCACCTGCTGTCCGAACGGATCGTGTACCTGGGCACGGCGATCGACTCGGGCGTCGCGAACGCGTTGATCGCGCAGCTGCTGTTCCTGGAGTCGGACAACCCGGAACAGGAAATCAACCTGTACATCAACTCCGAGGGCGGCGACCCGGCCGCGATGCTCGCGCTGTACGACACGATGCGCTTCATCAAGGCCCCGGTGGCGACGACCTGCGTCGGCCAGGCGGTCGCGACGGGCGCGGTGCTGCTGGCCGCCGGTGCGGAAGGGCGGCGATCGGTGCTGCCGCACGCGCGGGTGGTGCTGCATCAGCCCGCCGCGCAGGGACGCGGGACGATCCCGGACCTGATCCTGCAGGCGGACGAGGTGGTCCGGGTCCGGACGCAACTGGAGGAGATCACGTCCCGGCACACCGGCCACGACGTGGCGGAATTGCGGCACGACACCGACCGGGACCGGGTGTTCGACGCGGCCGGCGCGGTGGAGTACGGGCTGGCGGACCAGGTGATCGCCGCTCGTCCGTGAGGCGGGGTTCGCGGGCCGGTCTGGGGTTCCGGCCTGCGTTGCGTGAGGGGAACCCTGAGGGACTCAGAGTCCCTCAGGGTTCCCCTCACGGACGCCCGACTCCGCCGACCTGGGCAAACCGCACCCGCAGCGCCGCCTTAAGTCCCTGGCATCGGAACCTGATTCCCCCAAGGGGCCCCGCACGGACTTGAACCGGCCAGTTCGGCGGCGGCGGACCGTGGTTCAGGCGGCCATCAGCACGGGTCCGGCCGGACGGCGCGCCGGGCGCGGTCCCACCACGCTGATCCGCCGGATGTCCCCGGCGATCCCGTTCAGCAGACCGGCCAGGTTCACCCCGAGCGCACCCGTCACCGCGGCGATCATCTCGCTCGACGGTTCCTTCCGGCCGCGCTCGATCTCGGACAGGTACTGCGGCGAGATCCCGGCCCGCTCGGCGACGTCGACGAGCCGCTCGCCCTGTGTCTCCCGCTCGGCGCGGAGACTGCGGCCGAGCACCTCGCGCCACAGCGGTTCGGCCTCGTCGTCCCGGACGGGGGCGCGGCGCTGGTGGAAAGGAAGGATGTCCGCCATAAGCCCAGCCTGGCATCCGCCGGGGCCGGATGGACAGCCGTTCCGCTCAGGGCAGAACGGCCCTCATCCGACGAGCTGGTTGCTGAGCATGATCATGCCGAGGATCAGCGCGATCGCCGACACCGCGATGCCCACCGCCGACAACGGCTTCGCGGTGCGTCGTCCGATGACGCCGACGAGTCCGCAGGCCAGCCCGGCCAACCCGAAGGGGAGCGCGAGGTACGCCCGGATGCCGGACAGGTCGATCGGCAGCAGCGGGAGCACGCAGCCGAGGAGGCCCAGCACCAGCGCCGCGACGCCCAGCCAGACGCCGTTCGCCGGAGCGGGCGCGGCCCACGGCTGGGCGGGCGGATAGGGGCTCGGATACTGCTGGGCGTTCGGCTGCCCGGCCCATTGCTGCGGCTGTCCGGCCCACTGCACCGGTTGCGGCGCGGGTCCCGGCATCGGAGCGGGTTCTCCCGGCGGCATCTGCTGCGGCGCGGGTCCGGACTCCGGGCCATCGGTCATGGGAAAGCTCCTCACCGCGCGGAAGAAACGTCGTCACACCTTAGATCGCCGGCGCGAGAAGCCCAATCCGCTGCCCTCGGGTCGATAGGGTGCCCGAGAGGCAGCAACCGGCGACCGACGAGGTGACGCATGGACCGGCGCGAACTGATCGACCAGGCTCTCCTCGGCGTCGAGGCGTGGGAACGCAAATGGGGTCCCTACACCCCGTCCCCGGCGAGCCGGCCGGACGTCGACCTCCCCGCGCTGCTGGAGGACTACGCCGCCCGCATGGACGCGTCCTTCCCCTTCTTCCACCCCCGCTACGCGGGCCAGATGCTGAAACCGCCGCATCCGGTCGCGGTCGCCGCCTACCTCGCCGCGATGGTGGTCAACCCGAACAACCACGCGCTCGACGCCTCGCAGGCCACCTCGCCGATGGAGGTCGAGGTCATCGCGGACCTGGCGCGGATGTTCGGGTTCGCGCAGCCGTCGCTCGGGCATCTCACCTCCAGCGGGACGATCGCGAACCTCGAAGCCCTTTGGGTCGCCCGCGAACTCGCCCCGGGCAAGGCGGTCGTCCATTCGCAGGACGCGCACTACACGCACGGCCGCATGTGCCAGGTGCTCGGCGTCGAATCCCGCGCGGTTCGGGCACTTCCCGACGGGCGCGTTGATCTGTCAGCGGTCGAAGCCGAAGTCCGCGGCGGCGGGGTCGGGACCGTCGTGTTGACCCCAGGAACTACCGGGCTCGGGGCGGTCGATGACATCCAGCAAGCTCTTGCGCTGAAGGAACGTTACGGCGTCCGCCTGCATGTCGACGGCGCGTACGGCGGGTTCTATACCTTGCTGGACGAATATGAGGCCTACCGTGCGATCGGCTCGTGCGATTCTGTCGTGGTCGACCCGCACAAGCACGGGCTCCAGCCGTACGGATGCGGCGCGGTGTTGTTCGCGGACCCGGCGGTCGGCCGGTTCTACAAACACGATTCTCCCTATACCTACTTCACTTCCGACGAGTTGCACCTCGGAGAGATCTCCCTGGAATGCTCCCGCGCCGGTGCCGCTGCAGGCGCACTTTGGCTTACCCTGCAGGCATTTCCGCTGGAACGCGACCGCGGCCTCGGGAAGATGCTGGCCGCCTGCCGCCGGGCAGCGAACGATTTCGCCGCCCGCATCAAGGAATCCGACCGGTTCGCCTTGCACCTCGAGCCCACTTTGGACATTGTCACCTACTGGCCTCGCCGCGCCCGGATGAGCGAGATCACCGAATCCGCCAACACTATCCTCCAGAACGGTATGGCCGACACGGAAAACCCGCTGTATCTGTCCACTTTGCGCGTGGACGCGGACGCTTTCGCCGCGCTGCACCCGGAGATCGAACGCGACTCCGAGACGGTGACGATCCTCCGCTCGGTGTTGATGAAGCCGGAGCACGAGGCCTGGATCCCGCAGCTCAAGCAAGCGCTCGACCGGTTGGCGGAGTGAGTCCCGGACAGCGGGACTGACCCGCTCAATCCGGACGGACCGCCGGTTACATCGGTGCGCATGGCTGAGGAACCGCGCACCGCAGAGCGGTCGAAAGGGTATTACGTGCTGATCGTCGTGGCGATCGCACTCCTGACCGAGAACGCCAACTTCGAGTTCACCCTCGTCGGGGTGGGCCTGCCCGACATCGCCGCCGCCTTCGGCACCGGCCAGGTGGCGCTGGTGATGACCGTCGTCTTCGTCGCGTCGCTCGTGTTCCTCCCGATCGCCGGGAAACTCGCCGACGCGCACGGCAAGAAGAAAGTCCTCCTGGCCGCGGCCGTCATGTTCGGCGCCGGGTCGCTGATCTGCGCGCTGGCGCCGGTGTACTGGCTGTTCCTCACCGGACGCGTGCTCCAGTCCGCGTTCGTCGTCGCGTACGTCGCCGGTTACGGCCTCATCCGCGACCTCTTCCCGCCGCGATGGGTGCCGCTCGGCGTCGGCGCGCTCGGTGTCGGTACCGGCGTCGCCGCGTTCGGCGGTCCGCTGCTGGGCGGGTATTTGGTCGACGCCTACGGGTTCCGCAGCGCCTTCTGGTTCACGCTCGGCTACGACGTCGTCGTCTCGACGCTCGTACTGCTTGTCGTTCCCGAAACCCGCGTGCGGATCAAACGGCGCATCGACGTCGCCGGCGGATTGCTGCTCGGGGCCGGGATGGCGGTGCTCGTGCTCGGGTTGGTGGAAAAGCATTACCTCGGTTACGCCGTGGCGCTTTCGGTGGTATTGCTGGTGCTCTTCGTGATTGTCGAGCGTCGCCGTGCCGAGCCCTTGATCGATCTGACGCTGGTATCTCAACCCAAGGTGTGGCTGACACTGCTCACCTCGGGAACCGCCATTTTCGTCACCACCGCCAACAGTTCCGTGCTCATCCCGCAGTTGCTTCGTACTCCGCACGTTCCCGGGGTCGCGGAGCGCGGTCTGGGTATGACTGCTTTGGAATACGGCGTGAGCTACGGTCTTCCGTTCGGACTCGTCGGCGCGGCCGCGGGTTACGCCGCCGGGTGGGTGTGCCGGAGATTCGCGCCGAGAACTGCTTTGCTCACCTCGATTATCGGCACGCTCGGGGGAGTGGTGCTGATCCTTTTCGGACAGTTGAGCGGACCGGTCCTGATCGTGGTGATCGCCGCGCTCATGGGCATCGGACTCGGATTTCTCTACGCTGGGGCCAACAATCTCGTCATCGAAGCGGTGCCCGCCGAAGCGCAAGGTGTCACGACTTCGTTGCTGTACACCGCACTCGGCGTGATGAACACGCTCGGTACGGCCATCGTCGGCTCGATTACCGCCGCGAATCAGGTCCAGATCAGTTCCGGTAAGTCGATCACCAGCGACACCGGCTACCAGGCGGCGTACTTCGTGCTGCTCGGCGTCAGCGTACTCGCGCTTTTGCTGACTTTTGTGATGCGGCACGGCCGGACTCCGGCCACCGGCGGGACGGCAGCCGCGTAAGATTACTGCTGTGGCAGACAGCCGAAATGCTTGCGCAGACTGGAAATTCGCGGTGAGCACACTGGGGATGCCCGGCATTCCAGTACGTGAGTCGGCTGCGATCGCCGCCGCGCACGGTTGTGCCGGGCTGGAACTTCGGGTGCACGCGGACGAGGAGGTCCACTTAGGACTGAGCAATGCCGCGGCCGTTCGCGAACAGATCAGCGAAGCGGGGCTGGAGATTTCCGCGCTGGCCGGCTATGTCCAGGTCTGCGCACCCGGCCCCGGCGTGGTGGACGAACTGCGCGCGCTGATCGACCTTGCCGCGCGGCTGCACGCCCCCGCGATCCGGGTCTTCCCCGGCGGCACCGGCGAGGACGGCCGTGCGGTGGAACGGATCGCCGCGGTACTGCCGGACCTCGCCGCGGCGGGAGTCCGGCTGCTCGTCGAGACCCACGATTCCCACCTGACCGCCGAATCCGTGCTGCGGCTGGTCGAACCGTTCGCCGACCCGGCACGGGTGGCGGTCCTGTGGGACGCGCTGCACCCGTGGCGGGCCGGCGAACCCCCGGCGCGGACCCGGGCACTGCTGGGGGAGTACCTCGGGTACTTCCAGCTCAAGGACGCGGCCGCCGGGCTGACGCCGGTCCCGCCGGGCGAGGGGGAGGTCCCGCTCGCGGAATGCGGACGTCTGCTGCGGCCGTGGTCCGGCTGGATTTCCCTGGAATGGGAACGCGCCTGGCATCCGGAGATCGCGCCGATCGACGTCCCGCTGCGCGCGGCGGCGCGATGGCTCGCGCGCTGGGGCGGCTGATCAGCCGGAGGTCCGCGCCGCCGTGTACTCCTCCAGCCCGCGCCCGGTCAGCGGGTAGTAGTCGGACAACCGGCCGCCCTCGTCCAGCCGACGTCGCGCGAACGCTTCTTTGTCCTGGTGTGCAAGAGAATCCTCGGCGATCGCCACCGCCTTCTGCTGCGGCACCACCACCGCGCCGTCCTCGTCGGCCACGATCAGATCGCCCGGCGTC
Source organism: Amycolatopsis halotolerans (assembly GCF_042647905.1). Taxonomy (NCBI): domain Bacteria; kingdom Bacillati; phylum Actinomycetota; class Actinomycetes; order Pseudonocardiales; family Pseudonocardiaceae; genus Amycolatopsis; species Amycolatopsis halotolerans. Next base: position 260,691 of record NZ_JBHRWI010000004.1, read on the forward strand.
ACCAACGCGCCGCCGGCGCCGACCGGGACGTTGAACGCCGCCGGGAACAGTTCGGTCTGCGACGCGTAGTGCGGCGTCACCCCGGTGCACCACACCGGCACACCCAGCGCGCGGATCCGCGCGGCGTCGCGCACCCGGCCGTCCACCACGATCCCGGCGCCGCCGCGCAGCTTGAAATAGCGCACCAGCATGTCGCCGAGACAGCCGGTGAAGTGGCTGCCGAACGCCGAAACGACCAGCACGTCACCCGGTTCGATCGACTCCAGCACCTGCCACAGGGCCGTCTTGCGCTCGGCGTCCTCCTGCGCGGTCCCGGAGAAAACGTCCTCGCGCTGCGGCAGGAACTGCAGCGTCACCGCGCCGCCGACCACCTTGACGTCCGGCGTCCGGTGCAGCGGGACCGGGCCGTCGAGGAAGGTTCGCGTGATGCCCATCTGGTGCAGCTTCGCGCACGCCGTCGCCGCGCTCACGTCGTCCAGCGCCTCGACCATCCGCGCGGTCGGCCGGGTGAACGTCGCGGTCTGCACCGGCGCCAGCTTCGAGTCGTAGGTGTCGGTTTCCCCTGCCGGGACAGCCTGCCGGCCGTTCGCGTCCATTGCGTGCCTCTCCGCGCGTCGCCGTCCGAGTGACGGTGACATTATCGTCTATCGATGGTAGATGTAACCGCCGACGGCCGAGGGCTGTCAACCTCGGAGACCCCCGAGGTCCCCCGAGATCCCCCGAGGTCCCGCGGAAGGGAGACCGCTGTGCCCGCATCCCCGGATTGGTTCGAGCCCGCCCGGTTCGGATTGTTCGTCCACTTCGGCCTCTACAGCCTGGCCGCGCGGCACGAATGGGTCCGCAGCCGCGAGGCGATCCCGGACGCCGAGTACGACCGCTACCTCGAACGCTTCGACCCGGACCAGTTCGACGCCCCGGCGCTGGCCAAAGCCGCCCGCGAGGCCGGGATGCGCTACGCCGTGCTGACCGCCAAGCACCACGACGGCTTCTGCCTCTTCGGCTCGAAACTGACCGGCTACCACTCGGTCCGGGTCACCGGCCGTGACCTGGTCGCCGAGTTCGCCGACGCGATGCGCGCCGAAGGAATCCGCGTCGGGCTGTACTACTCGCTGCTCGACTGGCACCACCCGGACTTCGAGATCGACCGCTACCATCCGCTGCACGCCGACGCCGCCGCGCTGGAACAGCCCCGCGACATGGCGCGCTACCGAGAATTCCTGCGCGGCCAGGTCACTGAGCTGCTCACCGAGTACGGCGACATCGACCTGCTGTTCTTCGACTTCACCTACCCCGCGAAGGGCCCCGAAGACTGGGGTGCGGAGGAACTGCTGGCCCTCGTCCGGGAACTGCGTCCGGGAATCCTGGTCAACGACCGCCTCGGCATCCCCGGCGATTACGTGACGCCCGAGCAGTACCAACCGGACCGTCCGCTGGAACGCGACGGCGTGCCGGTGCGCTGGGAAGCGTGCCACACGCTCAACGGATCCTGGGGCTACGACCGCGACAATCACGAGTACAAAGACCCCGCGCTGCTGGTGCGGATGCTGGTCCAGTCCGTGGCGTGCGGCGGAAACCTGCTGCTCAACGTCGGTCCGACCGGTCGCGGCGCGCTCGACCCGCGTGCCCGGGAGACGCTCGCCGCCATCGCCGGGTGGATGCGGCTTCACGAGCGCTCGGTGCACGACGCCGGTCCGGCGGAGTTCACGCCGCCGTCGAACGTGCTGTACACGCAGGTCGGCGACCGGCTGTACGTACACCTGCTGTCGTGGCCGCTCAAACACCTCCATCTGCCGGGGCTGGCCGGTCGCGTCCGGTACGCGCAGCTGCTGCACGACGGTTCGGAGGTGCGGTTCCATCAGCTCGACGGGGAAAACCACGAGCACAACAACCTCGCACCGCCGAGCCAGGACGCGGGCACGCTCACCCTGACCCTGCCGATCATCGCGCCGGACGTGCTGCTCCCCGTCCTCGAGCTGTTCCTCGACGCCGATGCGTGAGCGACTGTCCGAAGTGGACCTGACCGAGCCGAACCTGCCGGACGTCACCGATCGTGCGGTCTGGGATGCGACGGAATCCTCGACGCGGCAAGACATTCTGGTCGCCGCCGCCATCGAGCTCGACCGCCCCATGCCGCAACTGCTGGCCGGAGACTGGGCGCGCCCGCTGCGCGACGGCAACCGCAGCGCGTACGAGACGAAGGCCCGGCAGCTGAAGGAACGCGTCACCGTGCTGGTGCTGGCCGCCGTGCTGACCGGCGAAGTCGCGCCGGCCGCCGCGCCGCCGGGGGAGTGCCCGCACCTCGACGCGGCGATCGACGGCCTGGTCGCGCTCGCCGAGGCGACCAGCTGGTGCTGGGCCCCGCACGACCGGTTCACCGCGGCCCGCGGCGACGTCCTCCCGGACCCGGACGAACCGTTCCTCGACCTCGGCGCGGCCGACGTGGTCTCCCTCTTCGCCTGGGCCGACCAGGTGCTCGGCCCGCATCTGGACCTGCGCGCGCCGGGCCTGCGCCAACGTCTTCGCCGCGAGGCGGACCGGCGCGTGCTCGGTCCGTTCGAGCGGATCCGGGACTGGGCGTGGATCGGCGCGGACGGCACCGCGAACAACTGGAATCCCTGGATCCACGGCGCGGTTCTCGCCGCCGCGGTCTTCCTGTGCGACGACCGGCCGCGCCGGACTCGGCTGGTGCGGCTCGTCCGCGAAGGACTCAACCACTACCTCGCCGCACTGCCCGACGACGGTGCGATCGACGAGGGCATCGCGTACTGGTGGCAGGGTCCGTGCCGGTTGCTGGAAGCGCTGGATCTGCTCGCGGAGGTCGGCGGTCCGGACGTCCGCGAGCCGTTCGCCGAGCTGCTGCGATATCCGCAGCGGATGCATCTCGGCGAGGATTGGTATGTCAACGTCGGGGATGCCTCCGCGCGGCTGCTGCTGTCTCAACCCTGGCATGTGCCGTATCAGTGGGGGCGGTTGCTCGGTCAACCCGAGACGGCGACACACGCGGCGGCCGGTGCGCGATTGTCCGGTCGCGCCGTGCATCCGGTGACTGGGCTCGGCCGCGCGCTCGCCGCGTTGCGGGATCCGCACTGGTGCCGGGCCGCTCTCGACGACAACCCGGAGACGCCGTGGCTGGCGCGCGAATCGTGGTTTCCGCGAGTCCAGATTCTGGTGGCACGCGAGGAAACCGGCCGCGTCGACGGGCTCGCGGTGGCGGCGAAGGCCGGGCACAACGGGGAGCACCACAACCACCTCGACGTCGGCACGTACTGGGTCGCGCTCGACGGCCGTCCGATGGTCGTCGACGCCGGACGGCCGACCTACACCGCCGCGACGTTCGGCCCGGACCGGTACGCCGCGTGGCCGTTCCGCAGCGCTTGGCACAACGTCCCCGAACCCGGCGCGGAGCAGGTGCCCGGCGCTGGGTTCGGGGCCCGCGCGGTGACGGCCGATCTCAGCGAGCCGAGCCTGCGCGCTGAGCTCAGCGGCGCGTACCCGGACGGTGCTGTGCCGCGGTGGCAGCGGACGGTACGGCTGTGCCGGGCGGAAGGCGAGGTGGTGGTCGCGGACGAGTGGGACGGAGATCCGGAACCCGTTTTGCTGCACCATCTCCTGGCCGGTTCGGTCGAGTGCGGCGACGGCTGGGCTGTGGTTGCCGCGGACGGCCGGACGTTGCGGCTGGCGTGGGATCCCGCGGTGGCGGTCGCGGAGCTGCACGAGCAGCCGCTCGACGATCCGCTCCTGCGGCTGAACTGGGGGAACGCTCTCACCCGGCTCAGCCTGCGGGTCACCGATCTGGCCGCGCGCCGGGTCGAGGTGCGCTGGCGACGGTGAAAATCCGGTCTTGAACAGGCGAGGGACCGGGTCTACGATCATCTATCGATAGACGATGGATAAGGATTGATCGTTTCCCGCGTCAAACCGGCGTCCTGGGGTTGGCGTCGCGCGGCGCTGTCCCCGGCGTCCCCGTGCGCCCATGTGGTTGTGAATTCCGTTGCGGCACAGGCGTTTCGCTTCCGATTCGTTATTGACCGTACCCAGGGCGCGTGGTTTCATCTCGACTATCGATTACTCGCGATTACGCAATGGAGCGTGTGGCTGACATGAGAAAACACTGGCGCCGAGGCACCGCTGCCGTTGCGGCGACGATCGTGCTCGGCTCGACCGCGGCGTGCGGCGGCGGGGCGTCCGACGCGTCCGGCGAGACGACGTTGCGGGTGATCGTCAACATCACCCCGAACCTCACCCAGGAGTACTGGAAGGGCCTGTTCGCCCAGTACGAGCAGAAGCATCCGGGCGTGCACGTCAAGCTGGAGCTGACCGGCACGATCTCGGCGGGTGCGAAGCTCAACCAGGACCTCGCCGCGGGCGATCCGCCGGACATCGCCCAGCAGATCATCCCGACCAAGGAGAACGCGCAGCTCTTCACGGATCTCAGCGACCAGGAGTGGACGAAGGACACGCCGCTCGCGCAGCAGCACGAGATCGAGGGCAAGCGCTACCTGGTCGGCGTCGGCGAGCAGATCCAGTCGCTGGTGTTCTACAACAAGGCCGCGTTCGCGAAGGCCGGGGTCGACCCGGCGGCGATCAAGACTCTCGACCAGTTCACCGAGGCGATGGGCAAGCTTAAGGCGGCGGGCTTTCAGCCGCTGCAGACTGCGGGGCAATGGGTTCCGGGCGCGCAGTTCTCCATGACGGCCGACGCGGGCGTGCTCACCGCCGATCCGGAGTGGACAGTGAAGCGCACGGGCAAGAAGGTCAGCTTCGCCGACAGCGGCTACGTGAAATACCTGCAGCGCTACCAGAGCTGGATCCAGCAGGGCTACCTCCAGAAGAGCGCGCTCGGCCTCACCTACACCGACGGGCAGGCCGCGTTCCTCGCCGGCAAATCGGCGATGTACGTGATGGGCTCGTACTTCGTGCCCTCCGCGGACAAGGCGAAGAAGAGCGACGAGATCGGCGTGTTCAGCATGCCGACCGACGGCGCGTACCCGTCCGGCCAGTTCGGCAACGTCGCGGATCCGTACGTGGTCGCCGCCGCCTCGCCGCACCCGCAGGAAGCGACCGAGCTGGTGCGCTGGCTCGTCACCGACAAGGAGGCTGTGCGCAGCCAGCTCGCCGCGGACGGCAACCTGCGCAAGGGCTTCACCTACGAGATGTCGAGCCTGGGCAAGCAGGTGCAGCAGATCCTCGAAGCCGCGCCGTCGGTGCTCGTGAAGGCGGGCGAGCGCCAGCCGATCGACGGGTACACCACCGAGCTCAACACCCAGGTGCAGTCCCTGTACACCGGCTCGTCGGCGCAGCAAGTCGCGGAGGGTTTGGACAAATGGTGGAACTCGCAGAGCTGACCAAGCCGGTAGCGGCACCGCCCGCGCCGCCGCGGCGGAACACGCGGCCGCGAGGCGTCCGGCTCCGCGCGGCGGCTGTCTCGCTGGGCATGAGCGGTCCGGCGGTGCTGCTCTACACCGTGCTCACTGTCGTGCCGGTCGGGGTCGCGATCTATCTCAGTTTCACCGACTGGAACGGCTTCTCCAAGGCGGTGTTCGTCGGGCTGAAGAACTACGCGAAGCTGTTCTCCGACCCGGCGTCGGGCCGCGCGTGGTACGTCACCGGCATCATCTCGGTGGCGGGTACGGTGCTGATGGTCGGCGGCGGGCTGGTGTACGCGCTGGCCTTGCGCGGACGGTCCAAATGGAACTCGTTTTTCCGGGCGCTGGCCTACTATCCGCACGTGATCAGCGCGCTGATCCTGGGCTATCTGTGGGCGGCGATCCTCGGCACCAACGGCGCGATCAACAGCACGCTGCAGAAATTCGGGCTCGGTCCGATCGGATTCCTGTTCGACGAGAAGCTCGCGCTGATCGCGTTGATCTGGGTCATCGTGTGGGCCGGGTTCGGCTTCAACGTGGTGCTGTTCGTCGCCGCGCTGCAGACGGTTCCGGCGGAACTGCTGGAAGCGGCGGCGATCGACGGCGCGTCCAAAGCGCAGATCAACCGGCGGATCGTCGTCCCGATGATCGCCCCGGTGGTCACCGTCGCGACCGTGCTGAACCTGGTTGGCCTGATCCGCGCCTACGACCTCGTCGTGAGCCTCACCGGCGGCGGTCCGGCCGGTTCGACCCAGACGTACGGATATCTCATCCTCGCCAAATCGTTCGAGGGCACCAAAATCGGTTACGCGACCGCGCAGGCCGTGTTCCTGATGGTGGTCTCGGCCGCGCTCGCCCTGCTGGTCACGGCATTGCGCAACCGGCAAGACCAAGCCGCGGCCGGATAAGGGGGCAAGCAGTGGTGGTACAGGTGCGGCCGCGGGCTGTTCCGGCGAAGCGAGTCACGGATCGCGAGGGCGGCGTCGTCCGGTTCGTGCTGCTCGCCGGGCTCCTCGTGGTCATGGTGGTGCCGGTTTACCTGTTGCTGGTCAACAGTTTCAAACCGCAGGAAGACATCGTCAACAACCCGTTCGCGCTGCCGATCGGGAACTTCACCTTCGATTTCATCAAGGCCGCGGCGACGAGCCCGGACTTCAATGTGCTGCAGGGCTACGGATTCACGCTGTTCCTCGTCGTGATGGTGGACATCTTCTGCATCGCGCTCGCCGGACCCGCGGCGTACATGATCGCGCGCAGCCTGAAGAAACGCACCCAGTTGCTGCTGCTGTACTTCCTGGCGGGCACGTTCATTCCAGGCGCGGCGCTGGTGATCCCGGTGATCTACGTACTGCGTTCGGTCGGCCTCGCGAACACCGTGACCGGCCTGATCGCGCACGACGTGGCCTCCACGCTGCCGGTGAGCATTTTCCTGTTCGTCGGCTTCATCCGCACCATTCCGGTCGACATCGACAACGCGGCGACCATCGACGGCGCGGGCCGGTACCGGACGTTCTGGATGATCATTTTCCCGCTCATGCGCCCGGCCGTGGTCACCGTGCTGATCCTCAATTCGATCGGCATCTGGAACGACTTCGTGAGCCCGCAGATCCTGCTGAGCCCCGGGTCCGGCCACTACACCGTGACCACCGCGATCTACGCCGGGATCAGCCAGTATTCGACCGACCTGACGAAGGTGTTCCCGAATCTTCTGCTGGCGATCGCGCCGGTGATCATTTTCTTCGTCTACATGCAACGGCACATCATCAGCGGCCTCACCGTCGGGGCCGTGAAGGGCTGAGTCTCTCTCATAAGGAGTAAGGACAATGCAGTGCTGAGGAAGGTCGCGGTCCTGGCGGCCGCATTCGTCACGACGCTCGCCGTCGCCCCTGCCGCTTCGGCCGCCGGGCGCACGTTCTACGTGGCCACGAACGGTCACGACACCGCGAACGGGCAGGCCCCGACCGCGGCGTTCCAGCACGTCCAACGATGCGCCGACGTGATGGTGGCCGGTGATACCTGCGTCATCGCCGGCGGCACCTACCGGGAAACGGTTAAGCCAGCCAATTCCGGTACTGCCGGAAAGCCGATCACCTATCGCACCGCGCCCGGCGAGAAGGTGACGCTGAGCGGGGCGGAGCCAGTGCGCGGCTGGGCGAAGGTGTCCGCGGCCGACGTCGCTGCCATTGCCAAGACGGACCCGTTCGCCGCGAACTCGTCGTTCAGCCAGGCGGTTTCGGCGGGGAATGTCTACAGCACCGCGGTGGATCTCGGCAGCGATGTGACCACCGTGCAGGTCTTCACCGACGGGACCATGGGCGTCGAAGCGCAGTGGCCTTACCCAGGCCTGGACCTGGTGACGCCGAAACTGGCGTACGCGGGCGCAGGCAGCGCGGACGCGACCATCGTCGACCCAGGCATGACCCGTCCGGCCGGATACTGGAACGGCGCTCGCGCGCTGACCGGATACTGGTATGTGTCGGCAACGTCCACAGTGGCCAGTTCGGCAGTGGGCTCGGTGACGTTGGCCGCGGCTCCGCCGTGCACGCACAAGGTCGTGCCGACGGACACGCGGTATTCGCTGTCCGGCAAGATCGGCGAGCTCGCGAATCCGGGGGAGTGGTTCTACGACACCACTGCCAAGCGGCTTTACGTGTACAGCACGGACAACCCGACCGCACACAACGTCGAGGCGAAACGACGCAAACTCGCCTTCGATCTCACGAACAGCAGCTACACGAACCTGACCGGACTGACTTTGTTCGGCGCTTCGGTCCAGACCGGTTCTTCGAGCACGAACGTGTTGCTGGACAAGATCAATGCCCATTACCTGTCGCACTACACCGACATCACGCAGGGCGCGACGGACTGCGGTTCCACCGTCACCCGCGGCGTCGCCGACACCGGCCTAGTCATCAACGGCACGAACAACCAGGTCGTCAACAGCAATCTCGCCTACAGCGCAGGCAATGCGATCGCGTTGCGCGGACAGCACAATACCGCTTCCAACAACGTGATCCACGACGCCGACTATCTCGGCACCTACGCGGCTGGCATCGCCGTGGCAGGCAACAGCCAAACCGTGCAGCACAACACGATCTACCGCGTTGGCCGGAGTGGCATCAACCTGCAATGGGACGTCGCGACGGGTACGACACCCGGCCCGGACCGGATCGCATACAACGATATTTCCCAGTACGCACGGCTGAGCCTGGATACGGCGGCGATCTACACCTGCTGCGCCTCCGACATGCTGCGAACGTCGATCGACCACAACATCCTGCACGACGGCACGCCCACTCCCGGCGTGAACCCGTTCGCCGTAGCCGGGATCTATGCCGACAACGGTCAGAGCAACCTGACCATCGCGAACAACGCGGGTTGGAACAACCTCGAGAAAACCGTGATGCTGAACGGTCTCGGTTCCGGTTCGCGCGACAACCTCGTCTACAACAACACCGGCGGCGCGACGTTGTTCTACGTCAAGGGACCGGGGCAGTCGACCGGAACCAAGCTGTACAACAACATCGGCGAGATCGTCGGCCTGGCCGGGGCGACCGACGGCGGAATGCTGATCTCGAACAACCTCCCGGCAGGCACCGACCCGAAGTTCGTCGACGCGGCTGCCCGCGACTACCGGCTGAGCGCGGATTCCCCCGCGCGCAACGCGGCGATCCCGTTGCCCGGCATCAACGACGGCTCCACCGACCCCACGCCAAGCCTCGGCGCGTATCAGTACGGCGCTCCTAAGTGGACAGCTGGAGCGACGCGGTAAAACTGGCGGCGCCCGGAACGGTCCGGGCGCCGTTTGTTTTCAGTTTTCCTGGATCCACGCCGGACTGATGCCCATCTCGGTAAACCGCCAGCCTTCTGCCGTTTTGGTCGCAGCAGTGGTCAGCCGCAAACCGCTACGGCGATGGGGCGGCTCGCCCTCGCGGTAGAAGTAGGCGAGCTGATTGGCAGTCGCCGTGGCGCGCTCGCCGTCGAGGTCGACCAGGATGTCGCTGTGCACGTGCTGGGCGAGTTCGTCGCGCTGCTGAGCGAGGAACTCGGTCACCTCGGCCAGTCCTCTCAGCTCGCCGCGCGGGGAATGAACGGCGATGTCGGGGTGGTAAACGCGGTCGATCTCGTCGTGACGACGCTCGTCCAGCATCCGTGCGAGACGGGCGAACAACTCGGCGACGTCGAGACGATCAGTGGTCGGCATGGGAACTCCTTCAATGTTGGTGCGACCAACACTAGAGCAAGGTTGTTGGTTGCGCCAACACTGCTAGCATGAGCGCCATGGACGAGATCCCGCGCCGCCTGACGGAGAAGCCGAGCTGGCTGCTCACCCAGCTGACCGTGCACGCCCGCCGGTTGGTGTCTCTGGGCTTCGCCGAGGCCGGGGCGCGCGGATACCACTACCGGATCCTGGCGGCGCTGGACGAGTTCGGCCCGGCCAGCCAGGCGGACCTGGGCCGCCGCTGCCGGGTGGACCGCAGCGACGTCGTGGCGGCGGTCAACCAGTTGGCCGAACTGGGCTACGCGGAGCGCACCCCGGACCCGGACCACGGGCGGCGCAACATCGTGCACCTCACCAAGTCCGGAGGCCGCCAGCTGCGCCGGATGGACAAGGTCCTGGACGGGGTCCAGGACGAGCTGCTGGGGGCTTTGTCAGCGGAGGAACGGACGACGTTGGTGCGGCTGCTGGGTCGGGTGCTGGCTGAGCACGAGGCTGGCTGAGTAGGTGGGCGGCGGGTTCGTTGCGGCGGTGCTGGTCAGGGGATGAGGCGTACCGCCTGGTGAGACGGCTGCGTTTCCCGCGAAGGTACGTGAGGGGAACCCTGAGGGAATCAGATTCCCTCAGGGTTCCCCTCACGTACCTCGGCATCGCGCGGCGGGAGCGAGAACCCCCGCGGCATTGGGTGCACCGCGGAATCCTGCGTCCGCGGCCCCTCACTTCTTCCGGCTGGCACTCCCACGCACAGCCCTCTTCTTCTGCGCCCGAGGATCCGGCACCGGCGACTGCCCCGCCGCATGCGCCGCGAACGCCTCCGCCGCGGCCTCCCCGTCGCGTTCGCGCAGCAGCGACACCAAGCGGCTGTGCTCGTCCGCCATCGCGTGCCAATCGCCGTCGAACAGCGGGTCCGCTATCGCCCGCAGCGCGCGCAGGCTCGGCTCCAGCACCTCCCACATCCGGGTGAGGAACGGGTTCCCCGGAACCTGGCTGACCAGCGTGTGGAACGCGATGTCGGCGTCGCGGAACTTGCCGACGTCGTTGAGCGCCACCGCGCGGTGCATGTCCTCGACCAGTTCGTCGAGCGCGGCGAGGTGCTCTTCGGTGATGTGCTCGGCGGCCAGCTGCGCGGCGAGCCGTTCCAGCGGTTCCCGCACCTGCCGCGCGTGTTCGGCGTCCTGTTCGGAGATCTCGACGACGAAATTGCCGCGCCGCGGGATGTGCGTCAGCAGGCCTTCGCGGGCGAGCTGTTTGACCGCCTCGCGGACCGGGGCCTGGCTCACGCCGAGCCTGCGCGCGATTTCCGATTCGACGACGCGTTCGTTCGGTTCGAGTTCGCCGTCCACGATCGCCTGGCGCAGCAGTGCGTACACCCGGTCGGAGATCAGCGGGTTGCGGAACTGGTCCTTGTTCGTGGCCAGTGTGGAGGCGAAACCCGCTGGTGCGTCGTCGGTTTGCCGTGTCTGGCGTGTCGTTGCCATGAGATTCCCATCGTGCGCTGCCGGAACCGTCCTGCCATGATAGGCGGGATCGCCTAACAGGTATCGATGGACCGGGTCAATTCCCGAGCAGTCCGGCCAGCCAGGCCAGTTTCACCGTTTCGTGCGGGGCCGCGCCGCCCTCGTGGTCGTTGAACGGATAGCTGCGGATGCTCTTGTGTTCCGGCGCGAGCCCATTGAGCGCACCGTAGTGATTGAACGCGGCGAACACCGTCGAGGGCGGGCAAATGTGGTCCATCAGCGCGGTGGAAAACAGCGCAGGCGCGTTCGCCCGCCGGGCGTGGCTCGCGCCGTCGAGATAAGCGAGCGTGCGGTTCACCGTTTCCGCGTGCTGCCGGCGCAGCTTCACGAACTGCTGCACCTCGACGTACGGCGGTTTGTCGGTGATCGTGGTGGCGCGCGGAAAATGGCACAGGAACGGCACGTCGGGCATCGCCGCGACGAGGTCCGGCACGAGTCCGGCGGCGGCCAGCGCGATCCCGCCGCCCTGGCTGGTGCCGGTGACCACGACGCGCGCCGGATCGACCTCCGGATGCGTGCGCACCGCGTCGACCGCGCGCACGGCGTCGGTGTAGACGCGGCGGTAGAAGTGGCGATGCGGGTCGAGGATGCCGCGGGTGAGGAACCCCGGGGCGGCGATGTCGCCGGTCGACGGGTCGGGGTCGGGCGTTTCCGCACCCTGGCCGCGGGTGTCCATGATGAAGTGCGCGTACCCGGCGCTGGCCCACAACGTCTTCTCGTGCGGCACGCCGCGGCCGCTGCCGTATCCCAGGTATTCCACGACTGCGGGCAGCGGGCCCGTGCGCGTGACCGGCAGCTGCAGCCAGCCGCGGATCGGGGCGCCGCCGTAGCCGCGGAAGGTGACGTCGAAGGTGTCGATCGTGGCGAGGCCGTTCGGCGTCGGCTCGAAGGTCGCCTCTACGTCGACGGCCCGCTGCTCGGCGAGCGTCTTCGCCCAGAACTCGTCGAAGTCGGCCGGTTCGGGGAGCGTCGGAAGGTAGCGTTCCAGCTCGTCGAGGGGCAGGTCGAAGAAGGCCATTGCGTTGGATCTCCAGGACTCCCGGGGCGACAGTCAATCATCGCCTATCGGTCGTTGAATCGAACCAGGCGCGCGGGAACGTTGTCAACCGGCCAGCCGGTAGACCTGGCGAGGCGTGCTGACCAGGATTCGGTCCCGTTCCGCCGGGGAAACGGCCTCCGTCGAGCGGGCCAGCGAGTCCGCGCGGGAACCGCGGGGCAGGCAGATCGGCCAGTCGGAGCCGACGACGCACCGGTCCGCGCCGACCGCGTCGAGCACCTGCCTCGCGATCGCCGGGGTGCCGTGCTGCTGGGTCAGCAGTCCGGACAGCTTCACGACCACGTTCGGCACCGACGCCGCTTCTCGTAGTTCTTGCTGCCATTCGTCGAGGTCAGAGGGGCTTCCGAGATGGTCGACCACGACAGTCAGCGTCGGGTATTCGACTGCCGCCTCGGCCGCCGTCCGCAATGCGTGCCGGTGGAGGTTGAGTTCGAGAGCCAGCCCCGCGTCGGCCAGCAGCGGCACGAGCGCACGGGCCGCTGGCGGGGTAGCGGCCCAGTCCGCGCCGCCGATCCGCATCCCGTTCGGCGGGTCCGGTTCGGCCAGCAGCGTGCGGAACTCGGCGGCCTCGTAGACGTGCAGATTCCCGACGTACCCCGCGATCAGTTCTGGGTTTCGCCGCCGTAGCTCCCGCAGGGTGGGCGTCTCTCCGGAATCCCCGCGCGACGCTTCGACCAGCACGGTTCCGGTGATACCCAGCCCCGCGCCCGCGTCCTCCAGATCCCTTGGGCCGAATGCGCGGTAATGCGGCGAACCGGGCTTGATCCAGGGAAACCCGGCGGCCGGGTCCCACAGATGCGCGTGGCAGTCGAACATCTCGCGGCCTCCGGGAGTATTGACACGGGGAATCCCGGTCTCGATGATAGCCATCGGTTATCGATCAGCAATAGAGAGCGGGTGGCGACGGTGCAGGACGTGCCTGAGGTACGGGCCGGTCGCAAGCTGGCGGCGGTGCCCGAGTGGGCGCGGCTGGAACGGGACCTGTTCGCCGCACTGGACCGGGCGTGGCCGGTGTTCTCCGCCCGCTACACCGAAGGCGACGGCCGGCTGGTCTTCCGCGACAAGCTCGGCGAGGGCCACGACGACCGCGACGGCGTCGACGACTTCTACGAACCGTTCTTCAACTGGCCGACCCTGTACCTGCTCGGCGGCAGCACCGAGATTCTCGACGCCGCACACCGGCATTGGCGCGGCGTCACTGAGCAGCTGGCCGAAATGGGCATGGTCGTCGACGGCATCGAGCGCGGCTACGACTGGTTCCACCAAGGCGAAGGCCTGCTGCTCTACTACGCCCTCTGCCTGGCGCGCCCCGACGACGCCGAACTACGCGACCTGGCCATCCGGTTCGCCGACCTTTACCTGCCCGGCGGGCCGAACTACTCCGCCGAACACCGCGTGATCCGCGCACCGCACACCGGTGCGGCAGGTCCGCGCTGGGGATTCAGCGACCACGAGGAGTACTTCCCGTGGAGCGAAGCGCTGCGCCCGTACGGACTTCCCCTGGACTGGTTGGGCATCACGGAGTTCGACGACCTCAAAGACCCAGCGAAGGCCCGCGCTTACGGTCGCGAAATGTGGGAACGAATGGGCCGCGGCGACGTCGTCGTGAACCTGGCCGTCACCAGCCTGGTTACCACTGCTTTCCTGCTGACCGGCAAACAACGTTACGCGGATTGGGTCGCGGAATACGTCGGCACCTGGCTCTCTCGGCTAGAAGACCGCGAAGTGCTGCCGGACAACGCAGGCCTGCATGGCGAAGTCGGCGAACACCTGGACGGCCGCTGGTACGGCGGACACTACGGCTGGGCCTGGCCGCACGGACTGAACCCAGTCGGCACCGCCACGCTAGTCGCGGCAATGAACGCCGTACTCCTGACCGGCGACGAGTCCTTTTTAGACCTCGCACGCAACCCGCAAGACGTGGTGCTGAAGCAAGCAGAACCTCGCAGCGGCGCAGAAATGGGCACCCTGAAGAAACGCTGGCAACCACACCTGCGCGAGCTGGACGGTGCCCCGACCCTGATGGTCCCGCAACGACACGACGACTCCGGCTGGTTCGACTACAACATCATGCCGACCCAACTGCCCGTCTCGCTGTGGCAGTTCAGCCGCGACACCGCGGACCTCGAACGGATCGAACGCTTGCGCGCGGAGTCCACTTGGGACTGGTCGACCGTCCACACGCAACGACTCAAGGACGAAGCCGGTCACGAAGAACCGTGGTTCGAGTACCTGCACGGCCGCAATCCCGAGTTCCCAGAACGAATGCTGCGCAGCGCTTTGGACAGCAGCGCGGCCAAGCTGGCCGCGATCGAGCAGGATCCGGTGGCGGTTCCCAGCGCTCTGGACATCCACCACTGGCAGGACCACAATCCCGTCGTCACCGAGGCGTTGCTGCAGTTGACCACCGGGTCACCGCAGATCCTGTATAACGGCGGCCTCGCCCAACTGCACCTGCGATACTTCGACGCAGACCTCCACCGCGCTGGCCTGCCGGAAGACGTCGCCGCGCTGGTGTCCGACATCGCGACCGAGCACACCGTCGTCGACCTGGTGAATCTCGGTGCCACCACACGGAATCTCCTGCTGCAGTCCGGAACTTTCGCCGAACACCGCCTGGAATCGGTGCGGGTCGACGACGCTCCGGCCTTTCCTGTCAACGGCCGGTACCTGCGAGTGGAATTGCCGCCGTCGAGCGCAGTCCGACTCACTCTGTCGGTGACGCTGCGAGCTTCGACGCCGACCATGCGCGCACCCTGGGAGACCGAACAATGAACGTCAACCTGCCGCGCCTAGGCATCGGCACCGCACCGTTGGGCGGCTTGTTCGAGGAGGTGTCCGAAATGGACGCCGCAGCGACCATCCGCGCCGCCGTCGATAGCGGGATCACCTACTTCGACACCGCCCCACGCTACGGCCACGGCCAAGCCGAGGAACGACTCGGCCGTCTGCTGTCAGAAGTCCCTCGCCCGGTTATGTCCACCAAGACCGGCTGGCTGCTGCGCCCCGAGTCCAAAGTAGAACCCGTGTGGACCGAACACGGCATCCGAGAGTCGCTGGAATCCAGCCTTACCCGCTTGCAACGGTCCTCTGTGGACATTCTCTACCTGCACGACCCAGACGAATTCCCCGACGAAGTCCGCACATCGGCTTACCCGGCCGCACGAAAACTGCGTGACGAAGGTTTGACCCGCGCCATCGGCTTCGGCATGAACCACGCCGAAAAACTGGCCGCATACGTCGCCGAGTACGAAGTGGACGTCGTCCTCATCGCAGGCCGATTCTCCCTACTAGACCACGACGCGCTACGAACCCTGCTGCCACTGTGCACCGAACGCGGTACCGAGGTAGTCGTAGGCGGCGTATTCAACACCGGCCTGCTAGCCGACCCGAACTCCGCGGCGATGTTCAACTACCGCCCAGTGCCCGCCGAACCACTGGCCCGCGCGCGCCGCTGTGCAGAAATATGCGCAGATTTCGACATCCCTCTCACCGCGGCCGCCATCCAGTTCCCTTTCTTGCATCCTGCGGTCCGGTCAGTCGTAGTCGGCTGCCGCTCCGCCGCCGAGGTCACCCGCAACGCGACCGACTCCCGGCTGCCGATCCCGGATGAGCTGTGGAACCGGCTCGCTACCGAAGGTTTCGTACCGCCGGAACTGCTGCCAGCCTGAGCCCGAGTACTGTTCCGGCATGCCGGGCAGAAACCGGGTGACGCTGCGTGAGGTCGCCGAGCACGCACAAGTGTCCGTAGCGACAGTTTCCCGCGTACTGGCCGGAAACTACCCCGTTGCTACTGAAACCCGCCGCCGCGTCGAACAGTCGATCCAGGCTCTCGACTACGTCGCCAACGTGCATGCCCGCGCCCTAGCCGGCGTCGCCCCGCGGACGGTCGCGTTTGTGCTGCCAGACATCCGCGCACAAGCCTTCGCCCACGCCGCCCAAGGCGTAGAAGAGGCAAGTGCGGAGCATGGAGCACTCTGCCTAATCTGCACAACACAAGGCGACCCAGAACGAGAACGCGCCGTATTCCACCTGCTGCGAGAACAACGAGCCAGCGCAGTAATCCTGATTGGCGGCGTAATCGACGATGAGGAATACTGCAAGAGAATCACCGACCTATCCAACGGACTAACCGCAGCAGATTCCCGCCTAGTCCTGTGTGGACGCCCTCCGGTGGATGGCGTCCCCTCCATCGAATACGCCAACGAAGCCGGTGCCTACGCGGTAACTCAGCACCTACTATCGTCAGGCCACCAAAGAATCCTCTTCCTCGGCGGCCCGACCTCCGGCCCCGCAACCACAACGGTCACCGATCGCCTGGCGGGCTACCGCCGCGCCCTAGGCCACCCCGGCTGGGTACAACCGTCCGACTTCACCCGAGAATCCGGCTACCAGCAACTTTGCGCCCGACTGCCCGAAGATTTCACCGCCGTCTTCGCCGCAACAGACCTCGTCGCTGCAGGTGCGCGCACCGCTTTGCGTTCACACGGCCTACGCGTGCCAGAAGACGTCTCCCTAGTCGGCTACGACGATCTCGATCTAGCGGAGGACTTGGGCCTGACCACCGTCCGAGTGCCCTACGAGGACCTAGGCCGCGCCGCCGTCCACCTTGCCCTCTCCAGCCGTACGGAACATCCTGTGCTGGAAACTTCCGTCGTAGTCCGAACTTCCGTCGCCCACTTCTAGGCGAGCCGCGCCAGCGCCGCTCGATGCACCGGATACGCAGCCGGTTTCCCCGCCGCGAACAACTCCAACTCCCGGACCGCACTAGCCCCGAGCCGCGCCAGCTCATTTCCTCGCGATCCGGCCAGATGTGGGGTAAGGAAGACGTTGGGCAATGTCCACAGCGGATGGCCGGGCGGCAGAACTTCCGGCTCCGTCACGTCCAACACCGCTTTGATCCGCCCGGTCGCGAGTTCCCTGGTGAGCGCCGCGGTATTGACGAGCGCACCCCGGGCCGTGTTGACGAGCGTCGCGCCGTCGCGCAGGAGAGCCAGCTCCGCGGTGTCCAGCAGATTCCGGGTCTCCGGAAGATCCGGTGCCTGCACGGTCACGATGTCGCTGGCCGCCAACAACTCTGGCAGCTCAAGCAACTCCACCCCGAGCCGCGCCGCCCCTTCCTGATCGAGGAATGGATCAGTCACCGAAACCCGAAAATCGAACGGCCGCAACAGTTCGATGAGCCGCCGCCCAGTCCGCGACGCTCCGATGACCCCGACCCGTGCACCGTAGTTGCCGGGTTCCCCACCCGACGCCGGATCCCCGGGCGTCCGATGGCTTCGGTAGCTCTCGCGCTCCCGGAACGCGTCCTTGCCCGCGAACAAAATCGCCGCCAACGAAAACTCGGCCACCGGGAGCGCGTTCGCGTCGGCCGCTGAGGTGATGCGCAGACCGCGCTCCCAACATGCTTCGGTGACGTGCGCCTTCACCCCGCCCGCCGCATGAAACGCCGCCCGCAACCGAGGAGCCCGCTCAAGCACGTCAGCGGTGATCGGCGGACACCTCCAGCCGGTGATCAGCACTTCGACGTCCGCGAGTTCGACCTCCCCGAAGTTCTCGGCCACCACGTCGGGATCGAGGTCCGCCACCGCATGCAACCGTTCGAGCACCGGAGCGGGAAAAAGACCGGGCACATAGCGAGACGCCATCGCAAACAACGCGCGAGGCCGCTGTGTCATGGGTACCTCCGGGATAGTAAGCGCTTTCTATCCTAGCCAAGAGGACCGGTCGATTGCATACCGCAGACCGGCTACATGGAGCCAGTCAGCTGAATCCGACCGACTGGCTCCAGCCGACGACATCCCCGCCGCCCGGATCCGGCCAACAACATCCGGCCAACAACATCCGGCGGACTGTATGCAATGGACAACATCCCGCCGACGCGACGGCAGCCAACTGGATCCGGCCGACTGCCTCTCGCTGAAGACTCTTTGACTGTCACGAGACTCTTTGACTGTCGCGCACGGAGGACCTCCATGACTGCCACGCGCAGAAGACCTTCTGCCTGCCGCCCGCGGAAGATCTCCCTGAGCGCGGCCTGCCGAACGGGTTCTTGACTGGCATCGGCCGAAGCGCTCTATCGACGTGGCCCGCCGGAGGCTTTCCTGGCTGCCATCCGCGAAGCTTTCCCTGGCCATGGATGGCCGAACCGGTTCTTGACTTGCACTGGCCGAAGTGCTCTGTCGGCGTGGCTCGGCGAGGCTTTTCCTGACTGCCACCCGCGAGGCTTTCCTTGGCCATGGCCGACCGAACGTGTTCCTGACTGCCACCCGCCGGAGATCTCCCTGACCGTGGCCCGCCGGAGTCCTTCCTGGACGCCGCCCTTCGAGTCGGGATGTCGGGAAGTCGCATGGATCCCGCCGATTGGATCCTGCGGTGTCGCGTACTGGCGACCGTCGTCGGGATTCCGTCCGCTTGTCGACTGGCCGCAGGTATGCCGGTCGATTGCATACCATCGACTGGCTACGCGGATCCAGTCCGCTAGATCCGGTCCGCTAGATCCAGTCGACTGAACCTTGTTCACTTGTCGACCCGGCGCAAGTATGCCGGTCGATTGTATACCGTCCAATCATCTTCGGGCGGCAGTCGACAAACCCTGTGGTCATTTGCCGAGCGGGGATCGCCGTCCCGGGCGCGATCGACCCAGGCCCCATTGTCAACCCGGGCCCCGTTTGGACTCCATGCCAATCCGGGCCCCATTCGGGCTTCATGTCAATCCGGCCGCCATCTTCACCGTGTTGAGACCCTCGCCCTGGCTCATCACTGCCGCCGCTTCGAGGCCCTCGTCCTGGCTCGTCACCGCTGCCGCCTCGAGATCCGTGCAGCTCTTGCCCCGTCCGTGTCAGCTGAGACTGTGACCCTCATCAACAACACGCGCCAACAACAAGACGCGTATGCAACTATTGCGAAAGCCGACAAGCGGCATCGACACGCAGAACGAGACGCAGACCAAGGAGACGCGGGCTCATGCCATTAGCACTGGTAGCGCTGGCCATCGGGGCCTTCGGGATCGGTACCACCGAGTTCGTGATCATGGGTTTGCTCCCCGAGATCGCCGCGGACTTCGGGGTTTCCATCCCGTCCGCGGGCTTTCTGGTGACCGGGTACGCGCTCGGGGTCGTCGCGGGGGCGCCGGTGATGACCATTCTCGGCACGAAGATCAATCGCAAGACCATGCTTATGCTGCTCATGGGCCTGTTCATCGCGGGGAACCTGCTGTCGGCGGTCGCGCCGGCGTTCGGGGTCATGCTCGCGGGGCGCATTGTCGCGTCGCTGGCGCACGGGGCGTTCTTCGGGATCGGCTCGGTCGTCGCGGCGGAACTGGTCGCGCCGGACAAACGCGCGGGCGCGATCGCGATCATGTTCACCGGGCTCACCGTCGCCAACATCGTCGGCGTGCCGCTCGGGACGTTTGTCGGGCAGGCGGTCGGCTGGCGGGTCACCTTCGGGATCGTTGCGGCGCTTGGCGTTGTCGGGCTGGCGGGAGTCGCGAAGCTGGTGCCGGATCTGCCTCGGCCGGAAGGTGCGCATCTGCGCAAGGAGCTGGCCGCGTTCCGGAACGTTCAGGTTGTTCTCGCGATGGCCATGACGGTTCTCGGCTTCGGCGGTGTCTTCGCGGCAATCACCTACATCGCCCCGATGATGACCGAGATCGCCGGATACTCGGCGGGCGCGGTGACCTGGTTGCTGGTGCTGTTCGGCGTCGGCATGTTCCTCGGCAACCTGACCGGCGGCCGGTTCGCTGACCGCAAGCTCATGCCGATGTTGTACGTCAGCCTCGGCGGCCTCGCGATCGTCCTGGCGCTGTTCACGGTCACCGCGCACAGCAAAATCCTCGCCGCGGCAACGATTCTGCTGATCGGCGCGCTCGGGTTCGCCACGGTGCCGCCGCTGCAGAAGCGCGTTCTCGACCAGGCGCACGGCGCGCCGACGCTCGCCTCCGTCGTCAACATCGGCGCCTTCAACCTCGGCAACGCTCTGTCCGCGTGGCTCGGCGGCGTCGTGATTTCCGCCGGATTCGGTTACACCGCACCGAACTGGGTCGGGGTCGCGCTCGCCGCTTCCGCGCTCGGCCTCGCGATCTGGTCGGCCGCCCTCGAGCGCCGTCCGCGCGTCGCGGTGGCCGAACCCCTTGTCCAGCAGTGAGAAAGGCAATTCGCATGACTGTCCCCAACGTCCGCCTCAACAACGGCGTCGAGATCCCGCAACTCGGCTTCGGCGTCTTCCAGGTCCCGGACGACCAGACCGCCGCCGCGGTGACCAGCGCTCTCGAAGCCGGTTACCGCAGCATCGACACCGCCGCGATCTACGGCAATGAGGCCGGCGTCGGCCGCGCCATCGCCGAGTCCGGGATCTCGCGCGAGGACCTCTTCGTCACCACCAAGCTGTGGAACGACGACCAGTGCTACGACTCCACCCTCCGCGCCTTCGACGTCAGCCTCGCCAAGCTCGGTCTCGACTACGTCGACCTGTACCTGATCCACTGGCCGACGCCCGCCCGCGACCGCTACCTCGACACGTGGCGCGCACTGGAACACCTCGCCAAGGACGGCCGGATCCGCGCCGCCGGCGTGTCCAACTTCCAGCCCGCGCACCTGCGCCGCCTGCTCGACAACAGCGGCCTCGTGCCCGCGGTCAACCAGATCGAGCTGCACCCCGGCCTCCAGCAGGCGGAGCTGCGCGCTTTCCACGCCGAGCACGGCATCGCGACCGAAGCGTGGAGCCCGCTCGCTCAGGGCGCGGTCTTGATCGACCCGGCGATCACCGAAATCGCCGCGCGCACGGGGAAGTCGGCGGCGCAGGTGGTGCTGCGCTGGCACCTGCGGCTGGGCAACATCGTGATCCCGAAGTCCGTGACGCCCGCCCGGATCCGGCAAAACCTCGACGTCTTCGACTTCGACCTGACCGACGCCGACCTCACCGCGATCGCCGCCGCCGACCGCGGTCTGCGGACTGGTCCGGACCCGGATCAGCTCAACTGACTGATCGTTGCGAGACAAGGGAAGCCCGGTCGCCGGGAGCCAACACGGCTCCCGGCGACTTGGTGTATCCGGAGGCCGGGAGTGAGTTGAGAACCCGCTCGATGGGCGGCGAGGGCTTGCGCGGCGGTCGGCGGGGTTGCCGGAAGTGGCGAGAGCCTGGGGGAGCTAGCGCGGCTCGGTGACCAGGTGCCCGGGTGCCGGGAGCCCGGGGGAAGTTAGTGCGGCTTGGTGCCAGGTGCCCGGGGTGCCGGGAGCGGCCAACGATCCGCCGATCGGTAGCAAGCTTTGCCGGAGGAGTCAGCGGGCGCGTGATTCCTCCGGCTGCCGCGGTTCTCTCAGAACACCGGACTTTCCCTCCCTTTACCGTCGCACGGCCCATCCGGTCTGCTGGCACCGACCGGCTCGCTCAGCTGCGACGAGGGCGGCGAGCCGGTTCGAGCATCGGCAGTGTTGCTGCGAGCAGCTTGTCTAGTTCCGCACAAGCCGGGTAGCCGTGACCCCGTTCGGAAAGGCCGTTCGCTCCGCCACGGAGAACACCGTCGGATCGAACACGCCGTCCACCATGGGGATGCCCGCACCGGCCACCACCGGGTAGCTCTTCAGCACGATCTCGTCGATCTCCGGCATCAGCGCTCCGGCCAGTTTGCCGCCGCCGCAGAGCCAGATGTCTTGGCCGGTTTCTTCCTTCTTCAGGTCTTTCACCAGGCCGACCGGGTCGCCGGGGACGACGGTTACGGCTGGGTCGATGTCCGGCTTCAGGGTGCTCGACACGACGTACTGCCGCAGGTGCGCATAGGGACTCGGGACGCTCGGATCGAGCTGGTGCGTCGCGCGGCCCATCAGCACGGTGTCGAATCTGCGGTTCGGGGCGCCTTCGACACCGGCCATGGCGCGGAAGGCGGTCGGGACCGTCTCGGGGTACAGCGAGTTCATGAATCCCATGTAGGCGGCGGTCTGCTGCGCATCTCCTCCCGGGAAGAAGTCGAACTCGTCCCCGGGGCCGGCGATGCGGCCGTCGAGGGTGACTGCGATGTAGTACACGAGCTTTCGCATCTAGTAACTCCGTCTGTAGTACTCTGATTGAAGTGGTTTGAACCGTACAACTACAACTGGAGTGGTGTCAAATGGTGCGGAGGAACGACCAGCGGCGGGCTGCGCTTGTCGACGGGGCGATCGAGGTCTTGGCGCGGGAAGGGGCGCGCGGGCTGACGTTCCGGGCGGTCGACGCGGAGGCCGGCGTGCCCGCGGGGACGGCGTCCAACTACTTCGCCAATCGCGACGAGCTCTTCACGCAGGCTGGGGCTCGGGTGTACGAGCGGCTGCAGCCAGAGGACGACTCGCTCCCGCCTGGGCTGGAGGACCGGGAGTCGTACGCGCAGTTGATGCGCGACCTGGTCGGCCGGATCGCGGCGTTTCGCACGGGGTATCTCGCGTTGCTGGAGCTCCGGCTCGAGGCGACTCGACGGCCGGAGTTGCGCAGGGTGTTGACGGAGCGGGTCCGGGACGATGTCGAGGGGAATGTCGCGTACCACCTGGCGTCCGGGCTCCCGGGCGACGCGACGGCGGTCAAGTTGCTGATTCTCGCGTTGAACTGGCTGATCGTCGAACAGCTCACGTTGCCGGACGTTTTCTCCGAAGCGGAACGGGAAGAATTGATCACCGAGGCGGTCAAACGCATCATCGGCCCCGAATAAGGACTATTCGGGAGGAAAAGAACCGTTTCGCGGCCCGCTCTCGACCGACAATTTAGGTTTGCCTATCGTAATCTTCGTGCAGTGGGCAGACGCGGTTCCGAACCTCATGATCGGCTTGCGCGAAGGGCTGGAAGCAGGCCTCGTCGTGAGCATCCTGCTGGCCGCGTTGCGCAAGCTGCGGCCGGACGACAGCACGGAAAACGGAGTGTCCACGGCTCCGGTGTGGCTGGGCGTAGTGGGCGCGGTGACCGTAGCGGGTAGTTTCGCCACGATTCTCACCTTTTCCACCGATGTCCTTTCTTCTCGGGCGCAGCAGATCGTCGGCGGCTCGTTGAGTGTGCTCGCGGTATTCCTCGTCACCGGCATGGTGTTTTGGATGCGCCGGACCGCGATGGGGCTTTCCGCGCAATTGCGCGGCGAAGTCGAACGCGCGGTGGCGATCGGCGCGGGCGCGCTGACGCTCACGGCATTCCTGGCTGTCGGCCGCGAAGGGCTGGAGACCACGCTGTTCCTCTGGACGGCGGTGAAGGCGTCCGGCACCACGGTCGCGCCGCTGACCGGAGCGGCGCTCGGGCTCGGCATCGCGATCCTGTTGTGCTGGCTGCTCTATCGCCGAGCCGTGAAACTCAACCTCGGCGTTTTCTTCAGCCGTACCGCTTTCGTGCTGATCGTCATCGCGGCCGGCGTCCTCTCCTACGGCCTGGGCGACCTGCAGGACGGGGGAGTGCTGCCCGGCCAGAGCTGGGTCGCGTTCGACCTCACCGGCACGCTCGACCCGAACTCTTGGTGGGTTTCGCTGATCAGCGGCGTCACCGAACTGACGCCCAGGATGACCGTGCTGCAGGTGACGGCCTGGCTCGGCTACCTCGCCGTCGTGATCCCGCTGTTCGTCAAGGCCGGGCGACAGCCGGTCGAGCGAAAGCCGGCAAGCGAAGCCGCGCCGGCCGGGAAGTGGGAACGGCTCGCGGGTAAGCACACTGTGCTCGTCGCGGGCGCGCTGGTGCTGGTACCGGTCGCGGTGGCGGCCTTGGTGATCGCCGCGCTTCCCCAAGCCGCGACGGGTTCCACGGTTTCGGTGGGCGAGCACGACTGCGCGCCCGAATGGAAGTCCGCGCAGGCCGGGACGCAAAGCATCACCGTCACCAACAAAACCGCGAAGGCGGGCGAGATCCGGCTCGACGACAGCAGCGGCGGGATCGTCGCGGAGATCGAGACGATCGGTCCGGCCACGAGTGCCACGATGTCCGCGACGCTGGCCGACGGGTCCTACACCTTCCACTGCCTGATGTCCGGGCAGGCCACCACCGCGTCGGCTCCGGTGCAGGTCAGCGGTGGTGCGGCCAACGACGGGCCAGCGCCGGTCAAACCGGTCACCACAGAAGACCTAGCCGGACCGAATCAGAAATATCTCGGTTACGCCGCCCAGCAGCTCGCCGCGGTGTCGACCGCGGTGAGTACGGTCCGCGCGGATTTGACGGCAAATAACACTGAGGCGGCGAAGAAGGATTGGCTCGCCGCGCAGCTCGCGTGGGAGCGCGTGGGGGCGTCCTACAACAGCTTCGGCGACGTGGGCACTGCGGTCGACGGCCTGCCCAACGGCCTGCCCGCGGGCGCGGCCGATCCTGGCTTCACCGGGTTGCACCGCTTGGAGTACGGCCTGTGGCACGGTCAGGCTCCGGCGTCGCTGGTCCCGGTCGCCGACCAGCTCACCCAGGATATCGCGGCCCTGCGCGGAAAACTCGCCACCGACGACGTCGCGGGCGATCCCACGAAGCTGCCGATCCGCGCGCACGAAATCCTCGAGGACGCGATCCGCGATCATCTGTCCGGAATGGACGATCAAGGCAGTGGAACTGCTTACGCCACAACGGATGCGGACATCGACGTCACCCGAACTGTCCTGGCCGAGCTGACTCCGCTGCTCAACGAGCGCGCTCCGAATCTGGTCCAGACGGCGGCAAGGCAGCTCGACACGCTGCACGAAGCGCTGGCCAACCACGCGCCCAGCACCCTCGCCCAACGCCAGGCGGTGAACGGCGCGGCCGGGGCTGTCGTCGAGACGCTGTCCGCGGCGCCCACTCTGCTCGAAGTTCCTCCGAGCCACTGATCGGCTGGTGAATCCCGAAGTGACGAACGTCAATCGCCGCAACTTCCTGAAAGGCGCGGCCGCCGGCGCGGCAGGCACCGCGCTCACCGGAGGCGTGCTGATCGGCGGCGCCCAAGCCGACGAACGCTCCGCCGGCGCGGCACCGGCCCCGGCGACCGAGCACCCGTTCCACGGCGCGAACCAGTCCGGCGTGCTCACCCCGGCTCCGGCGGAAAAGCAGGCTTCCGCGGCCTTCGTGGCATTCGACCTGCTCAGCGGCTCGAAGACGGACCTGATCGCGCTCCTGCACACGCTCACCGACCGGGCCCGGTTCCTCGCCACCGGCGGAACGCCGCCGAACCTGGGCGTCGGAAGACCGCCGTCGGACAGCGAGGTGCTCGGCCCGT
This sequence comes from Amycolatopsis halotolerans, assembly GCF_042647905.1. Taxonomy (NCBI): domain Bacteria; kingdom Bacillati; phylum Actinomycetota; class Actinomycetes; order Pseudonocardiales; family Pseudonocardiaceae; genus Amycolatopsis; species Amycolatopsis halotolerans. Next base: position 286,018 of record NZ_JBHRWI010000004.1, read on the forward strand.
CCGTCCTCGCCGACGGCCTCACCGTCACGGTTTCGTTCGGTGCCAGCCTTTTCGACCGCGTCGGCCTCGGCGCGCACAAACCGAAAAAGCTGACGCCGATGAAGGTCTTCCCCGACGACGCGCCGGAAGCCGCCTGGATGCACGGGGATCTGCTGATCCAGTTGTGCGCCAACAACCCGGACACCGTGCACCACGCGCTCCGCGACCTCACCCGGCACACCCGCGGCGCGATGCAGGTGCGGTGGAAGATGCACGGCTACAACCCGCCGCCGCGGCCGTCCGGCGCGGGCCGGAATCTGCTCGGGTTCAAGGACGGCACGGCGAATCCGGTCGGCGGCGAGGCGAACGGGCTGGTGTGGGTCGACGATCCGGCCGAGCCGGTCTGGGCGCGCGGCGGCAGCTATCAGGTGGTGCGGCTGATCCGGATGCTGGTCGAGTTCTGGGACCGGGTGTCGATCAACGAGCAGGAGAAGATGTTCGGCCGCCGCCGCGATTCGGGTGCCCCGCTGGACGGCAACACCGAGACCGACAACCCGAACTACCCCGCCGACCCCCAGGGTGCGGTGATCCCGCTGACCTCGCACATCCGCAAGGCCAACCCGCGCACGCCCGCCACCGACAACCAGCGCCTGGTCCGCCGCTCCTACAACTACGACCTCGGCGTGGACGCGAACGGCGAACTCCAGGCCGGGCACGTGTTCGTCTGCTACCAGCAGGACGTGCGGCGGCAGTTCGAGACCGTGCAGCAGCGGCTGGCCGGCGAGCCGCTGGTGGACTACGTGCAGCCGTTCGGCGGCGGCTACTTCTTCACGCTGCCGGGCGTCCGCGACCAGAACGACTGGTACGCGAGCGGACTGTTTGGTTAGGCTAACCTTGCTTTGGTCGTCGTGGTGCGGTGCAATGAGGTATGGACCTGTACTCGATCGGCGAGGTGTCGGCGCGCTTCGCCGTGCCGGTTTCGACGCTGCACTACTGGGAGAGCTGCGGCCTGATCGAGCCGCGCCGCCGCTCCGGCTGGCGGTTTTACGACCGGGACCAGCTGTATCGGATCGCGCTGATCCGCACCTGGCGGGAGACCGGCCACCTGAGCCTCGACGACATCGCCGTGCTGCTCGGGAGCCGCGGCCAGTCCGGCGATTGGCGGGGCACGGTCACCGCTCGGATCGAGGCGATCCAGGCGGAGGTGAGTCGGCTGCTCGACGCGCAGGCGTATCTGCAGCACCTCATGACGTGCAGTCACGACGGCGCGCTGGACGAGTGTCCCCGCTTCCGTGCCGGGGTCGATCTGCCGGTCGCGAAGGCGGCCAAGTAGTCGCAGCGGAGCGCCCCAATGTGGCATTGGGTGCATGCGACGCACCCAATGTGGCGTTCGGTGCGCCTGACGCACCCAATGCCACATTGGGGGCGTGGCGGATCGTGGCGGCGGTGGTCCGGATGCGGGGCTTGCTCTGCTGCGGGATCGGGTGGCACGCCATCGCGGCACCTGATTTTTCGGGTGGCACCACGCTCTGAACTGGGGATTTGCTCTTGAATGAGCCGTAGTGGTGCCAAACTGAGCCAAGGTGGCTTGTGGTGGTGCCAAGCGTGTGCCATAGTGGTGCCATGGACTTGACCACGTACGTAAGCAACCTCGGGTGGGAATTCGCGACGCTGGCCGAGGCCAGTGGCGAAGAGGGACGCGCGCTGGTCGAGCGGCTGACCGGATCGCTCGAATCGGCGATCCGGATGACCCTCCTGGACACGCTGTCCGGCGCCGTCGACGAGATCACCCGGGACCTCGCGCCCGGCTCGGTCGAATTGCGCCTGCGCGGCCGCGATCCGAACTTCGTCGTGACCTCGCCGCCCGCCGAGCCCGTTCCGGCCGCCGCGCCCGCGGCGGAACCGGTGCCGGAGAGCAGCGAGCCGCTGTTCTCCGAGGACGGGCCGTCGGCGCGGATCAACGTGCGGCTGCCCGAACAGCTCAAAGCCGCGGTCGAGGAGGCCGCCGCCAAGGAGGGTCGTTCGGTCAACGCGTGGCTCGTCCGGGCGGCCACCGCGGCATTGCAGCAGCGGCCCGAACGCGAACAGCGTTTCGAGTCGCCCGGCGGCAGTTTCTCCAAGCAGAGCTTCACCGGCTGGGTCCGGTAGCTCCCTTCTTCACCAACTCCTTCACCCGTCTCTGACCTGCGGAGACGGCACACCTAACCGAAATGTGGGGACAACCATGCCTAAATTCGATACTCCCGAACCGATTTCCGTCACCGTCGACCTCGGCGTCGGCCAGGTCCGGTTCGCCGCGAGCGACCGCGTCGACACGGTTGTCGACGTCCGCCCGACCGACGAGTCGGACGACTCCGACGTCAAGACCGCCAAGCAGATCCGCGTCGAGTACGGCAACGGCACGCTGCACATCACCGGCCCGAAGATGCGGGCGTTCGACTTCTCCCGCAAGACCCGCTCGGTCGACGTGACGGTCGAACTTCCCACCGGCTCCCGGGTTTCCGCCGAGGTGCAGGCGGGCGCCTTCCAGGGCTCCGGCGAACTCGGGCAGACGCGGCTCAAGACCGCGGCCGGGAACGTCAGCCTCGACCGCACCGGCCCGCTGCGCGTCGACACCTCGGTCGGCCACGTCACGGTCGACGGGGTCGCGGGCGACGCCGAGGTCACCAGCGCGTCCGGCCGGATCCGGCTCGGCCCGGTCGACGGGACCGCGGTGGTCAAGAACTCCAACGGCGACACCACGATCGACTCGGCCGGCGGCGACGTCCGGGTGCGCGCGGCCAACGGCGACATCACGGTCGAGCACGCCGGCGCGGGGGTCGACGCGAAGACGTCCAACGGCGCCATCTCGCTCGGCGAGGTCGTCCGCGGTTCGGTCCTGCTCGAGAGCGCGATCGGCGACCTGCGGATCGGCATCGCGAAGGGCACCGCGGCCTGGCTCGACGTGAAGACCAACTTCGGCCACGTGCGCAACCAGCTGGAGACCTCGGCCAGCCCGGGCGAGTCCAAGGAGACCGTCGAGGTCCGCGGGCACACCGCGTTCGGCGAAATCGTCATCCACCGCTCCTGATCACAGTCTTGGAGAAACCTATGTCCAGCAACCATTTCCGGCCGGCGATCGCCGCCACCGGACTGCGCAAATCCTTCGGCGACCACGTCGTGCTCGACGGCATCGACCTTTCCGTCGCCCGCGGCACGGTCTTCTCGCTGCTCGGCGCGAACGGCGCGGGCAAGACCACCACGGTCAAGATTCTGTCCACTTTGATCAATGCCGACGGCGGCGCGGCGCAGGTCGCCGGGTACGACGTCGCCTCGGAAGCCGACGGGGTGCGCGCCTCGATCGGCGTCACCGGCCAGTTCTCCGCGGTCGACAATCTGCTGACCGCCGAGGAAAACCTCCTGCTGATGGCGGATCTGCACCACCTCGACCGCCCCGCGCGGCAGCGGCGTGCGGCGGAGCTGCTCGAACAGTTCGATCTCGTCGAAGCGGCGAAGAAGCCGGTCTCGACGTTTTCCGGTGGCATGCGGCGCCGGCTCGACCTGGCGATGACGCTCGTCGGCAGCCCGCGGGTGATCTTCCTCGACGAGCCGACGACCGGCCTGGACCCGCGCAGCCGCCGGGCGATGTGGGAGATCGTGCGCAAGCTGGTGGCCGGCGGGGTCACGATTTTCCTTACCACGCAATACCTCGAAGAGGCCGACGAACTGGCCGACCGGATCGCGGTGCTCGACCGCGGGCGGATTGTCGCCGAGGGCACCGCGGAGGAGCTCAAGCGCCAGATCCCCGGCGGGCACGTCCAGTTGCGCTTCGAAGAAGAGGCCGACCTCCTCCACGCACAGCGTGCACTGAGCGAGGCGTCTCGGCAGAACGACGCGCTCGTGCTGCGCGTGCCCAGCGACGGCAGCCTGCAGTCGCTCAAATCGCTGATCGACCGGCTCGACTCGCTTTCGGTGAAGGTCGACGAACTTTCCGTGCACACGCCTGATCTCGACGACGTATTCCTTGCCCTCACCGGAAACCCCACTGACGAAAAGGTGACTTCCCGATGACCGCGCCCGCTCTCGCCGGACCCGACCTGCGTTTCCACCCGGTCCGCGATTCGATGACCATGCTGCGCCGGAATCTCAAGCACATGCTCCGGTATCCGTCGCTGACGATCATGCTGGTCGGCATGCCGGTGGTGTTCCTGCTGCTGTTCGTCTACGTTTTCGGCGGCACGCTCGGCGCCGGATTAGGCGGGGCCGGCGGCGGCAGAGCCGAATACGCCAACTTCGTCGCGCCGACGATTCTGCTGATGACCATTACCGCCACGGTGCAGGGAACGGCGATTTCGGTGGCGATGGACCTGACCGAAGGCGTCATCGCCCGGTTCCGGACCATGCATATCGCCCGGGTTTCGGTGCTGACCGGGCACGTGCTCGGCAGTGTGCTGCAAGCGTTGTTCGGGCTCGTGGTGGTCACCGGGGCCGCGTTGCTGGTCGGCTTCCGGCCCGCCGCCGGGGTCGGCTCGTGGTTCGCCGCGGTCGGGTTCCTCGTGGTGGTGGCGCTCGCGCTGGTGTGGCTGTGCGTCGCGCTCGGCCAGGTGAGCAAGAGCGTCGAATCGGCCAGCAACACGCCGATGCCGTTGCTGCTCCTGCCTTTCCTCGGCAGCGGGTTCGTGCCCGCCGATTCGATGCCGGGCGCGCTGCGGTGGTTCGCCGAGTACCAGCCGTTCACGCCGATCATCGAAACCCTGCGCGCGCTGCTGCTCGACAAGCCGCTCGGCAACCACCTGTGGTTCGCGCTCGGCTGGTGCGCCGTGCTGGGCGTCGGCGGTTACCTCTGGTCCAAGAAGCTTTTCAATCGCGAATACGCACACTGAAAGGGGCACGGGGATGACTGGGGAAGAGGCTGTGCAAGGGGTGCCGATGGGGCGGGCGCAGGGGTGTCCGTTCGACCCGCCGCAGTCGCTGAGCGAGGTGCGGGACCGGGCTCCGCTGACGCGGATGGTGTTTCCGGACGGGCACGTCGGGTGGCTGGCCACCGGGCACGCGGAGGTCCGGGCGATTCTGGGGGATCAGCGGTTCAGCAACCGGTACGAATTGTGGCACTACCCGTTTCCGGGGATGGAGCAGTTTTCGGAACTGCCGCCGGCTCCGGTCGGGGACATGACGGGGATTGACGCGCCGGAGCACACGCGGTTCCGGAAGCTGCTGACGGGGAAGTTCACGGTTCGGCGGATGCGGTTGCTCGGTGATCGGGTCGCTGAGGTCGCGGACGAGTATTTGGATTTGATGGAGAAGGCCGGGCCTGGGGTCGATCTGGTTTCGGCTTATGCGCATCCGGTGCCCGCGGTGATGATTTGCGAGCTGCTCGGGGTTCCTTATTCGGATCGGGCGTCGTTCTTGGGGTACGCGGCGGCGATCAGCGATGTCGGTCTTTCCGATGAGGAGAGGATGACTGCTTATGGCCAGTTGCAGGATTATGTGGCTTCGTTGGTACCGGCTAAGCGGTCCTCGCCTACGGACGATCTGTTCAGTGATCTGACCGGCAGTGATTTGACTGACGAGGAGCTGGCTGGGCTGGGGACGTTCCTGCTCGCCGCCGGGTTGGACACGACGGCGAATATGGTGGCGTTGGGGACTTATGCGCTGTTGAACAACCCTGAGCAGTGGGCTGTGGTCCGGGATGAGCCCGAGGCTGCTGGCGGGGCTGTCGAGGAGTTGATGCGGTATCTGTCCATTGCGCACACGGGGGTTCGGGCCGCGTTGACCGACGTTGAGGTCGGGGGGTCGGTGATCCGGGCCGGGGAGTCCGTGGTGGTGTCCGTGCAGGCCGCGAATCGGGATCCGCTGAAGTTTGAGCGGCCGGACGAGTTGGATGTGCGGCGGGTCGCGACCGGGCATGTGGGGTTCGGGCATGGGATTCATCAGTGTTTGGGGCAGCAGTTGGCTCGGGTGGAGATGACGGTGGCGTTGCCTGCGTTGGTTCGGCGGTTTCCGACACTGCGGGTGGCGGGGGAGGTGCCGTTGCGGCCTGAGGTGCAGAATATTTACGGGGTCGTGAAGCTGCCTGTCGCGTGGTGAGTTTCGGGTGGGACGGACTCCCCCGTTTGTGATTGGCTGACACTGGCTCGGCGCCCTCGACAGCGCCGAGCCAGTGCTGACTGTGGCGGGGCGGAGCGGTCGTCCTGGTGAGTTGCGAGAGGGGCTGGCGGTCGTGGTTGACGCGGATGCGGTGTGCGCGGGGGTTCGGGAGCTGGGGGTTTCTGACGGCGGGGTGGTGATTGTGCATTCGTCGTTGTCCGCGTTCGGGGACGTGGACGGTGGCGCGGATGCGGTGGTGCGTGGGCTGCTGCGGGCGGTGGGATCTGCGGGGACGGTGGTGGTGCCCGCGTTTACGCCGCAGGTGACGGATCCGTTTCCGGACGTCGTGGTGCCGGGGGACGCTGAGGTTGAGGAGGCGCGGGGGAGGGTGCCGTTGTTTCATGAGGGGCTGGTGACGCCGATGGGGGCGGTGTCCAACGCGGTGCTGAGGTGGGAGGGACGGTCGCGTAGTCGGCATCCGCAGGTGTCGGTGGCGGCGGTGGGGGCTCGGGCGGCGGAGGTGACCCGGCGGCAGCCGCTGGGGTATGCGGTGGGGCTGGGGTCGCCGTTTGACTGGCTGTATCGGGAGCGGGCGCGGATTGTGTTGCTGGGGGTCGGGCATGGCCGGAACTCGTTCCTGCACTACGCGGAATCTTCGGTGCCGCATCATCGGCGGAAGGTGCGGCGGTTTCCGTACCTTGTGGACGGGGAGCGGGTGTGGGTGCGGACCGACGACGTCGGGGACGACAACGGACGCTTCTTCCCTCAGGTCGGGACCGAATTCGTGGAGACGGGCGGCGTGCGGCGGGGGAAGATCGGTGCCGCCGATTGCCAAGTGATGGACTGTGTACCGCTCGTAGCGTTCGCCCAGCGCAGACTGGGAGAGCTGCTGCGGTGAAGCCGGCACCTATACTCGGGCGTTGTGACTGAAGGGTTCTCGCAGGTGGTGGAGCGGTGCCGGGCGTTCCTGGAGGAACGACGGCCGCCCACGCCGTGTCTCGTGATGGACCTTGACGTGGTTCGGGGGAACTGCGAGCGGCTCCACAAAGCGTTGCCGGAAGCTCGGATGTACTACGCGGTCAAGGCTAATCCGGCGCCGGAGGTCGTGCGGGTGCTTCGGCAAGCGGGGGCCGGGTTTGACGTTGCCGGGCGCGAGGAGATCGAGTTGTGTCTCGCGCAGGGGGTGCGGCCGGAGTCGCTGTCTTATGGCAACACGGTGAAGAAGGCGCGGGACATCGAGTTCGCGAATCGGGTCGGGGTGCGGCGGTTTACCTTTGACAGCCTTGAGGATCTGGAGAATCTCGCGGAGTTCGCGCCGGGGGCCGCTGTTTCTTGCCGGATTCTGGTGGACAGTCCTGGGGCGCTGACGCCGTTCGGGCGGAAGTTCGGCTGCAGCACCGAGATGGCGGTCGATCTGCTGGTGCGGGCGGCTGAGTGGGGCCTCGATCCGGAGGGCGTCGCGTTTCACGTGGGGTCTCAGCATGTCGATCCGCGGGCTTGGGAAGTCGGGATCGCTGCTGCGGCTGAGGTGACCCGTGCGGTAGCCGAGCGCGGGGTTTCGTTGCGGGGGTTGAATATCGGCGGCGGATTTCCGGTGAGGTATCTGACTGAGCCGCCGCCGTTGGGGGACTACGCGGCGGTTATTCGCGAAGCAGTGGGGCGGCATTTCACGGTCGCGCCCGCGTTGTCGTTCGAGCCGGGGCGGGCGGTGGTGGCGTCGGCTGGGGTGATTCTCAGCGAGGTGGTGCTGGTGTCGCGCAAGTCTTCGACGGACGAGCGGCGTTGGGTGTACCTGGACATCGGCCGTTATGGCGGGCTTGCTGAGACAGAGAACGAGGCCATCGCGTATCGGCTGGTTACCGCGCACGACGGCGGTCCGGACGGGCCTGTGGTGATCGCGGGGCCGACTTGCGACGGGGACGACGTGCTTTATCAGCGCACGCCGTATCGGCTGCCGTTGGCGTTGCGGGCGGGGGATTACGTCGACATTCCGGACACCGGAGCGTACACGCAAAGTTACTCTTCGGTGTCGTTCAACGGGTTTCCGCCGTTGCGGTCGTACTTCGTCGGCGGGGAGGCCGGCGGGGTCGGGGAGTTCGCCGGACGGCATGTGCTGGCTGAGTTTTCCGGGGTGGCCGCGGAGGTGCTCGACGATCCGGCGTTTCTGTGCGACAGCTTGGAACGTGCGCTGGACAAGGCTGGCGCGACGGTGTGCGAATTGACGTACAAGCAGTTCGAGCCGCACGGGGTGACGGCGATGGCTTTGCTTTCGGAGTCGCACGCTTCGATTCACACGTATCCGGAGCGCGGGTCGGCGTTCGTGGATGTGTTCACGTGCGGGCGCAAGGCGGATCCGGAGCTGGCGGTTCAGTTGCTGCGGGACTTGCTCGGCGCGAGCGTTTCGCGGGTCACCACTATCCACAGAGGACAGGAAGACAGTTGAACATCGAGGAACCGGTCGGCGCTGGGCTGACGCGGCTGTGGCAGGTTTCGGACGTTGTGGTCGACACACGGACTGCTTATCAGCATGTGGTGATCGGCGAGACGGCGCAGGGGATTTCGCTGTTCTGCGATGACGAGCGGCAGAGTACCGAGTTCAGCCAGCTCGTGTATCACGAGGCGTTGCTGGTGCCCGCGTTGCTGCTGGCGTCCACTGTGGACCGGGTGCTGGTGGTCGGGTCCAGCGAAGGCGTGGTGTGCCAGATCGCGGCCGAGGCGGGGGCTTCGGTCGATCACGTGGACATCGATGCCGAGGCGGTTCGGCTTTGTGCGGAGCATCTTCCGTATGGGTACTCGTCGGCTGAGCTGGCCCGGGCGGAGCGTGGCGAGGGGCCGGTTCGGGTGCATTACGCCGACGGGTGGGAGTACGTCCATACTTGCGGCGAGAAGTACGACGTCGTGTTGGTGGATCTGCCAGACGAGCAGGATTCCACTGAGGCTCAGCACAATCGGTTGTACAGCGCGGAATTCCTGGCTCAGTGCCGGTCGTTGCTGACGCCTGGTGGGGTAGTGGCGTATCAGGGCGGGTGCCCGACGTTGTGGCGGAACTCGACGTTGGTGAAGTGCTGGCGACGGTTCGAGGACGTCTTCCCGACGCCGGTCTACTTTGGCTCGCCGGAGCATGAGTGGGCGTTTTTCTTTGGGGCGGAAGTGGAAGCGTCGGTGGAGACGATGGTGGAGCGGTTGCCGACGCTGTCGTATCGGCCGGTGACGATTGATGCCCTGACGTTGCGGGGCGCTACGGTGCCGCCGATCAGCCTTCGCCGGTGAAAACGTTCGATTAACCGGACTAGTGGGTTCCCGGATTCGGCAGGGGAGTCGGGGTCGTGACGGGCTCGTCGGACGGGCCGGTGTTGCCGGATTTCGTTCCGGGTTCCCAGCCGGCTCCGGGGACCTGGCCCTGGGGGCGCGGGTTGAGCGGCGGTTCGTAGACGCGGTCTCGGATTGCGTCGCTGGGGGCGCGGCCGGTCGATGCTGAATGCGTGGGCTTCGGCGCTGGGTTGCTGTGGCGCGTGGGATGCGCGCTGGCGGGCTTGACGGCGGGTGGCGCCGGAGTCGGCGATACGGCGGCTGGGGTCGGCGAAGCGGCAGCCGGGGCGGGTGAAGCAGCAACCGGTGAAGGCGAAGCCGAGGAAGGCGCGGAAGCGGCCACCGGAGTGGGCTGTTCGCTGCTGGAAGTCAGCCCCATGGTCACCGCGATCGCCGTACCAGCCACCGCTGCGGCGGCCAGCAGGATTCCCCGTCTTCGATGCATGAGCGGATCCAACTGCCGCTCCCGATCGGTGTCAAGCGCCGGAGAACCAGCCCGGCAGATCCAGTCGCGCGGAGTCTGGCGACGCGACCTTCCGCAGGTCCTCCTCCAAGGCGCGAAGCCGTCCGGCGCCGAGGGTTTCAGACCACTCCGCGCGTAGTCGGTCGAAGATCTGCGCGGACTTGGCCAGGCAGTCGAGGCCTCGGTCGGTCAGGCGCACCAGCACGCGGCGGCCGTCGTCGGGGTCGCGTTCCCGGTGGACGTAGCCCAGCCGCTCAAGGGTGTCGATCGTCTTGCCCGCGGCCTGCTTGGTCACGCCGAGAGTGCGGCCCAGGTCGACGGCGGTCGTGCCCGACGGGCCGATCGCCTGGAAGACGAAGCCGTGCATCGGGCGGACGTCGGGGTGGCCTTGCTTCGCGAGTTCGGCGTGCAGGTCGTCGATCAGGCTGCGGAAGCCGAACAACAGGCGCAGCGGCAGCTCGTATCCGGGCGGATCGCTTGACATAGGTAGACAACCTCGTTGACTATATTGACAACCTCGTTGTCTATTGTAAGGGGAGTGGCCAGTGACGGTCATCAGGGACAGTCGTCGGACGGAGACGCCGAACGCGGTCATGACGACGCTGGCGTCGCCGACGCAGGGCGGCAGTCAGCAGGCGGTCTGGAAAGTGGAGATGGTGCCGGGTGCGGTCGGGCCGGTGCATGCGTTCGATACCGAGCAGGTGTGGACGGTTCTCGGCGGCGGGGCGGAGATTGAGCTGGGCGGCGTCGTCGAGGTCGTGAAGGAAGGGGAGACGGTGGTGCTGCCTGCTGACGCCGAGCGGCAGGTGCGGGCCGATGCGCGCAACGGCATGGTGGCGATCGTGTGTGCGCCGGGGAGTACGCGGGTGTATCGGACTGGCGTGGTGCCAGCGTGTGCGACGGCCGACGGGGACAAGATTCTTCCGGACTGGGTGGCCTGACCTGTGGCGGGCGTCACGGAATGTTCGGCGATCTTCAGCGCTACAACGGATATGTCTGCTCCCACCACGCCGCCTGCCGCTGAAGAAACCGCCTCGGTCGTTCCCGTTCTGGACGACTTCGACTTTCCGCTCGTCGACGGCGCCGCTTGCCGCATCGACGACCCGGATTGCGAAGCCTGCCAGTAATAACGCACGGGGCGTGACGAGCGGTCACCGCATGAGTGACCGCTCGTCTCCGCCGCGAACCTCCAGGTGCGTCAGCCGAAAGAATGGGCCGACTCCGCCGCTGCGGATCGTGTTCCGAGAGGCTTGACCGGCTGCCGCAGAACCGTCTTCAGCTTGTCGGGCGCGGTGCGGCGCGGGTCGCTCAGGTAGATCTCGTGGTGGTCGCCGTTGAACGTCAGGCCGTGCTCGGGCAGGTATTCGTGGTGGAGCCGGTTCAGCGTGGGCGTTTCGTCGTCGTACGAGCCGAGGTGCAGGATCTGGACGCTCGTGCCCTCCGTCAGCGTGCGTAGCTGAACCCCGGCGAGCGCGGGGTTGTCCTTCTTTTTCGCGACGCTTTCGGCGGCCTCCTGGACCATCTCCCCGGTGACCCAGTCCGGTTGGCTGATCAGCATCGTCCAGTCCCATTTCTCTTTGTCGCGCGCGAGAAAAACGCTGGGGTCGTCCGCGCGCCACAGGCCCTCGAGCGGTCCGACGACGAAGTCCCGGCCAAGGGTTTTCTTGCTGGCGAACTTCACCGAATAAGCGATTCCGTGCAGTGCTTCGACGGCGTTCGTGTACTCCTGAGCAGTGTTCGGATCGCCGTGGCCGTCGGCGGCGAGGTACTGGAGCGCGGGTACGTCCACGACGGTGAAGTCCTTCGACGGCGGCGAATACAGCGCGCGGTGGGCTTTCTTGACGTCGTACTTGTCCACCGTGGTCTCCTTGCTGAGGACGTTTTCGGTCCAGGTGAGGTCGGCCGTGAGCATCGCTTCGCTGTAGTCGAAGATCGCCGCCGCGGCGTCCGGCAACGGTTCTTGGCTGGCGCGCGTCGCCCGGACTTCGGCGAGTTGTTCGCGCAACGCGGCGAGTCGCGCGGTCAGCCCGGCGTGCACTTCCGCGTCCGGCAGGCCGGGGCTGTTGGCCATCGCGACGAGGACCCGCGCGTGGATCGGGGTCAGCGCGGTGAGCGCTTCGCGGGTGGCCTCCGCGCACAGTTCGACGCCGGCCTGCGTGGCTTGGATGGTCGCGCGCGATTTGCCGGAGCGGGGAGCGCCGGTGGCTTCGATCAGGCCGCGCTTGGCCAGTTTGTCGAGGACGTAATAGATCGAGGAGAAACCGAGCGCGGTCCACGTGCGGATGCCGCGTTCCTCGACCACCCGCTCCAGCGCGTAGCCGTGCCGCGGTTGCTCGACAAGCAAACCGAGGATGGTCAGTTCGGCGTCGGTGAGGGCGGCCATGCCCGCTATTCTAGTACTAGAATAGCTGAGCCTCCAGTACCGCGACCTCCGGTGCGGGGTCGAAGCCGTGCCCGACCAGGAAGTGGACGACCCGCAGGCTGCGCAGCGACCACCACGCGCGGAGCACGTCGAGGTCGACGCCGTCGCCGTAGCCGGCCAGGACGTCGTCGAGGTGTTCCTGGTGGGCGAGCGTCAAGGCGGCGAGGTCGAAGTGGGCGTCGCCCTGGGCGGCTTCGGACCAGTCGAGGACGCCGGTCACCTCGTCGCCCTCGACGAAGATGTGCGCGACCTGCAGGTCTCCGTGCGTGAACACCGGGGTCCACGGCCGGAGCGCGGCCTCGGCGAGGCGGCGGTTGCCGGTGACCAGGCTGGCGGGCAGGACGTCGTTCGCGATCAGCCACGCGCATTCGCGGTCGAGGTCCGCGGCGAGCTGGCCGGGGTCGAGGCCGGGCGACGGCGGCAGCGGCGCCTCGTGCAGCTTCCGGGCGGCGGCTCCGGCGGCGACCCAGGCTTCCGGCGACGCGGTCGACGGTTTCCCCGGGCGGCCGAGTTCCCGTCCGGGCAGCGCGGCGAGGGCGAGCACGGGCGGTTTCCGCCAGAGGATCTCCGGAGTCGGGAGCGGTGCCAGCGCCATCGCGGCGACCTCGGCGTCGGCGCGTGCCCGGTCGGTGTCGACCTTCAGGAACACGTCGCCGACGCGCAGGGTCGCGCGTTCGTGGTGGGCGACGACGATTTCGACTTCCTCCATGCCCGCGATTGTCACGAAGACGAGCACGGACGGCACCGGATTTTCGCGCCGGCGGCGGCGAGTACCCCCAGCACTCGCCCCTCCCTCCGACGCCAGGTAGGCGGGGGCGGTGCGCGGTCCGTGAGGGGAACCTTCACGGACTCTGAGTCCCTCAGGGTTCCCCTCACGGACCTGCCGAGCCGCGCACGCGGGCCTGGCATCGCGCCGCTGGCCGGAGGATGTCCGCCCGGCCCCACCGCCGCCGGCCCCCGAGCCGGCGACCAGGTCCCCACCTCGGGGGCCGGACGTGGTTCCACCGTGCCCGGAGCCGTCCCCAACCTGTCCCCGGTCTGTCCCTTCGTCCTCGCGGAGGCCGTTGACCTGCGCGGGTATGCTCAGGCCCGCAGCGGTGCCGGAGCCGAGGGGGGAACCGCGGAATGGATTTTCGCGTGCTCGGGGCGCTGGAAATCCAGACTGGATCCGACCGGCTGACGTTGCCCGGCGCGCGCCATCGCCGCGTGCTGGCCTGTTTGCTGCTCTCTCCGAACTCCGTCGTTCCGCTGCCGAAGCTGATCGAGGCGACGTGGGATGGCGAGCCGCCCGCGACGGCCACCAAGCAGATCCAGAACTGTGTTTCGGTGCTGCGCGAACGGCTGGCCGATCCCGGACAACAGCTCATTGTGACCGACGGTTCCGGCTACCGGATCACGGTCGACAATCAGCAAGTCGACTGGCTTCGATTTACCGACGCTGTTGCTGCTGCCCGCCAGTCGGCGGAGGGCGGTGCGCTGGCCGAGGGTGTCGAGGAGATCCGCTCGGCGTTGAAGCTGTGGCGCGGTCCGGTGCTGGACGGTCTGGACTCCGCGGCGCTAGCCGGGCGCGCGGCGCGGCTGGAGGAGCAGCGGCTGAACGCGCTGGAGCTGTGCATTGACTGGCAGCTGAAGCTGGGCCAGTACCGCGAGGTCGTGGACGAGCTGGCGGAGATCGTCGAGGAGCATCCGCTGCGGGAACGGCCGTACGCACAGCTGATGCTCGCGTTGGATCGCAGCGGGCGGCAGGCGGACGCGCTGACGGTGTTCCAGCAGTTGCGGAGGCAGCTCGCCGAGGAGCTCGGGGTCGATCCCGGTGCCGAGGTGCGCCGGTTGCACGAGCGGATTCTGCGCGGGGAGACGGAAGAACCGAGCCAGCCGGAGGTACCGCCGAGCCCGCCGGAGCAACCGTCGAGTCAGCTTGACCGGGCGGCCGACGAACTCGCGGCGGCGATCGTCCGGCAGTGGACCGCGGAGGCCGAGATCCGCTCGCTGCACCGTCCGGAACCGGTGCCGTTGACCTGGACGAGCACCGAGCGTCCGGTCGCCGCGGCGGCGCCGGCGGTGCTCGGCCTGCCCGGCGACCAGAGCAGGCTGACGTTCAGCGGCGATCTCACCGACGTCGTCGCGAAGTTCCGGCAGGTCCCGGCGCGGCAGCTGGTCGTGCTCGGCGAACCGGGCGCGGGGAAATCGGTGCTGGCCATCCTGCTCACGCTCGGGCTGCTGGCCGACCCGCCGCCGGGCGAACCGGTGCCGGTGCTGCTGCCGCTGTCGTCGTGGAATCCCCGCGAGGAGCACCTGCACGGCTGGCTGGCCCGACGGCTGGTCGAGGAGTATCCGGGCCTGGCCAACACCGGCGCGTACGGCAAGGGCGCGGCGCTTCGGCTGGTGCTCGAAGGCCGGATCATCCCGGTGCTCGACGGGCTCGACGAGCTGGCGCCCGGGCTGCACACCGCCGCGATCGACGCGCTGGACCAGGCCGTGTCCGGGGGCCGGCCGCTCGTGGTGACCTGCCGCAGCACCGAGTACGAGTTCGCGGTGCGGCAGTCCGGGACCTTCCTGTCGCGGGCGGCGGTGGTGGAGATCGAACCGGTCGAGACCGAGGACGCGATCGACTTCCTCACCGCGCGGCAGAGGTTCGGCGAAACCCGCTGGGAACCGGTGGTCCGGCAGCTGCGGAAGAGCCCGGAAAGCCCGCTGGCGCAGGCACTCCGCACGCCGCTGATGGTCGACCTGGCCAGGACGGCGTACGCGCACCCGTCGACCGATCCCGGCGAACTCTGCGACACGAACCGGTTTCCCGACCGCGCGGCGATCGAGGGACATCTGCTGGACGAGTACCTGCCGGTGGTCTACACCTCCCGTCCGGCACCGCCCGCGCGGCTCGACCGGCCGACCCGGCCCCGCGATTACCCGGCGGACCAGGCGCAGCGCTGGCTGAGTTTCTTCGCCCGGCAGCTGGAACGCGACCAGAGCCGCGATCTCGCGTGGTGGCAGCTGGATCGCGCGGTGCCGAGGCTGGTCCTCGGGCTCTGTCTCGGGCTGCCGCCCGCGTTGCTGTTCGCGCTGACCGGCTGGATCGCGGCAGGGCCGGTGATCGGCGCGATTTACGGGCTGTCGTTCGCGGTTGCAGGTTGTGTAACGCATACAGTCGGCAGCCGACCGGGTCCGTTGCGCGTGGAGGCGCGGTTCCGCGGCACTGCGGGCCGTTTCCTGCGGCGGTTCGCGGTCGGGGTGCTGATCGGGGTCTGCCTCGGGCTGGCCTGGTCGCTGTCGGCCGGGGTGATCGCGCTGCTCGCGGTGGTGTTCGGGCTGGCGATCGGGGTGCACGTCTGGCTGGACACGCCGCTGGAGGCGAGCCGGGTGTCGAGTCCGGCGAGCGTCCTGCGCAACGACCGCGCCGCGACGCTGTCGTTCACCTTGTCCTTCATCGTTTCGCTGGGCTTGTTCTACGGGATGGCGTTCGCCTTCACGAAGGAAACGCGATTCCTCGGCGTTTTCCACGACCATTACGACCTGGCGCTGGCCTTCGCCGGCGGGCTGGCGTCGGCGTTGCTCGGCCGGTTTTTGGTGCGGAGCCCGGGAAGTCTCGCCTACGGCCTCGCTGGCGTGCTCATCGGCGGCCAGGTCTTTTCGCGGGCGTCGAGCACGGCGCAGGCGATCGCGGCGGGGGTCGGGTTCGGGCTGGCGGTGGGGCTGAGCGTGTGGATCGCCCGGGCTTGGGGTGCGTACACGTTCAGCCGGTTGTGGCTGGCCTCGCGGAAGCGGATCCCGTTGGACCTGATGGGTTTCCTCGACGACGCGCATCGCCGCGGCGTCCTTCGGCAGGTGGGTGAGGTGTACCAGTTCCGGCACGCTCGATTGCAGGAACGGCTGGCGGATCCGTCCTAGGCCCGCAATCTCGGGTCCTGCGAAGGGTCGGCGTACATCGGCGGGCAGCCCTGGTCGATGGCTTCGGGGCGCAGTTCGTAGTGCCACGGTTCGTTGCGGTAGATCTGGCACAGTCCATACGCGGCACCGTGTTTCGACAGCCAGGCCGTGGCCTCGAACGGCCCGAGGTCGATCGCATTCCCCAAAACGTGCGCGGACCGGTCCGCGGTGGCTACCCAACGCGCGGCTTCCTGTTCCGAGCCGTACTTGGCGATTGCCTTGTGCCGAAGCTGATTCTGATACGCCGGGGACCGCCAGCCGCTGTTGACGCGGAACTCGACGCCGTCGTTCGCGGCGTCCTTCGCCGCGCGGCGCAGCGCGTCCAGGAACACCGGGTCGAGATTGGCCACGGCGGGAATCTCGGCGAACACCGTCGTGCCGGACGGGACGGCTCCGTCGGCCTCGCTCAGTGCGTCACGACGGCGAAGCACCCGGCCGACGGTTCGCCGGAAGACGGCGAGAGCCGGGCGTCGTGCTGATTCGCTGCGGGTCATGGCGTTCAGCCAAGTCGAAACGGTGTTGCCGGCGTGTACGCGGTTTCGGATATGCCAGCGATACGCGTCTGCTCGTAGCATCGACGGCATGCGTGTGCTGATCGTCGAGGACGAGCCGTACCTGGCCGAGGCCATTCGGGACGGACTGCGCCTGGAAGCGATCGCGGCCGACCTCGCCGGGGACGGGGACACCGCGTTGGAAATGCTCAGCGTCAACGCTTACGACATGGCGGTGCTCGACCGGGACATCCCCGGCCCGTCCGGCGACGAGATCGCGAAACGCGTCGTCGCGTCCGGCAGCGGCATGCCGATCCTGATGCTCACCGCCGCCGACCGGCTCGACGACAAGGTCTCCGGCTTCGAACTCGGCGCCGACGACTACCTCACCAAACCGTTCGAGCTGCGGGAACTCGTGCTCCGGC
The DNA here is from genome assembly GCF_042647905.1 of Amycolatopsis halotolerans. NCBI lineage: Bacteria > Bacillati > Actinomycetota > Actinomycetes > Pseudonocardiales > Pseudonocardiaceae > Amycolatopsis > Amycolatopsis halotolerans. The sequence goes on from NZ_JBHRWI010000004.1 coordinate 303,100, forward strand.
TGCGCGCGCTCGACCGCAGGCGCGCGCACAACCGGCCGCCGGTCCGGGAAATCGCCGGACTGAAGCTGGACCCGTTCCGCCGCGAGGTCTACCGGGACGGCCGGTACGTCGCGCTGACCCGGAAACAATTCGCCGTCCTCGAGGTCTTGGTCGCGGCCGAGGGCGGCGTGGTCAGCGCCGAAGAGCTCCTCGAGCGGGCCTGGGACGAGAACGCGGACCCGTTCACCAACGCGGTCCGCATCACGGTCTCGGCGCTGCGCAAACGGCTCGGCGAACCGTGGCTGGTCGCGACCGTCCCCGGGGTCGGCTACCGGATCGACGACGGATCGGCTCGCGGATGATCCGCGAGCCGGGGATGAGCGTCCGGCTCAAACTGACCCTCAGCTACGCCGGGTTCCTCATGCTGGCCGGCACGCTGCTGCTCGGCGCGGTGGGCCTGTTCCTGCTGAACTACCAGGAACGGGCGCTGGAAGTGATGCCGGTGGTGATGGCTCCGTCCGGCCGCGACCTGATCAAGGACTTCGCGCCCGACGCGGCCGTCGTGATGCTGCTCCTGCTGGTGTTCGGCCTGCTGGGCGGCTGGGTCCTGGCCGGGCGCATGCTCGCCCCGCTGACCCGGATCACCGCCGCGACCCGGCACGCCTCGACCGGGTCGCTCGCCCACCGGATCGAACTGGAAGGCCGCGACGACGAGTTCCGCGAGCTCGCCGACAGCTTCGACGCCATGCTCGCCCGCCTCGACGCGCACGTCGCCGAACAGCGCAGATTCGCCGCCAACGCCTCCCACGAGCTGCGCACCCCGCTGGCGATCACGCAGAGCCTCCTCGAAGTCGCCCGCAACGACCCGGATCGCGACGTCGGCGAACTCCACGAACGTCTCCGCGTCGTGAACGCCCGGGCGATCGAGCTCACCGAAGCCTTGCTGCTGCTCAGCCGCGCGGATCAGCGGTCCTTCACCCGGGAACCGGTCGATCTGTCGCTTCTGGCCGAGGAAGCCGCCGAGACGCTTCTCCCGCTGGCCGAGAAGCACGGGGTCGTGATCGAGACTTCGGGAGACATCACTGCCGTTCGCGGGTCGCGTGCGCTGCTGCTGCAGTTGACGACGAATCTGCTGCACAACGCCGTCGTCCACAATCTGCCGGAAGGCGGGACGGTGCAGCTTCGCGCCACTGCCTCCGCGACGGCGAGCACGCTCACCGTGGAAAACACCGGGGAGGAGGTCAGCCCGGAGAAGATCTGGACGTTCACCGAGCCGTTCCAGCGCGGTACCGAGCGGATCCGTCGTGACCACGCCGGGGTCGGTCTTGGGCTGGCGATCGTGAAGAGCATCGCGCAGGCGCATGACGGGACTCTTTCTCTCGCGCCGGGTGTTGCTGGCGGGCTTCGCGTGACGGTGCGGCTACCTGGCGGGGCGATGTCGTTCGGCGATCGTCAGGACGTGCCGGGCTAGGACGGTGTCGGCGTTGGGCGCTCCGGTCGCGGAGGCGCGGGCGGACATCGCCGCGATACGGGCCGGGTCGGAGAGGATCGGGATGAGCGTGGCTTCGATCCAAGCAGGGGTGAGGTCGGCGTCGTTGACGAGCAGTGCGCCACCCGCTGCGACGACTGGTCCGGCGTTCAGGCGTTGCTCGCCGCCGCGGTCCGGGAGCGGGACGAACGCGGCTGGCAGTCCGACGGCGGCCAGTTCCGCGCAGGTCATCGCGCCTGAGCGGCAGATCGCGAAGTCAGCTGCGGCGTAGGCGTACTGCATTTCGTCGACAAACGGCAGGACTGCATACGACGGGTCGTTCGCTTCGACGGTGTGCTGTGGGCCGGTGATGTGCAGGACTTGGACCCCGGCTGCTTTCAGCTGTTCAGCTGCACCGGAGGCGGCGGCGTTGATCGCGGTGGCGCCTTGCGAGCCGCCGGTGACCAGCAGAACTGGGCCGTCGGGGCGGAGGCCGAACTTCCGTCGAGCTGCCTCGCGGGTCGCGAGGCGGTCGAGTCCGGTGATCGCCGGTCGCAGTGGGATGCCGATCGCGGTGCTGTGTTTCAGCCGGACGTCCGGGGAGGCGGTGTACACGTGCGTCGTCATCCGGGCGGCCAGCCGATTGGCTGCGCCGGGACGGACGTTCGCCTCGTGGATCACGATGGGCAGGCGTCGCTGGCGGGCGGCGAGGTAAGCCGGGGCGGCGACGTAGCCGCCGAAACCCACTACGACGTCTGCCTTGACCTGGTCGAGGACCGCTCCGGCGGCGCGGATCGAATCGCGCAACCGGGACGGCGTCTTCAGGAGGGCCCGGGTTGCCTTGCGCGGCAGCGGCGCGGGAGGGATGAGTTCGAGCGGGTAGCCGCGGGCCGGGATGAGCGTGGTGTCCAGGCCGCGGACGGTGCCGAGCGCGGTGACCTCGGCGGCGGGGGCCAGCTTTCGCAGTGCGTCGGCGAAGTTCATCGCGGGCTCGATGTGCCCGGCGGAATGGCCTCCGGCGACGACCACGCGTGGTGCTCTGGTTTCCATCTACGCGACGAGGAAATCGAAGTACGTGTCTGGATAGGGCTCGTCCTTCAGCGTGTAGTGCCACCATTCGGCTTCGTAGGCGGCGAAACCGCAGTCCTCCATAATGGACCGGAGGTGTTCGCGGTTCGCTGCCTCGGTCGCGGTGATGCTGGGTGCGCCGTGGTGTGAGACGACGTCCATCAGGTCGAAGCCGCCGCCCATGGGGAGGAGTTCGCCGGTGTCCAGGCGATACAGCGTCAGATCGGCTGTGCTGCCTCGGGTGTGGCCGGATTTGGTTGCCACGTAGCCGTTTTCGAACATCTGCGATCGGTTGAGGTTCGGGTAGTGCTGGCGTTTTGTGCGGCCGTCTTCGGGCTGTTCCGCCCAGCGCAGGAAGCAGTCGACCGCGCGCTGTGGCCGGTAGCCGTCCCAGATCAGCAGGCCGAAGCCCAGCGTCGCGGCTTTGTCCTGGGCGCTTTGGAGGGCGGTGCACAAGGCGTGGGTGCCGACGATCCGGTTCGCGAGGTAACCGTCGACGGGTTTGCCGGTGAAGTTGTCCCAGGTGGCGTACTTGGCGTCCCAGCGGATCCCGGGCGCGGCCTCGTCCAGGAAGGCGAAACCGTGCTTCATCGCGGCTCCCTGGCCAACGCGAGCGACACCATCCGGTCGAGCATTTCGGGGAACGGCAACCCGGCCGCCGCCATCATCCGCGGGTACCGGCTGTAGGAGGTCAGGCCGGGGAAGGTGTTGACCTCGTTCAGCATGGCGGTGCCGTCTTCCAGCAGGAACAGGTCGACCCGGGCGAGGCCCGCGCAGCCCAGCGCGCGGTAGATGGTCTGGGCGGTCGCCTGGACGCGGGCGCGCGCCTGGCCGGAGATGTCGGCGGGGACGAGGACGGTCGAGTTCTCGGAGCCGCTTTCGGGATTGTCTTCCTGGTGGATCTTGAAGAAGCCGTGCGACAGCCGGATCTGGTCCGGTTCGCCGACTGTCAGCTCCGCGCCGTTGCCCAGCACCGCGCAACCCACCTCGCTGCCTTCGACCGCTTCCTCGATCAGCACCTTGGAATCGAACTGCGCTGCCTCAGCGATCGCGCCCGGCAAGTCCTCCTCGCGCGAAACCTTGGTGACGCCGAACGACGAACCGGACCGGGCCGGTTTCACGAAGACGGGGTAGGTGAACTTGCTGGCGTCGACGTTCTCGGCCGCGGTCCCGGCCCAGAAGTTCGGCGTGGCGATGCCCGCGCTGTCGACGACCAGGTACGCGAGGGATTTGTCCATGCACAGCGCGGAACTCTGCACGTCACAGCCCGCGTACGGGATTCCGGACAGCTCCAGGAGGCCCTGCGTCGCGCCGTCCTCGCCGAGCTTTCCGTGCAGCACCGGCAGCACCACGTCCAGCCGGACCGGTTCGTATTTCCCCTGGTCCTCGACGAGCAGCCCGTGGACGCTCCGGTCCGGCGACAGCATCGCCGGGCGTCCGCCGTCCTCCCACGCTTCGCCGGGTCCGTCGCACAGCTTCCAGGAGCCGTCCTTGGTGATCCCGATCCAGTACGGCTCGTACTTTTCCGGGTCGAGGTTCTTCGCGACCTCGCGCGCGGATTTGACCGAGACGGGGTGTTCCTCGGAGATTCCCCCGAAGATGACGCCGACCTTGAGTTTAGTCATGGTTCGTCCAGCTTTCGAAATTCAGGCAGTTGAGGAGACTGTTTTCCACAGCGTCGCGCAAGGCGTGGTCGGTGTAGTACGCGGTGTGCGGGCTGATCAGGACGTTCGGCAGTTTCTGCAGCCGCGCCAGATTCGTGTTTTCGATCGGTTTTCGGCGGCAGTCGGCATAGAACATCCCTTCCTCCCCTTCGAGGACGTCCAATGCCGCGCCGCCCAGCCTGCCGCTTTCCAGTGCGGACAGGAGGGCTTCGGTGTCGATCAGCCCGCCGCGGCCGGTGTTGACGACGATCGCCCCGGGTTTCAGCTGCGCGATCCGCGGCCGGTTCAGCAGGTGGCGGGTCTCGGGCGTGAGCGGGGTGTGGAGGGTGACGATGTCGCTCTGCCGCAGCAAATCGTCGAGGGGAACGTAGTCCGCCGACGTCCGCGGGCGGAGGTCGTAAGCCAGCTTCTGGCCGCCGAAACCCCACAGCCGGTCGATGACCGCCGCGCCGATCCGTCCGGTTCCGATGACGCCGACGGTGAGGTCGCGCAGTTCTTTTCCCGGCAGATCGCTTAACCGGTAATCGTGCGCATCCGTCCGGCGGATGAGCGATTTCGCGTTGCGGATGGCCATCAGCATCAACATCAGCGTGTAGTCAGCGACGCTGTCGGGCGAGTATGCGACATTTTCCACCGTGATGCCGATTTTCTCGGCGTACGCGACGTCGAGATGATTGCACCCGATGCTCCGCGTGGAGAGATATCTGACCCCGACCTCGCCGAGCGCGTGGAGAGTCGCGTTGGTGATGCGGGTTTTGTGGCTGACACTGACGCACCGATTCCCGGCGGCGAGCTCGACGTTGGCTTCCGACAGCGCCGCCGAGGTGACAGCCGGTGCCACCCCCAAACGAGACACCGCCTCCCGGACCAAGGCGGCTTCGTCGGGCCCGCACCCGTAGATCGTGATGCCGGTCGCCGGAACCAGCGACCGCGGCCCCGCGGCACGTGCCGGTTCGCGGTAGGTCATGCGTGCCAGTCAAGGCAGAACGATGTTGCCAGCACGTATGCGGTTTCCGATACGCGGACGATATCTCCGGCCCAGCGAAGAAGGAAAACCGCACCGTGTGCGGCAACCACCGATGTGATAGCCACAAATCCGGGAGCGATACCACTGTTTTCGCAGTTCAGGCACCCGGGTGTCGTCGTGGACCGGCACGGGCGCGATATCGGGCAACTCTTGTCCAGTGGCAACAAACCGTGCGACCGTTGAACGCACGGAACGATCTGCCCGGACCATGCCGGTCGTTCGAGGTGGCGGGCCGGTGGCGGCGCTGGGGGCGTGAAGGGCGGACGCGCAGGGGAGTAGCGGCAGTGACGGCGGTCGTGGCAGTGCATGTCCCGCGCCGGACGGTTCTGGACGTCGTCTTCGTCCACGGACTGGACGGCGATGCCCGCGCGTCGTGGCGCTGCGGCGGGGACGGCACGTTCTGGCCGCGGTGGCTGGCCGCGGACCTCGCCGGCGTCGCGGTCTGGACCGTTGGGTACGAGGCGTGGTCGAGCGGATGGCGCGGCCAGTCGATGCCGGTGCCGGACCGGGCGGTCAACCTGATGGCGCAGCTGCGGAACGCCGGTCTCGGCGAGCGTCCGTTGTGCTTCGTCACGCACAGCATGGGCGGGCTGCTGGTGAAGGAGATCCTGCTGCACGCCGCTGAAAGCCGGACCGATTTCGCGTGCTTCGCGAAGGCGGCGACGGGCGTCGTCTTCCTGAGCACACCGCACACGGGCTCCGGGCTGGCGCGGGCGGTGGACGCGCTGGGCGTGCTGTACCGGGGCACGCCCGCGGTCGAGGACCTGCGCCGCAACGGCGCGTACTTGCGGCAGCTCAACGACCGCTACCGGGATTGGGCGGACGAGACCGGCATCGCCAACCTGGTGTTCTTCGAAACGCGCCTGACCCGCCGGGTCCGGGTGGTGGACGAGGCGTCGGCCAATCCCGGGCTGCCGAGGGTCCGCCCGATTCCGGTGGACGCGGACCACGTGGGCATCTGCAAGCCCGAGGACCGCGAGTCGCTCGTCTACGGGCAGGTCAAGCGGTTCGTCCTCGGCCTGCTGCCCGGGCAGGGCGGCGGCCGGTCGCGCCCGGCGGCGGTGCACCGGACGATTCTCGTCGCCGACGTCGAAGGGTTCAGCGACCGGAGCCGGACCAACCGGAACCAGCTGTCCGTGCGCGACGCGATGTACCAGACGCTGCGCCGGGCGTTCCGGGAAGCCGGCATCCCCTGGGAGGCGTGCTACCACGAGGACCGGGGCGACGGGGTGCTGGTGCTCGCTCCCCCGGAAGTGCCGAAGGCGGCGTTCACCGAATCGCTTCCCGGCGCGATCGTCGAAACCCTGGAGGTCCACAACCGGGTCGCCGCCGCGGAAGAACAGATCCGGTTGCGGCTGGCGGTGCACGCCGGCGAGGTCCACTACGACCAGCACGGCGTGACGTCGAACGCGGTCGTGCTGGCTTTCCGGCTGGTTGATTCGCCTGCGCTGAAGTCCGCGCTGGCCGGGTCCTCGAGCGTTCTCGCGATGATGGTCTCGACGTGGTTCTTCGACGAGGTCGTGCGGCACAGCCAGAGCGGGCGCGCGGAGAACTCCCGGCCTTTCGCGGTGCCGCTGCGGGAAGGCCGGACGACCGGCTGGGTGAGCCTGCCCGGCGATCCGTGGCCCGCCGACGGGACCGGCGAACCCCCGGGCCTCCTCGCTCCGCCCGCCGACCAGCCTTTCCGGTACCCGCCGGAGCGGGAAGGCGGCGTGAACGGCCAGCTGGCGAAACGCACGCTTCCCCGCGACGCTCCCGCGTTCACCGGCCGGGCCGCGGAACTGGAGAACGTGCTCAACGAGGTCGCCGACGCGGTCCAAACCGGCCGCATGGTGGCCATTCACGCGATCGACGGCATGGCCGGAGTCGGGAAAACCGCGCTCGCCGTGCACGCGGGCCACCTTCTCGCGGACCGGTTCCCGGACGCGCAGCTGTTCCTGCGGCTGCACGGGCACACCCCGGGCGAGCGGCCGGTCGGACCGGCGGACGCGCTCGCGTCGCTGCTGACCCTGATCGGGGTGACCGCACAGCAGATGCCCGCGGAGCTGGACGCCAGGGCGGCGCTGTGGCGCGACCGGCTGGCGGACAAGCGGGCGCTGCTGATCCTGGACGACGCGCTGAGCCACCAGCAGGTCGAACCGCTGCTGCCCGCGACGGCCGGATCGCTGGTGATCATCACCAGCCGCCGCAGGCTCATCGCCCTGGACGGGGCGGTTTCGCTGGCGCTCGACGTCCTGCCGGCCGAGGAGGCGTCGGCGTTGTTCGTGCGGCTTTCGGGCAGGCCGGTCCGGCCCGAGGAGAGCGAAGCGGTCGAGCGGGTCGTGCGGCTGTGCGGATGGCTGCCGCTGGCGGTGACGCTGCTGGCGGGACGGCTCCGCAGCCGTCCACAGTGGACAGTGACCGACCTGGCTGACGAACTGGACTCGACGCACGACCGGCTCGGGCGGCTGCGCGCGGAGGACATCGAGGTGGCCGCGGCCTTCGATTTGTCCTACCGCGAACTCGGCCCCGGCCAGCAACGGTTCTTCCGCCGCGTCGGCCTGCACCCGGGGCCGGAACTCGACGCGCACGCGACGGCGGCGATGGCGGACATTCCGGTGGCCGAGGCCGGTGCGCACCTCGGCGCCCTCTACGACGACCACATGCTCGAGGAGCCGGCCTTCGACCGCTACCGGATGCACGACCTGATCCGCGAGTACTCCCGGAACCTCAGCCACAAGGACGGCCAGCAGGAGGCGGAACGAGCGGTCGGCAGGCTTTTCGACTACTACTGCGACACCGCCGCCGACGCGGCCGCGCGCATCGCCAAGGACGTGACCACCGACGGGCTCCGGGAAACCCGGTCGCTCCGGCGGCGGGCGGCCCGCGACACCCGGGTGGCCAACAGCATCGAGGCGTGGCGGTGGATGCGGGTCGAGTCTGTCAACCTGCTCGCCTGCGCCGACCACGCCATCCGGCACGGCTGGCATCAGCAGGTCGTCGATTTGTCGGCGTGCCTGGCCAAATTCCTCTATATCGCCGGGCCGTGGGACCGGGCGTCGCGGCTGCACCAGTCGGCGGTGCGCGCGGCGGAGCACAACAGCGACGAGGCGGCGCGGGCGCGCGCGTTGAACCATCTGGGAGGCGTGCAGCGGCGCATCGGCGACTACCAGTCCGCGGCCGCGTCGCACACTGCCGCCCTGGAGAGTTACACGGCGCTGGGAGACGAGGCGGGACAGGCTGCCGCACTCAGTCAGCTCGGGGCTGTGCGGCGCTGCCTCGACGACTATCCCGGCGCCGCCGAGGCCTTCCAGCGCGCGCTCGCCATGGCGATGAAACTCGGCGATCGCAGCGGGGAAGCACACGCACGCAACGAACTGGGCATCCTGTATCTGGTCAACGGCGACTACCGGGCCGCGGTCGGCTCGCACGAGCACGCCTTGAGCATTTACGAGGAGCTGGACGACCTTCTGGGGCAGGCGGACGCCTGGAACGAACTGGGGGTCGCGCGGCGGGCGATCGGCGATTTCCCCGGCGCGGTCGACGCGAACACCCGCGCGGTCGGCGGCTTCCGCAGGCTCGGCGACGGTTTCCACGAATCGTTCGCGCTCAACAGCCTCGCCGTGGCCTGGCGGATGATCGGCGAACCGCGGAAAGCGGCCGCCGCGCACAACGAGGCGCTGGCGATCTCCCGCGCGCTGGGCGACCGGCTCGGCGAAGGGTTCGGACTCAACGAACTCGGTGCGGCGCTGCGTCTTCTCGGGGAACTCGAGTCCGCGGAAAAGTGCCACACCGAGGCCTTGGACATCTTCTCCGAGCTGGGCAACCAGCTCGGCAAAGCCGAGACGCTGAACCACATGGGCGCGCTGCTGCTGGCGACCGGGCAGGCGGAGTACGCGGGCGAGCGGTACCGGAGCGCGCTGCCGCTGGCTCGCGAGGTGAACAGCCCGCTGGAAGAGGCACAGGCCTTGGCCGGGCTCGGCCGCTGCGCGCTTTCGCGTGGCGATCAGGATGCCGCGCGCGACTGCCTGCGCGCCGCGCTGGAGATCTTCGACCGCATCGGCTCGTCGGAGGCGGATTCCGTCCGGAACTATCTTCGCTTCGGCCGTGGATCGCCTTGACCCTCGCGCGGTTCGGGGGAATTCGGTGGAGTTCGCGGACTTGAGCGTGGTCGGATACCCGGATGCGAGAGCGGGAGCGGAAGTACGCCGAGCGCCGGGCGAAGGTCTTGGCGCTGCCGACTGTTCCTGTCTGGCACCATGCGCGAATCGTGCCGCCGCAGCGGGGAGATGTGCGGATTTCGGAGTCGATCGGGCCGTTCGGCGAGTTGATGGCGCTGTGGTCGGCCCCCGGGAACCAACTGGAGAGGTTTCCGCGCGCGCCCGAGTCGCGGCCGACGGCGGTGCGGGTGACCGTGCACGTGCCGGAGATGGCGGTCGCCGCGCGGATTCCTGATCTTCGGCTCGCGTACCCGCAGGTGCAGCCGCTGCCGGACGGTCGCGTGCTGGTGGTCGGCGCCCGGTGCACGTGGCGGCCGGAAAGCCCGGACCGCAACGCGATCGTCTACGGCCTCGACGGCGAGGTGCTGGCCGAGCAGACCTTCGGCGACGGCATCCTGCACGTGCAGACCACGCGGAGCGGCGAGACCTGGGTCGGCTACTTCGACGAAGGCGTCCTCGGCTCGAACGGCTGGGGCGGCGACGGCGCCGCGTCTCCCGTCGGCCAGAGCGGGTTGGTCCGGTTCTCGGCCGGCTTGGCTGAGGAATGGCATTACCCCGGGTCCGTCCGGGCGGCGTGGGGCAACTTTCTGGATTGCTACGCACTCAACGTCGACGGCGACACCGCCTGGACGTGCTACTACACCGATTGGCCCGTCGTCCGGATCCGCGACGACGGCGTGACCGGGTGGACCAACGGCATCAGCGGTGCCACCGCCTTGGCAGTGCACGGTTCCCGGGTGGCGTTGTACGGCGGCTACGAGCCGTTGCGTGATCGGCTGGTGGCCGGGGTCCTGGACGACGGCCGCTTCCGGGTGACCGGCGAGTACCGGCTCGTTCTGCCCGACGGACAAGAGGTGCCGCGGCAGGCGAGGGTATTCGGGAGGGGCGCGGAGCTGCACCTCGTGAGCGGAGACGACTGGTTCCGGATCAGCCTCGACGACCTCCCGGCGTAAGAAAATCCCCGCCGCCAAACGGATTCCGCCACCGCGCCACCAAAGACCCCGGTTGTTCATCGACCGTTCACGCCGAAATCCCCGTGCCGGGCGTCAAAAGCTGAAGGATTCGGGAAGAACGCGTCGGGGGACGTGCGAGAGGGTGGGTCGTGAAGCGCCGGTTGTCGATCGGGCTGGCTGTGGTTTTGGTGCTCGCCGTGGTGGGGGTGGTCGTCTGGGGGCGGTCCGGCGACGACCGCGCGGCCGGCGGCGGGATTACCGTCGTGCGCGGGGTGATCGGGTCGGAGAAGCAGGCTTTCTTCACTGATCAGCGGGTGGTGGACGCGTTCGCCAAACAGGGGCTGAAGGTCGAGGTCGACACCGCGGGGTCGCGGCAGATCGCGACTGCCGTGGACCTCGGGAAGTACGAGTTCGCGTTCCCCTCCTCGTCGCCGGCGGCGCAGAAGATCCAGCGCGACAAGAAGGTCACGACGGTCTACACGCCGTTCCAGTCGCCGATGGCGGTCGCGACGTTCGAGCCGATCGTGCAGCTGCTGAGCGGCAACGGCGTGGTGCACAAGGGCGCGGGCGACTACCAGGTGCTCGACATCGCGAAGTACCTGCAGCTCGCGGGCACCCGCTGGGATCAGCTGCCGAACAACACGGCCTACCCGGTGCGCAAGAACGTCCTCGTGACCACTACCGACCCGCGCGAGTCCAATTCCGCGGCGATGTATCTGTCGATCGTTTCGTTCGTGGCCAACGGGAACAATGTCGTCTCCAGTCCGGACCAGGAGGCGAAGGTGCTGCCGCAGGTCGCGAAGTTGTTCCTGGACCAGGGGTATACCCAGAACAGCACCGAGGGGCCGTTCGAGGATTACCTTTCGGCGGGCATGGGCAAGACGCCGCTCGCGTTGATCTACGAATCGCAGTACGTCGACCGGGTGCTGCGGAACGACGGCTCGATTCGGCCGGACATGCGGATGCTTTACACGGCGCCGACGGTGTATTCCAAGCATACCCTGGTTCCGTTCTCCGCCAACGGAAACAAGGTCGGCCAGGCGCTGTCGACGGATCCGGAGCTCGGCAAGCTCGCCGCCGCCTTCGGGTTCCGTACGACGAATCCCCAGGTGTTCCGCGAGGTCGCCGCGCGGGCCAAGGTGCCGGGCGAGCTCGTCGACGCCGTCGAGCCGCCGAGTTTCGAGACCCTGGAACGCATGCTCGACGCGATCCAGAAGCAGTACTGATGGACGAATTCACCCTCACCCCGCCGGAACCGGTGGCGGCGGTGCCCGTGGAACGCGCGGCTGGCCTCATCACGCTCGGCGACGACACCCGGGCCGGGATTTCCCAGCGGGCCGAAGAATTCGCCTCGCGGCTCGAAGCGCTCGACGTAAAGTCACCCGAGTTCACTGCGCTGCTTGACGAAATCCTCGCGGTCGGCGAGGCGGACATGCGCACGGCGGCGACCGTCGCGGGCACGATGCTGGACCGGTCGACAAAGGCACTCGACGCTGCTCGTTCGCCGCAACAGGAAGTGACGACCAGCCTGACCGAGTTGCGCCGCACGGTCGCGGAACTCGATCCGGCGAAGCTGCCGATCACTGGCCGCAAACTGCTCGGGATCTTCCCGGCGGCGGCCAGTGCGAAGCGGGCGCTTGACCGGTATCGGGCGGCGAACGAGCCGGTGAACGCGCTGGTCCGCGAGTTGCGCGTGCGGCAGGACGTCCTGCGGCGCGACAACGCGGCGATCAAGGGCGAACGCGAGCGGCTTTGGGCGACACTGGGCAAACTGGCCGAGGCCGCCGCGTTCGCTGAGGCGGTCGACGGGGCGATCGATCGGCAGGCGGGCGTCTTCGATCTGACGGATCCCGCGCACGCCAACGCTTTGCGCGCCGACCTGCTGTATCCGATCCGGCAGCGGCACCAGGATGTGCTGACGCAGTTGGCCGTGAGCGCACAGGGGTATCTCGCGCTCGATCTGGTGCGGCGGACCAACGACGAGCTGATCCGCGGCGTCGAGCGGGCGGCGACCACGACGGTTTCCGCGCTGCGCGTCGCGATGCTGGTGAGCGCGGCGCTGGCCAACCAGCGTGACGTGCTCGACGAGGTCAACGCGTTGCAGGCGACCACCAACGGCCTGCTGCGGGCGAACGCGGAGCTGTTGCAGTCGCAGAGCGAGGAAATCCGCAAGGCTTCGAGCGACCCGGCGATCGCGGTCGACACCCTGCGCGAGTCGTTCGACCGGATCTATTCGGCGTTCGACGCGATCGACGGGTTCAAGGCCGAAGCTGTGTCGCGGATGGCGTCCACTGTGGAATCCCTGTCCGGGGAGCTGCGTCGCGCGGAGGATCGGCTGCGCCGGTCGCACGAGGGGGAGCTGTGAGAAGACTCGGCGTACTGGCGCTGGCCGCCGCGCTGCTGGTGACTGGTTGTTCGTCGGCGGAACCGGCCGATCCGGGCCAGCCCGCGGCGGACACCTTGCGGGTGTTCGCGGGCAGCGAGCTGGCCGACCTGCAGCCGGTCCTCGATGAAGCCGCGAAGGCGACCGGGGTGCGGGTCAAGTTCACTTTCACCGGCACGCTGGAAGGCGCGGAGGCGCTCGCGAAGGGCAGTGTCGACGGGAAGTACGACGCGGTGTGGTTCTCCTCGAACCGTTACCCGGCAGGCATTCCCGACGCGAACAAACGGCTCGGCAACCAGGCGAAGATCATGCGTTCGCCGGTGGTGCTCGGGCTCTCGGCACCGGTCGCGCAGCGGCTCGGCTGGGACAAGAAATCGCCGACCTGGGGCGACATCGCCGTGGCGGCCGGGAAGAAAGAGCTCAGCTACGGGATGACCGACCCGTCGGCGTCGAACTCCGGGTTCTCCGCGCTCGTCGGGGTCGCTTCGGCGCTCGCCGGCGCGGGCACGGCGATCGATGCGAAGCAGATCGAGGCGGTCACGCCGCAGCTCACGCAGTTCTTCAGCGCGCAGCAGATGTCGGCGGGCTCGTCGGGCTGGCTGTCCGATGCGTTCCAAAAGCGGGCGAGCGGGCAGGATCCCGGGCAGAAGGTCGACGGGCTGGTCAATTACGAGTCCGTCCTGCTGTCGTTGAACGCCTCGGGCAAGCTGCCGCAGCCGCTGACGCTGATCTACCCGGCGGACGGCGTCGTCACCGCCGACTACCCGCTCACCCTGCTCAACGGCGCGAGCGACGCCGCGCGCACGGCGCACCAGAAGCTCTCGGACTATCTGCGCACGCCCGATGTGCAGCGCCGGATCATGACCACGACGCAGCGTCGCCCGGCTGTCCCTGGCGTACAGCTCGGGCAGCAGTTCGCTTCACACGACCTGGTGGAGCTTCCGTTCCCGGCGACCCAGCAGGCGGTCGACGCGCTGCTTTCCGCTTACTTCAGCAAGATCCGCCGCCCGTCGCGGACGTTGTACCTGCTGGACACGTCGGGGTCGATGCGGGACGGCCGGATCGAGGCGCTGCGTTCGGCGTTGTCCGGGCTCACCGGCGCGGACAGTTCGCTGGTCGGCCGCTACCGGCAGTTCCGCAGCCGGGAAGAGGTCACGATGCTGCCGTTCAACACCCAGCCGGGGATGCCGACGACGTTCACCGTGCCCGAGCAGTACCCGCAGCCCGAACTGGCGAAGATCAAGGACTACGTCGGCGGTCTGACGGCCAACGGCGGCACGGCCATCTACGACACCCTGCGGCACGGGTACCAGGTGCTGGAGCCGCTCGTCGCGAAGGATCCGGACCGCTTCAACTCGATCGTGCTGATGACCGACGGCCAGAACGAGAACGGCTCGGACCTCGCCGCGTTCAAGGCGGCGTTCGGCGCGCTGCCGCCCGCGATGCGGCAGATCCCGGTGTTCACGGTCCTGTTCGGCGAGGGCAGCGGCGACGAACTCGGCCAGGTCGCCGCACTGACCGGCGGCAAGGTCTTCGACGCCAGGAACGTGCAGTTGGCCAGCGTGTTCCAGGAGATTCGCGGGTACCAATGAGACGCTGGTTCGGCTCCACCAAGAACCTCTTCGGCTGCGTCGGCGCGCTGACCGGGCTGCTGCTGTACGTGACCGGTGTGATCGGTCCGTTGTGGCTGATGTTCGTGGTCCTCGCCGTCCTTTACGCGGCGGGCGCGCTGCTAGGCCCGCCGGAGAAGGTGCGGCTGGTTGTCGACCCGTCGGTCGAGGCAGCCGAGGTCCGCTCCTCGCTGGACACTTTGGTACAGACGGCTTCTGGTCGGCTTCCGGAGTCCACTATGGACGCGGTGCGGCGAGTGGCGGAGATGTTGTCGGATCTGCTCGCGGATCCTCGACGGCTGGCGGGGAATCCGGATTTGCAGCATCGGGTGTTGTTGCTGGCGCGGACGGATTTGCCGTTGTCGGTTCAGACGTATCTCAACTTGCCGAGGTGGTTCGCCGCGCATCGGGGCGAGGCGGGGCAGGAGTTGGCGACCCAGCTGGGGTTGATCGAGCGTCGCACGCATCAGCTGGCGGAGGAGTATTACGCGGCGGAGGTCAACCAGCAGAAGGACCAGACGCGCTACCTCGGCGAGGAGCCGTAGCGAGACCCGGCGGGGCCTGCCACCGGGCGAGGCGGTCGTAGAGCCGGGACAGCCGGACTTGGAAAGTCTCCAGCGCCCAGGCCAGTTGCCAACCGGCGGGGTTCCGTTCGAGCGTGGTCGCGGTGTGCTGCGCGGCGAGCAGGCAAGCGTGCTCCGTGTTGCACCAGGCCAGAACCGCCAGCGCGTCGGGCAGCGGATGGAGCAGGACATCCGGTGCGGGCGGATCGAGCGGGACCGAGTCCTGGCGCGGGTTCAGCAGCCGGTCGGCGGCGTGGGCGGTGTGCGTGTAGAAGTACAGGATTCGCCGCAGAGCCGCGTCGCGCGCGTCTTCGGCGAGGGTGTGCTGGGCGGTTTCGCTGGCGTACAAGCGGACCAGGTCATGCATCCGGTACCGGCCCGGAACGTGTTGCTGTACCAGGGAGGCGATCTCCAACTCGCGCAGGACCGTTCGCAGTTGGGCAGCGGGAAGTGCCGCCAAAGCCTCGGCGGCGGCCAGGCTGATGTCCGGGCCGGGAGCGATGCCCAATAGACCGAAAAGCCGCGTCGCTTGCGGGCTGAGTGCCCGTACTGACCAGGACAGCACCGCGCGCAGATTCACGCGCAGGCCACCGGCGTTCAGGCCGTCCAGCCGGGCAGAGGCGTCGCGCAGTTCCTCGGCCAGCACTGCCAGCGGGAACGTCGGGTGGTGCTGGGCGCGGGCGGCCACGATCCGGACTGCCAGCGGCAACCCGGCGCACATCGTGAGCAGGTCGGCGACCGTGTCCGGTTCGGCGGCAAGCCGCTCCGGACCGAGGTGTCCGGCCAGGAGTTCCCGGGCGTCGGAGTCCGGGAGCACGTCCAGGTTGAGCAGGTGGACGCCGTACAGCGCGGCGAGGCCGACCAGATGGCGGCGGCTGGTGATCAGGACGGTGCAGGTGGGAGTGCCCGGCAGCAGCGGCGTGACCTGGTCGATGTCGCGGGCGTTGTCCAGTACGAGCAGCATCCGTTTCCCGGCCAGCAGGCTGCGGTAGAGCCCGATCTGCGCTTCCAAGTCGACGGGGATCGCGGACGGGACAACGCCGAGGGCGTCCAGGAATCCGCGCACTGCCTCGGCAGCGGCCACGGGCTGCCCGGTGGGATCGAAACCGTGCAGGTTGACGTGAAGTTGCCCGTCCGGGAACCGGCTGAGCCGCTGATGCGCCCAGTGCAGCGCCAGCCAGGTTTTGCCGATCCCGCCGGTGCCGCCGATGGCCACCGTGCCAGCCAGGTCCATGTGCCGGTCCAGTTGGACGAGTTCGCCGCTGCGGCCGGTGAACAGCCGAGGCGGGCACGGCAGTTGCCGGGGGACCGGTGGCCGGGTCGCGGGTTCCGGCGCGGGCGCGGCCAGCGCGGGATCGGCGGCGAGGATCTGCTCGTGCAGCTGACGGAGCGGACGGCTGGGGTCGGTGCCGAGCTCGTCGGCCAGAACGCGTTGCAGGCGATGGTAATGCTGCAGCGCCTCGGCTTGGCGGCGGCTGCGGTAGAGGGCCAGCAGGTACTGCCCGGCGAGGCGTTCGTCGAACGGGTGACTCGCGGTGTCGGCTGCCAGTTCGGCGAGCAGTTCGGCGTGGTTGCCTTGGCGCAGCCGGATATCGGTCAGGTCGAGGCGGGCGGTTCGCTGGCGTGCGGTCAGCGCGGCGCGCAGCGAGCACAGCCACGGGATGTCGGCCGCGGCGGCGAGATCGGAGAAGGGCTTGCCTTGCCACAAGGACAGCGCCTGTTCCAGGGCGGTCGCGGCGAACTGGTCCGCGTGGGAGTCGCGTTGCGGTGCGTTGCGGGCCTGTTCCAGCAGTGCGTGGAAACGGTGCAGATCGATCGCGTCCGGTTCGACGGAAAGCCGGTAACCGCAGCCGTTGCGGGTGAGCGCGACCTCCGGAATCGGAGCGAGCACCTTGCGCAGCAACGGAATGTTGTGCTGCACCGCCCGGCGCGGCTGCCGGGGGAGCGCGCCCTCGGGCCAGACGCGGTCGATGAGCTCGTCCATCGCGACCGTCTGGTTGGCCTCGGTCAGCAACACCGCCGCCATGCAGCGCAACTGCTGATGGCCGAGTGCGACCGCGCGGTCGTCCACCGTCACGCCAACAGGGCCGAGCAGACGGAATCGTACCGTCATCGTCATCACCCGTGAGCCGGTCGCCGGACCAAGACTTCTTGTGTCTAGCGGCAGTTGCCCGGCTCGGGCAACTGCCGAGGCGGATCTGCGGCGCTACGGGCGAGCAGTTTCGGCCAAGCGGACCGGGAACGCGTCCGGGGCGGCCCGCCGGATGGCCGCCCCGGAACGCTTTCCGGACTAGGACAAGGCTTCCCAGTTAATGGTCCGCAGCGGGACGCTCCCGCAGGAAAGAATGAAACGGTAGGTGGTGCCCGCGCGCATGACCGGACCGTAGGACCGGGAATTGTTCGAGCAGACGAGGTAAACCCGCATCACGCCGACCTGGACCGAGCACTGGATGGCGACGACGTGGAACGGGGCCCGGGAGAAATAGCTGCAGTTGAACACCGGCGGCGTGGTGTCCGGTGCCGCGACGGCACCCGCTGAGCTGAGGGTTCCGGTCTGCGTTACGCCGGTCGGGGCCGCGGTGGCGACGCTCACGCCCGCGAACAACGCGACGATAGTCAATGCGATGGCGAGGAACGGCTTGGCGGCTCTTTCGGAAAGAGAACCGGGGCCGGTGAATCGAACCATAACGAATATTCCTTCGCGCCTGGGAGCACCTCGGGCGGTGCGCCTCGCGACCCATGCTGTCCGGTCGCGGCGTCGCGGATGCGGCATCGATGCGTCATCGCGGAAACCGCGACAAACCCTTGCCCGGCTTCAGTTATTGCTGGCGCTGACCGTTCTGATAGTTGAGTGCGTAGCGGACCGCGTCGGCGCGCGAGTGGAAACCGGCTTTGGCGAAAAGGTTGTTGATGTGGGTTTTCACGGTGGCCTCGCTGATGACCAATGCGGCCGCGATTTCCGGATTGCGCAGGCCGTCGCCGATCAGGCCGAGGATTTCCCGTTCGCGCGCGGTCAGCGCGAGCTCCGGTTCCGCGCGCGGGGCCGGCTTGGCGGCCAGCGCGAGCAGCCGCCGCTGCACCTCCGGCGAGAGCACGGTCTGGCCCTGCGCGGCGGTGCGCACGGCGTGCAGGATCGTGGTGCGGTCGGCTTCCTTGGTCAGGTAGCCGCTCGCGCCCGCCTGCAGCGCGGCCAGGATCGATTTGTCGTCGTCGAACGTCGTGAGCACGAGCACGGTGGTGTCCGGCTGGGTTTCGCGGATGCGCCCGGTCGCGCCGACCCCGTCCAGCACCGGCATGTTGAGGTCCATGAGCACGACGTCCGGACGGTGCCGCCGCGCCGCTTCGACGGCTTCGGCCCCGTTGGTCGCGGTCGCCACGACGTTGACGTCTTCGGCGAGGTCGAGCATGACCGCGAGCGCCTCGCGGACGGTCGCCTGGTCGTCGACGACAACGAGGCTGATCGGGCGGTCGGTCATCGAGGCAGCTCCAGTTCCACGGTCCAGCCGTCGCCGGCCGGGCCTGCTCGCAGGGTGCCGCCGAGCAGGGCGGCCCGTTCGCGCATCCCGACGAGCCCGACCCCGGAACCGCCGGCCAGTTCGGCGCGCAGCGGTTCGGTCGCGGGCCCGTTGTGCACGGTCAGCCTTACCTGATCAGCGGTGAAGGCCAGCCGCAGGCTGCGGGTCGCGCCCGGCGCGTACTTGGCCGCGTTGGTCATCGCCTCCTGCGCCGCCCGGACCATGGTGTGCGTGGTCTCCGGGCCGACCACCCCGGCCTCGCCCTCGATGGCGAACTCCGCCGACGCGTGTTCGGCGAGTTGGCACAACGTCTCAGACAGCGGCAAGGTGTCTTCGCGCAGCGCGTGCACCGCGCGGCGGGTCTCGGTGATCGAGTCGACGGCGATGGCGCGTGCCTTGCGGACCGCGGCAGCTGCCTCGTCGTCGCGGCCGCTGTCGCGCAGTGCGTCGGCCATGTCCAATTGCAGCGCGATCCCCGAGAGCGAATGACCGAGCACGTCGTGAATCTCGCGCGCGATCCGGCCTCGTTCGACGAGCGCGGCCTCGCGCGCCTCGGACTCGCGGGCGCGCTGGGCCGCGTCCGCGGCGAGCTGCGCGTTGCGAACGGCGTCAAGACGGTCGTGGTGCGAGATGCCGACGGCGACCGGCAGGCCCACGGTCAGCGTCACCCACACCGGCCACACCGGGAAGCCCGGTGACAGGTGTCCGACCGTCCAGGTCGCGGCGGCCGCGACGGCGGTGCCGGCGACCGCGATGGTCACCGCGGCCCGGCGGGACGCGAGCTTGACCCCCGAGGCGGACGCGGCGACGAACGGGAACATCGCCGCGAACGTTCCGTGTGTCAGCGGCAGGAGCAGCGCGCCGAACAGCATGTAGGCGCTCATCACCCCGATCTGCCGGTGCTCGGACAGCCGGGTCCAGGGCAGCAGCGAGACGATCCCGGAAACCGAGGCGAGCACGAACAGCGGCAAGGCCAATGGCCGGTACGCGATCTGCGCGTCCGGCCACTGAACGGCGGTGCAAGCGATGGCGGTGAGGACGAGGACGGGCTGGATCAGCTCGTCCCGGTACTGCCCGAGAAGCGACAGCGACCGCTGGTCCGGCGTGCTCATGGGACCAGGTTCCTCCTCGTCGGGGCGGCGTCGTGGGCGGACTGAGTGTTCCACTCCGCCGGACGGCCGTTGAGGTTGCGCTGGATGTCGTCCAGCAGCGGCGAGGTCTGCCCGGGAGCGCCGTCGCTGCCCTGGGTCCACATCACCTGGTGCCCGGCGCGCAGCGCGCGGTAGAGCACGACCAGCCCTTCGGCGAGGATGCCGACGCCGATGGTGAGCAGCATGCTGTTGGCGACGCCGCCGGCGTCCTGCGGGTCGAACGCGTCGAGTGCGAGGTTCACGCCGATCTTGACCACGATGTTCGCCACCCACAGCGCGACGGTGAGCGCGGTGTAGCGGACGAAGGCGGTGCCGTCGCGCCGGGAGATCCGGACGCTCATCCCGCGCAGGACGCCGAGGGCGACGCTGACCGCCGCGGTCCCGACGAGGAAGACCATCGAGGCGGGCGTCTTCACCTCGCCGGACAAAGTGCTGAGGCCGACGACGGACAGCACCGCGGGCAGGATGAGCATCTGCTTGGCCTGCGCGGGTTCGCCGATCAGCCGCCGCACCATCAGGTAGCCGATCGCCGCCACGATCAGGACGATCTCCACGGGTCCGCTCATGAGTTGTTCCTGCCTTTCGCATCCGTTCCGATGCCGAGAAAACTACGGAGGAACGGCTTCGAAGTCGTGCGGTGCGCGGGGTATCCCCGGGTGGAGAAATCCCTCCACCCGAGCCGGTTTTTCTCCACCCGGGATACCCCCTGCGCCGCAAGACGGCGGGCGGCGGCGACCGTAGCGTTTCCTGGCGAATCCCAGCACTCAAGCCGAAAACGGGGAGCCCGGCATGACCAAGTCCACCCGCACGATGATCACCACGATGTTCCTGGACGTCGGTTTGTCCGTCGTCGTCTACTACGCGGCCAACCTGCTCGGCGCGAGCGCTTACGTGTCGCTGCTGGCCGGCACGATCGTCGCCGGATTGCGGACGATCTGGGTCGCGGTCGCGCAGCGCCGGATCGACCTGTTCTCGTCGTTCCTCGTGCTGCTTTTCGGTCTGGGCCTGGGGCTGAGCTTCCTGACCGGCGATCCGCGCCTGCTGCTGGCGAAGGAATCGGTGACTACCTTCTGCGCTGGGGTGGCCCTGGTCGGCAGCTGTGTGCTCGGCCGGCCTCTCGCCTACTACGCGGCCCGCCGCCTCGCCCATTCGGCGGGCGGTGCTCGGCAGCGTGAATTCGACGCCACCGCGCAGAACGCGACCCTTCGGCGGCGGTGGTACCAGATCTCATTGGTGTGGGGCGCCGGGCTGACTGCTGATTCGGTGCTGCGCATCGTGGGCGTTTACACGCTGCCGTTCGACACGGCGGCTGCTTTCTCGCAGGCGCTGATGGTCGTCGCTTTCGCGGGGCTGATCGGGTGGACTGTGGTGACGAAGCGGCGGTTCGAGCAGGCGGCTCAGGGCTGACGGTCGTAGGCGCGCATGGCGGCTGCGACGTCGTCGAGGAACGCCAGGACGACGGGGACGTGCTCGGGGTCGAGGCGGTTGGTGATGGTCTCGATCTCGGTGAGCAACGGGGTCAGCGCAGTCCGGACGTCCTCGCGGGCGTGGTCGGTGGCCTGGAGGTGGACGCGCCGCCGGTCGGCCGGGTCGGCGTGGCGGGCCAGATGCCCGGCGGCGGCGAGGCGGTCGACCAGCACCGTCGCCGAAGCCGAGGTGATGCCGAGCCGGTTGCCCAGTTCGCCTGGTCCGATCAGCTCGGGGCTGGAGACCACCTGGTCGATGGCCTGCACGTCGGTGACCCGCAGCGACAGCCTGCGCGCCAGCGCCGCCTGCATGCCCCGGCCCGCTTGCAGCAGTCGCCGCACTGCCAGGGAGACCTGCCGCGCCGTTTGTTCGTCCGCCACGACCGAATGGTAGCTAGAAGTTCTAGGGAAGCGGTACGCTCGGCTACATGGCTAGAAAATCTAGCGAATTCGCTGAGGTCAACGCCCAGATGGTGCGGAAGCTGCTCGACGCCGATCCGCAGCCGATACCCGACGGCGGCTACGGGTTGCGCGTGCTCGAAACGACGGGACGCCGCAGCGGCCGAACCCGGCAGACGCCGCTCGGAGTGCTCCGGCTCGGTGGCGACCGCTACCTCGTGTCGCCGGACGCGAACCGCGATTGGGTACGCAATCTCGCCGCCGTTCCGGCTTGTCGCGTCCGGGGTGGCGACAACAGCGAAAGCGTGCGCGCGCAACCGGTGAACGGCGCCGAGGCGGTGTCGGTGATCGCGGCTTACCTGGCCGCGGTGCAGGCTCCGTGGGCGCTCGCCGCGTTCCCGGTCGGCCCCGGTTCGTCGGCGGACGAGATAGCCGCGCACTTGGACTCGCTTGCGGTGTTCCGCCTCGAAGCGGGTGGCGCGTGACGGACCCCGTGGTCGTCGTAGGCGGCGGGCCGGGCGGAATGGTGCTCGCCTACCTGCTCGGCCGGGCCGGAATCCCCGTCACGCTGCTGGAAGCGCACAAAGACTTCGATCGAGACTTCCGCGGCGATTCGCTGCATCCCTACACCCTCGAACTGCTCGACCAGCTTGGTCTGGCCGATCGGCTGCTCGGCCTGCCGCACCACAAAGCACGCTTCTTCCGCTTCCACACCCCGGCCGGGTCGATCACCACCGCGGACTACGGCAAGCTCGCCTCGCCGTACAACTACGTCGCCCTGATGCCGCAGGCGCAATTCCTCGACTTTCTCGCCGCCGAAACCGCCGCATTGCCCAGCGCGAGCGTGCGCACGGGGGCCAAGGTCGTCGACCTGATTCGCGACGGCCGCGTCACCGGCGTCCGCTACCGCGACGACGCCGGAACCCACGACCTGGCAGCCTCGCTGGTGGTCGGTGCGGACGGCCGCTTTTCGCGGATCCGCCGGCTCGCGGACGCTCCGGCCCGCTCCCTCGGCGCCACCACCGACCTGCTGTGGTTCCGGCTGCCGCACCGTCCCGAGGACCCGCCGGACGCTGACGTCGACCTCTTCTTCGGGCGGCACCACTACGTCGGCCTGCTGGCCGGGACGAACGGCTGGCAGGTCGGGTACAGCCTGCCCAAGGGCGGATACGCCGAGGCCCGCGAGCGCGGGGTCGGCCCGATCCGGACGTTCCTCGCCGACCACGTGCCCTGGCTGGCCGATCGTGCCGAGCTGCTGACCGATTTCGGCCAGACAACCCTGCTGTCGGTCGACATCTCGCGGGTGGAGCGCTGGTGGCGTCCGGGCCTGCTGCTCATCGGCGACGCCGCGCACGTCATCTCGCCGGTCGGGGGCAACGGAATCCTCATGGCGGTCCAGGACGCCGTCACCGCGGCCAATCACCTCGTGCGGGATCGGTCCGATGCTGCTCTCGCGCGGATTCAGGCCGAGCGTGAGCCCGCGATCCGGCAGGTGCAGGCACAGCAAGTCCGGCTGGAACAACGCGCCGCCCGCGCGCGGGAGCGTGGTCGTCCGGCTGCTCCGCCGTATCGGCTTCTGCGGTTGCTCACCGGCATTCCCGGTGCCCGCGCTCGCGCTGCCCGCGCCAATGCCTACGGGCCCACTCCGCCCGAGTTGGACTGAGGCGGGAAAAGCCGAGGCAGGAAGCCGATCATCAGGGCGGACCAGGTCACGTGCGTCAGCAACGGTGCCTGTACGCCGCCGCTTCGACGGCGTTGCAACGTAAAGAGCGTCCCCATGGTCGCTGACGCCAGCACCAACGCTGGATTCCGCGTCGCCGTCGTCGACAGGACGTACATCGCGGTCGATGTTCGCGGGCCGAACGCGTCGTAAAGCGCGCCGCGGAAGAAAACCTCTTCAGCGGCACCGGTTACGAGGGCAGTCGTCACCACTGTCGGCGTCGAGCCGTGGTGGGCGTGGCTGAGCACGCCGGTGATTGCCCGGCGCAGCAACGGAATCCGGCGAGCTACCAGCGCGCAACCGTAGAACGCTCCGAACGCGCCCGCGCCCGCCAGCACCGGCTGTACGACGTCCGGACGCCCCCGTGACACCGGCCCGGCCGCTCGCGCACCGGCGAACCAGGTCGCCGCGACCGACGCGGTCAGCACATGGAACCGTCGCGATCCCGGTTTGCTGGCCAGCGACGCGCCCAGCAGGCCGGACCCGGCCGCGGTCACCGCCTTCAGGAACGTCTTCACCTGGTCCGCCGCCGCGCGCGTTCGCCGAGCGCTTGCAGCACGGCGTCGTTGTAGCTCAGCGGCTCGAACTCGACGATCCGGCGGATCGCGTCGTCGCGGACGACGACCTCGTTGCCCATCGAGTCGATCAGCGCGCGCCCGGTCGTCGCGTCGATGTCGGTGACCAGCGCGAGCCAGTAGGACGACAGCCGTGGCGAGAGCAGCGGGACCGGCACGATCACCAGCATCCTGCCCTCGATGACCGCGACGCGCTGCAGCATTTCCCGGTAGGTCAGCACTTCGGGGCCGCCGATGTCGAACGTCCGGCCCTCGGTCTCGGGATGCTCCAGCACGCCGGTGAGGTAGCGGACGACGTCGGCGAGCGCGATCGGCTGGGTGCGGGTGCTGACCCAGCGCGGGGTGATCATGGCGGGCAAGTGCTCGACGAGCTGGCGGGTCAGCTCCCACGACGTGCCGCCGTGCCCGATGACGATCCCCGCGCGCAGCACGGTCACCGGTACGCCGGTCTCCGCCAGCAGCCGTTCGACCTCGCGCCTGCTGGCCAGGTGTTCGGACAGCGAGTCGCCGTCGTCGCCGAGACCGCCGAGGTAGACGATCCGGCGCACTCCCGCTTCCGCGGCGGCCCGGGCGAACGCGCGGGCCGCGTTGGCGTCGCGCTGCTGGAAGTCGGTGCTGTCCAGGGAATGCACCAGGTAGTAGGCGACTTCGACGTTCTTGAGCGCGTTCCGCAAGGACCCGATGTCGGCGACGTCGCCGTGGACCGGCTCGCCCGCCCCTCGATAGTTCTCCGGACGGCGGGTCATGGCGAGCACGTCGTGCCCGGCTTCTTCCAGCGCCGGGCACAAGCGGCTGCCGACGAACCCCGAGGCTCCGGCGACCAGTGCACGCATGCTTGCGACGGTAGCCGCGCGGACGCCGATTCGCAGACTCGCCGGCACCTGCTCGGGTGACCGGCTTCAGCCGGCGCCGGTCTGCCGGGCGGTTCCGGGGCGCTGCCGGTCCGCCACGAGCTTGCCCATCAGCTGCGCGAGCGCCTCGTCCAGCCGTCCGCTGAGGCGCTGGCCGAGCCGCTCGGCCAGCTCGTGGTCGACCGCCGCCGCGAGCGAACCCATCTCGGCCAGCAGGGATTTCCCTTCCCCGGTGACGGTGAGGATGTGCTTGCGCCGGTTCTCCGGGTCTCGCCGCCGTTCGATGAGGTTCCGCTGCTCCAGCTGGTCCGCCAGCCGGACGACCAGGCTGGGACTCACCCGCATGAGCCTCGCGATGTCGTCCTGGGTCCGCGCGAAACCCTGCTCGACCATGGCGAGGGTCCCGAGGTGTTTGGGGGCCAGACCGGTTTCGCGCAGGTGCTCGGCGAAGTCGTTGGCCAGGTCGGTGCCGAGCACCATGAGCCGGAACGCCGAGGTCTCGGGAAAAGAGCTGTTGGCCGCCACGCCAGTACCCTATCATCCGTGAACAGTTCAAAATGTGAACAGTTGACAGATGGAGTAGTGATGATCGTCTTGGTGGTGGCCAATGCCGTGCTCGCGGTGGCCAGCGTGGCTTTCGCGGTCGTCGCGGCAGTGCGACCGGCGGCGTTGAGCCACAGTGCGGCGCCGACGGGCGGCGAGAGGTTCTACGGCTGGATGTATGCGGTGAGAGCCGTGCCGCTGGGCTGCGCGGCCGCGGTGGTGCCGCTGATCTGGTCTGGACCAGTCTGCGCGGTGGTCCTGATCGCGGCCGCGGTCGCGCAGGCGGGCGACGTCGGCATCGGGGTGTTCCGCGGGGAACGGGGCATGATCGCGGGAAGCTCCGTGGCGGGTGCGGTGCATGTGCTCACCGCCGTCGTGGTGTGGTGAGCGAACCCTCCTGAAAGCCGCGCGTCAGCGTCGCGTCAGTGCCGATTGCGACTCTGTCGGGGTGACGTGCCTGATGTCTGTGTCCAGTTACCTGCCCGCCGCGGTGCCGATCGCGGCGTTGCAGGGCGAACTCGACCTCACCGACGCCCAGTTGCGCAGGCTGCATCGCATCTACGGGCTGTCCGAGGTCTGCCGGTCGCCGGAGTCCGAGGCCGAGATGTTGCTCGGCGCGGTCGCGAAACTCGACGGGTTCGCCGGGGTGGAGGAGCGCGTCCGGTACGTGCTGCGGCCCAAGACAGTGCCCGCGGCGTCGCCGTTTCCGTTCGATCCGCTGGCGGAGGTGCAGCAGCGGCTGGGGCTCCGGAACGCGCTGTCTTTCACGGTCACCGATCACGCGTGCGCGTCCGGCTTGCTCGCCCTCGACCTGGCCGGTGCGCTGCTCGAGCAGGACGGCGACCCCGACGCGCTGGCGTTGATTCTCGCTGGGGAGAAGGCTTTCACCCCGGCCGCGCAGATCATCCCGGACGTCGCGGTGATGGGCGAGGGGACGGCCGCGGTGCTGGTCGCCCCTGGCGGGCAACGGGATCGGCTGCTCGGCTACGCGACGACGACGCTCGGCGGCCCGGGCGGCGAGGTCATCACGAACGAAGAGCAGAACAAGGTCTTCCGGCAGATCTATCCGGACGCGCTGGGCGACGTCACCCGCGCCGCGCTCGAAGCCGCCGGTTGTGCGGCAAGCGATCTCGCGCTCGTGCTTCCGCACAACGTCAACAAAGTTTCGTGGATCCGCGCGGCGGAGGCGATGGACGTGCCGCGGAAAAAGATCTTCCTCGGCAACGTCCCGCGCACCGGGCATTGCTTCTGCGCTGACCCGTTTCTCAACTACCACACCGCGACCCGGCTCGGGCTGCTGAACCCGGGCGAGCGCTACCTGATGGTTTCGGTCGGCCTCGGCTCGACGTTTTCCGCGATGGTCTTCGAACACTAGGAGCAGGCGCTGCTGTGCGCCGTGAGGGGAACCCTGAGGGACTCAGAGTCCCTCAGGGTTCCCCTCACGGCAGGCCGCCACAACAGGAGGAGCAGAACCTGATGAGTACGGAACTCGAGATCGAGGGCGTCGGGATCACCGAGCTCGCGGACCGCTACGGCACCCCGCTGTTCGTCTACGACGGCGGCGAGCTGGCCGGGCGGATGTCCCGGCTGCGGCGGGAACTGCACGACAGCATGGAGGTCTTCTTCTCGCTGAAGTCGAACCCGAACGTGTCGATTCTCGCTGTGCTGCACGACAACGGGGCCCGCGCCGAGGTGTCGAGCCTCGCCGAGCTGCGTACCGCGCGCCGTGCTGGGGTCGAACCGCGCGACATCATTTTCCTTGGCCCCGGCAAGAGCCAAGGCGAGCTGGAAGCCTGCCTGGACGAGGACATCGCGGCGATCGTCTGCGAATCCTTCGGTGAGCTGGCGTTGATCGACCGGCTCGCTGGAGCGCGCGGGGTGAAAGCGCGGGTGGCGTTGCGGGTCAATCCGAGCTTCGCGGTCAAGGGTTCCGGGCTGACGATGGGCGGAAAACCCCGTCAGTTCGGCATTGACGAGGAACAGCTGTTCGCCGCCGAAGACCTGGTTTCCCGGCACGCGAACGTGAAGATCATGGGCGTCCAGGTGTACATGGGCACGCGCATTCTCAGCGAGGAATCGGTGGTGGAGAACACCACCCGCATCTTCGCGCTGGCCGAGCAGCTGTCCGCGCGGCTGGGCTTCGGGCTGGACCTGGTCGACGTCGGCGGCGGACTGGGCGTGGCGTACTTCGACGGGGAACGCGACCTCGACCTCGATCTGCTGACCTCGCGGCTCAACCCGGTGATCGACGAGTTCGCCGCGCGGCGTCCCGGTACCCGGCTGGTGATGGAACTGGGCCGCTACCTCACCGCGATGAGCGGCACCTACGTCGTGCGGGTCCGTTACGTCAAAACCTCGCTGGGACAGAACTTCGCGGTCGCCGACGGCGGCACGAACCACCACATGGCCGCGGTCGGCATCGGCTCCTACGTCAAACGCGACTTCCCGATGCGGCTGCTCAACCGGATCGACGAACCGGCCACCGAAACCTGGCAGATCACCGGTCCGCTGTGCACGCCGAACGACGTGCTGGGCAAGAAGATCCCGCTGCCGCCGGTCCGTCCGGGCGACCTGATCGGAGTGGAACGCTCCGGTGCTTACGGTCCGAGCGCGTCGCCGGTGTTGTTCCTCAGCCACGGCTACCCCGCCGAAGTGTTGGTCCATGATGGACAGTCCTATGTGATCAGTGAACGGGATCAGCCGGAGGACCTGTTGCGCCGCCAGCACCTGCACCGGCTGCCGGTTCCCGCGGTGGAGGGCTGATGTTCAGTGCTGGTGCCCCCGTGGCAGCGACGCGCACTTCGCCGTTCGCCGTGCTGCCGATGGGGCTGAAAACCGCACTGCACCGGCGATTCGAGTCCGGCAACGACCGGCTCGACGGGCCGATCATGACGCGGTACTTCACCGACTTGGCCGCTGGACACGACGTTGGCTACTCCCCAGGGCTGGTCGCTCAAGCGCAGGGCAACACGTTCATCTCCCTGGCCCGGGAACTGCTCGACGGCCAGGTGAGCGAGCCGATCGACCTGGTCGTCGTCGCGCACGACGGTCCCGATTTCGACCCGCGCCTGTCCGCTCCGGTCAACCTGACCGCGGTGCTGCCGGGCGGTCCGATGACGTACTCGGTGTCCGGCCAAGGACCGCTTGCCGGTTTCCTCGCCCTGCGAGTGGCGGCCGGATACGTGCGGCGCAGGCCGATGCACCGCGCGCTGATCCTCATCATGGAGCAGCGCGGAATGCCGTACGCCGGAGTACGCCCGCCGGTGGACGCGGCGACTGCACTGCTGTTCGAGGCCGGAATGGGCAGCACCCGAGTCGCGGTGCTGCCCGGAATTGCCCCGGCCGACGCGCGGGCCGAGGCCGATGGGCTCGCGCCAGCAGACCGTTACGGAGCAGGTCTCACCGGCGGACCGAGCACCGAAGGACGCTCCGCCACCGCGCTGTGGGCCGAACCGCCCGCGGTGCTCGCCGATTACGACCCGGTTCGCGGGACTCTCGGAATCTGCGCCTTCGCCCGGGAAATCGAGCCGTCCGCGCCCCGGTAAACCTGACCGAGGCGGGGCCGGCCCATCCGGGGAGGTACCCACGGCGTTCGAGGTCCGTGAGGGGAACCCTGAGGGAATCAGAGTCCGTCAGGGTTCCCCTCACGAACCTGGAGACACGGGCCGAACCACCCGCGGCACCCGGGAAATCGAGCCGTCCGCGCCCCTATAATCAGGAGCGGAACAGCCGCGGCGAAGAAAAGGTGAAGCTCTGTGCGCGTGGTCATCGGCGAAGACCAGTTCCTGCTCCGCGACGGGCTGGTCCGGCTGCTCGAAGCGCACGGGATGACGATCGTCGCGGCGCTCGACAACGGGCCGGACCTGCTGAACGCGCTGGTCACGGAGAAGCCGGACGTCGGCGTGGTCGACATCCGGCTCCCGCCGTCGTTCACCGACGAGGGCCTGCGCGCGGCGATCGAGGCGCGTCGTCAGGTGCCGGGGCTGCCGGTGCTGGTGCTGTCGCAGTACGTCGAACGCTTGTACGTCAACGAATTGCTGGCCGACGGCGCGGGCGCGGTCGGCTACCAGCTCAAGGACCGGGTGCTCGACGGCGACCACTTCGTCGACGTGCTGCGCGGGGTCGCCGCGGGCAACACCATGATGGATCCCGAAGTGGTGTCGCGGCTGTTCACGCACAACACGCGCGACCGTGCGCTGGAAAGCCTCACTCCGCGCGAGAACGACGTGCTCCGGCTGATCGCCGAGGGCCGGTCGAACAGCAACATCGCCGCCGAGCTGTTCGTCACCGAGAAGGCGGTGTCCAAGCACATCAACAACATCCTGGCGAAACTGCAGCTGCCGGTGTCCGACGACAGCAACCGCCGCGTGCAGGCGGTGCTGGCTTACCTGCGCCGCTGAGGCACTGCCCGGCTTCCGTTCCCGGGTTGGCAGCCCACGGCGACCTGCGCTCAACCGGACCGAACCAGCTGAGCTGGGGAAACACGCGGAAGCGCGTCCACAGCACACTCTTGAGTTCCTGGCATGGGGACTCAGAGTCCCGCACGGACCGCGAACCCGCCCAGCCAGCGTGCGTCAGCCGACCGGCTCGCAGGGGATTTCGATGACGACCGAGGTCGGGCCGCCGAGCGGGCTGAGCACGGTGAGGAATCCGTCCAGCGGCGCGAGCCGGCGTTCCAGTTCCCGCAGCCCGGTGCCCTTGGCCGGGTCCGCGCCGCCCTTGCCGTAGTCGGTGACCGTGATGGACAGCCGGCCGCCGGAATGGTGCACGTCGATTTTCCCGGAATCCGCGCCGGAATGCTTCATCGCGTTGTTGAGCACCTCGGAAACGGTGAAATACGCGGCCGTCTCGACGGCGGGCGCGAACCGGCCGGGAAGGTCGACGGTGGTTTCCATTTCCAGCGTCGCTTCCATCCCGAGTTCGCGGACCGCGTCGGCGAGACCGCGGTCGACCAGCACCGGCGGCTGGATCCCGCGCACCAGATCGCGCAGTTCCTGCAGCGCTTTCACCGAACTCGCCTTGGCCTCTTCCAGCAGGCTCTTCGCGGCTTCCGGCTGCCGTTCGGCGAGTTTCGCCGCCGCGTCGAGCGTCATGCCCATCGCGACCAGCCGGGCTTGCGCGCCGTCGTGCAGGTTGCGTTCGATCCGGCGCAGCTCCAGCGCCTGATGGCCGACGGCGTCGTCGCGCGTCGTGGTGAGGTGCTGGACGCGCTGCGCGAGGACGGTGCTTTCGGACGGGGAAAGGAACTTGGCCGCCAGCGCCGCGTGCAGCTTCAGCAGATGCGGAGCGGCCCAGAGCACGAGCGGGAAATGCAGCAGGCCGAGCACGACGGCGGCCCAGGCGACCGTCGGGTTGTCCACCGGCCACGCGACGTACCAGTCGCCGAGCCACAGATCGTCCAGAACCGGATAGAGCAACGGCATCAGCAGCCCGCGCACGCCGTCGATCACGAGGGCTAACGGGGCGAGCGTGAGCAGGCAGCCGATGGTGCAGTCCACCAGCAGCCAGGCGGTGTCCCGCCAAGTGGCACGGTCGGCCAGCAAGCGTGCGAACACCTGAAAAAAACGCGTGCCCTCGGGCAGCGGGAGATACGGCCGCGCCACCTGCCGTCCGGTCCAGGTGCCGTGCAGTTTCCGTTGCAGATTGGCGACCGCGCGGACGGCGTAGACCACCGGCGGAATCAGGAACACGCCGACGCCGACGCCCAGCAGCGAAGCGGCGCAGGCCAGCAGTCCGAAAAGCACCGCCTCGACCGGTGCGAGCAGGCCCAGCGCGGTGCTGTGCAGCACGGCGAGGCCGCCTCTCGCGAACCAGGGCTTCGGCTCGCGGGCATCGGTGGAGGGCATGTCCCGATTATGTGCTGTTCCGGGCTTTCCCGGCAGGGGTGCTAGGACCAGTCCGGATCGAAGAGCTAGCACCATCGGAATCCGGCCCCCGCGCTCGTAGCTTTCTTCTGTAGCCCGACGCGCCTGGGAGAGTGACCGATGTACCAGTCCGGACAGCCAAGCACGGATGCGGTGACGCTCCGGTCCGTCACCAAGTTCTACGGAGGGAACCGGGCCCGCGTCGTCGCACTCGACGGGATTTCGGTTTCGTTCGCCCGCGGCAGTTTCACCGCGGTGATGGGACCGTCCGGTTCGGGCAAGAGCACGCTGCTGCACTGCGCGGCGGGACTCGACCAGCCGGATTCGGGCACCGTCGTGCTCGCCGACCAGGACCTCGGCCGGCTCGACGAGGCCGCGCTGACCCGGATGCGCCGCGACCACATCGGATTCATCTTCCAGCAGTTCAACCTGCTGCCGTCGCTGGACGTGGTCGACAACGTGACGCTGCCGCTGCGGCTGGCGGGCAAACGGGCCGACCCGGCGCTGGTGAACCGGATCATCGAGCAGGTCGGGCTCGGCGGGCGGCGCGGGCACCGCCCCGGTGAATTGTCCGGTGGCCAACAGCAGCGCGTGGCGATCGCCCGCGCGCTGGTCAGCCGTCCGCACGTGACCTTCGCCGACGAGCCGACCGGCGCGCTGGACACGACGTCGGCGAGCGAGATCCTGGACCTGCTGCGCACCGCGGTGCGGGCCGAGCGGCAGACCATCGTGATGGTGACGCACGATCCGGTCGCTGCCTCCTACGCCGACCGGGTGCTGTTCTTGGCAGACGGCCAGTTCGCCGGCGAGTTGCACGAACCGACCGTGGACGAGGTCGCGCGCGGGCTGACCGCGTTGAGCTCGCGTACGGCGCGGCTCGGCCGCGACGGCCGGAACACCGTCGGGACGGTGCGCTGATGCTGCGCCTTGCCCTGAGCACCCTCCGGTTCCGCAAGGCCGGATTCACCGCGACGTTCGTCGCGCTGCTCGTCGGCACCGCGATCGTGATGGCGTGCGGCGGGCTCATGCAGACCGGGATTTCGCCCCGCGTACCGCCGCAGCGGCTCGCCGAGGCGCCGGTGGTCGTCGCGGGCGACCAGCACTACGACCTGCCGCCGACGAACCCGGGCACCGAGGACGAGGACCACGAGTCCGCGACGCTGCCCGAACGCGTGCGCCTGGACGCATCGCTCGGGGCCAAGATCGCGGCCGTTCCGGGCGTCGCGAAGGTCATTCCCGACGTGTCGATCCCGGCGACCCTTCCGGCCGATCCCGACGTGAAGCTGGTGCGCGGCACCGCGTTGGGGCATGACTGGGCGACCGCCGAGCTGGCCCCGTACTCGCTGACTGACGGCCGCGCTCCGCAGCGCAGCGGCGAAGTGGTGCTCGACCAGGCGACGGCTGCTGCCACCGGGGTCGCGCCGGGCGGTTCGGTGCAGATCGCCGTGCGTGGCGGCGTCCGGTCCTTCCAGGTCGCCGGAATCGCCGTCGCGAGCGGGAAAATGGCTTCCGACGCGGTGTTCTTCTCCCACGAAGACGCTCTCGCGCTGACGCCCGCGACTGGGCAGGTCGACGCGTTCGGCGTGCTTCCCGCCGCTGGCACGGATCCGGCCGCGCTGAGCACGCAGATCGCGAACGCGGTCCGGGATCAGCACGCGGTCGCGCTCACCGGCGTCGCGCGCGGGACGGCCGAGTTCGCGCAGGCGAGCGACGGCGGGGAAATCCTCGTGATCCTGGCCGCGGTGTTCGGCGGCCTGGCCGTGCAGGTCGCGTTGTTCGTGGTCGCCAGCACGCTCGGGTTGTCGGTGCAGCAACGCCGTCGCGAGGTCGCGTTGCTCCGTGCGGTCGGCGCGACACCTAAGCAGGTCAGCCGCATGATCACCGCGGAGTCGATGGTGATCGGCGTGCTCGCGACCGTGCTGGCCGCGTTCCCCGGCGAACTCCTAGGGAACTGGCTGTTCGACCGGCTGTCCGGGTTCGGCGTCTTCGAACCGGTGCTGGCGTATCACCAGGACTGGATTCCGACCGCCGCGGGCATTCTGGTCGGCCTGCTGTCAGCGTGGGGCGCGGGGTTTGTCGCGGCGCGGTACGCCGGGCGGACGCGTCCGGTGGAGGCGATGCAGGAACTCGTCTCGCCGAAGCGCTGGCTGACGTCCTTCCGGCTCTGGTGGGGCATCGGCAGCCTGATCGGCGGTGTGGCACTGGCGTATCTGACGATCACGGTGATGGACGGACCGCTCGCGGCCAGCACGGCCGGGCCGGCGGTCACGCTGGTGGCGGCGGCGGTCGCGCTCTTCGCGCCGGGGATCACCCGGTTGATGGTCGCGGTGCTGCGGGTTCCGGTGCGCGCGGTGAGCGGGCTGTCCGGCTACCTCGCGATGGCCAACGCCCGGGTGCGCTGGCTGCCGATGTCCGGTGCCGTCGTGCCGGTCATGCTCGCCACGACGCTGGCCGTGTTCATGCTCTATTTCCAGACCACGCAGGTGGAATCGGCGAAGCAGAAGTACGCGTCGAACCTCTCGGCGGACGCGGTGGTCACCTCGTCGACCGGCGACGTCGGCACCGGGCTGCTCGACAAGGTCCGGTCGCTGCCCGGCGTCGGCACCGCTTCGGCGTACGTGACCAGCAAGGGCTACAACGAGAAGCCGTCCGATTCGAGCCAGGACGAGGACGGGCTCGCGCTGACCGGGGTCACCGGAGACGCGGTGGCGAAGACCCGAGCGGCCGAGGTCGCTACCGGCTCGCTGGACGCCCTGCAGGGCAACACCATCGCGCTTCCGGTCGACAACGCGAATCGGCTGCACGTCAAGGTCGGCGACGAGATCGGGCTGCGGCTCGGCGACGGTGCGCAAGTGCGGTTGCGGGTAGTGGCGACACTGCGGTCCGCGCCGTCTTTCGCGACGGCGTTGATGCCCGCGGGCACGCTGGCGCCGCACACCACGGACGGGATCGCGTCGCAGGTGCTTGTCACCGCGGCGGCGGGAACGAGCGTCTCGCAGCTGATGAGCACGCTCGACGGGCTGG
Source organism: Amycolatopsis halotolerans (assembly GCF_042647905.1). NCBI lineage: Bacteria > Bacillati > Actinomycetota > Actinomycetes > Pseudonocardiales > Pseudonocardiaceae > Amycolatopsis > Amycolatopsis halotolerans. The sequence goes on from NZ_JBHRWI010000004.1 coordinate 337,122, forward strand.
CGCAGGCCTCGCCCGGGGTACAGGTCGCGAACCGGGACACGCTGACCGCCAAGTTCGTGCAGGAACAGGAAGCGAACGCGTGGGTGAACTACCTCGTGGTCGGCATGATCCTGCTCTACGCGGCGATCTCGGTGGTGAACACGCTCGTGCTCTCGACCGCGCACCGGCGGCGCGAGTTCGGCCTGCAGCGCCTCGCCGGGTCGAGCCGGGGCCAGGTGCTCGGCGTGATGGCCGTGGAGGGGATGGTCGTCGCGATCATCGGCGTGGTCCTCGGCACCGCCGTCTCGCTCGCGATGCTGGTTCCGTTCAGCCAGGCGGTGTCCGACAGCTGGCTGCCTTACGGTCCATTGTGGATTTATGCGGTGGTGGTCCTGCTCGCGGTCGTGGTAAGCATGGTCGCCACGCTCTTCCCGACCTGGCTCGCGGTGCGCGGCAAGACCTCGATCGCCATGCTCTCTCCTGAATAGGTGACCCCTGGGCGACCGCCTGCCGCTGACTGCCCCCAGCTGTCAGCGCGCGGTCAGCCCGGGGTCACCGCCCCGCCGTAGCGTCAGCGGCATGAGTCCGAACGAGGCGGGAAGCTCCTCCTGGGACGCGATCGTGATCGGGTCCGGGATCGGCGGCCTCGTCTGCGCCGGGTACCTCGCCGCCTTCGGCCGCCGGGTGCTGGTGCTGGAGCAGCACGACGTGGCGGGCGGCAACTGCCATATGTTCCGGCGGCGGCGCTCCTACGAGTTCGACATCGGCGTGCACTACCTCGGCGACTGCGGGCCCGGCGGGCTGCTCCCGTCGCTGCTGGCCGGGCTCGGCGTCGGCGACCGGGTGCGGTTCCGCCGGCTCGACCCGGACGGCTTCGACCGGATCGTGCTGCCGGGCCTGCGCTTCGACGTCCCGGAAGGCTGGTCCAAGTACGGGGACCGGCTGCTGGAGACCTTTCCGGCGGAGGCCGCTGGGCTTCAGGAGTACCTCGCGATCTGCGGCGAGATCGCCGCGGCGGCCCGGTATTCGGCGAGCGCTCGGCCGGTGCTGGGCAACTCGGCCGCTGTCGTACGCTGGAGCCGACGCAGCCTGAGCCGCCTTTTTGACCATTGTGGACTGTCGGCGGCCGTGCGTACGGTGCTGGCCGCGCAGTCCGGAAACTATGCGTCGTCGCCAGCGAATACCGTTGTCGCCGCGCACATCCGCATGCTCGACGACTACCTGACTGGCGGCGCGTACTACCCCGAGGGCGGCGGCCAGATGCTGGCCGCCGCGCTGGTGGAGCAGCTCGAAACGCACGGCGGCCAGCTGCGCACCAAAGCGCGCGCCGCCCGGATCCTCATCGAGCACGGACGCGCGGTCGGTGTCGAGCTGGCCGACGGAGACGTGCTGCGCGCGCCGCTGGTGGTGTCGAACGCGGACTATCGGCGCACGGTGCTTGAGTTGTGCGGTGGCCGGGAAAACCTCCCCGAAGGCATCGTCCGGCGCACTGAAGACGCGGTCATGCGGCTGCCGTTGGTGACCAGTTACGCGGTGGTGGACACCGAGTTGGTCGAAGCGTCCGAAGCCAACATCTGGTACTGGCCGAGCGGCGACGTCGAGAGTGCTTACGCCCGAACGGAATCGGGCCAGTTCGACGAGCTGCCTTTTGTGTTCATCTCGTCCGCCTCGCACAAGGATCCCGGCAACCCCGCCGTCTGCCCGCCCGGCTACACGAACCTCCAGATCATGACCGCGTGCCCGCCCGGCTACGAGCAGTGGGGCGTAGCCGACGGGCCAGCGTCCGGGCTCCGCTACCGGCGCGTCGCCGAATACCGCGCGGCCAAAGAGAAACTGGCCGCCTGCCTGCTCGACCGCGCCGAAGAGGTGCTCGGCCCGTTCCGGGACCGCATCGTCTACCTCGAATCGGCCACCCCGCTCACGCAAGAGCGCTACACCCTCGCCACCGGCGGAGCCGCGTACGGACTGCAGTCCTGGGGCCCGCACGGGCGGCGGCCGGACGTGCGCACCGACGTCGAAGGACTGTTCGTCGCCGGACAGGACATCCATGGCGGGGGAGTCGTCGGCGCCGCGGTCGGCGGTGCGCAGTGCGCCGAAGCGATCCTCGACCGGCCGGTGCTGGCCGAAGCGTACGACGGCGCGGTCTTCGCCGACCGCGCCCTGCTGCCCGAACGCGGCCACGACTGGGATCCGCTGCGGATCTCCCGCGGCCAAGCCCGCCGCGACGCCCGCGGATTCGCTCCGACGGCGCGCTGAACCCCGTGTAAAAGAAGGAGAGTCATGACTGAGACCGCGCAGACCCTGACCGAGGACCGGATCGTCGAGGGCATCACCGGCGCGCTGGGCGCGGTGCTCGAACGGGACGTCGCCGACCTGTCCGCGGACACCCGGCTGTCCGACGCCGGCCTCGACTCGACCGGCGTGCTGGAACTGCTGATGCAGCTCGAGGACACGTTCGGCATCGAGTTCGACACCGAGAACCTGGAGATGCAGCACTTCGAATCGGTGCGTTCGCTCGCCGCGTTCGTCATCGCGGAAATCCGTGCCTGACCCGGTGCCGTGGCAGGAGTACCGGCGCGTCGCCCGGGAACAGGGCGTCGCGCCCGCACTCAAACTGCTGCGGACGACGCGGCGGACGGGCGCGATCGCGGCGGCCCCGGCGGGAGAACTGCCCGCCGGGACGGAGATCTTGCGGCAAGCCGACCTTCCCGGCGGCGCTGTCGCGTTCGCCCGGGGCCTGCCGGACGCGCCCGCGGGGCCGGAGCTGTTGTGGGTGCGGCTGGGGCTTTCGCAGTGGCTGCTCGACGAGTGTCTTCAGTACCTGGGCGAGCGGCGTTCCGGTGAGGAGTCGTTGCTGCGCAAGCAGATGATCCAGGACTGCCTCGCGACCGCGCTCAACGGGCAGCTGGCGGTGGAAGCGGATCTGCTGGCGGACGGGAGCGCGGCTCCCGCGCGAGTGCGGTATCTGCATCAGTGTCTGTCCGATGTGGACAGGAAGCTGCTCGGCCTGCTGGGAGCGAAGGGATTCCTGGCTGGCGAGCCGGGCGAGGTCGCCGACGTCTCGGAGCTGCTCGCGAGCTTGCACGAAATGGGGACGACGTGACGGGCACGGTACTGACCGAACCCTTGCTGGCGCTACGGGATCTCGCCGCGGAATGGGCGACCGATCTCCGCGCCGCCGGAGCTGTGCTCGACCGCGATCCCGAGGCCACTGCCGAGCTCGCTGATCTGCCCGCGGCGCGCTGTATGGCGCAACTGCTGGTCCCGGCGGAGTACGGCGCGGAAGGTATCAGGGTCGCCGGGCACCGGTTCAACGGGATGACCGCACTGGAACGGACGGTGCTGCTGGAGGAGTTCGCCCGGGGCGACGCGGGCGCGACGCTCGCCGCGCCGGGCGCGTCGATGTCCGGCGTCCTGATCGACGTACTCGGGGACGCCGAACAGAAAGCCTGGTTCTACGGCAGGCTCGTCGACCGTCCAACGTGGACCTTCTTCGCGCTCACCGAACCGGACGTGGGCTCCGACGCGAACGCGCTGACCACCAGCCTGACGCCCGGCCCAGACGGCGACTTCGTCCTCAACGGCCGGAAACGCTACGTCGGCAACGCTTCCCGCGCAGGCATGGGCGTGGTCTTCGCCCGCACCGCGCCCGGCCCGCTCGGCGTGCGCGCGGTCCTCCTGGACACCGCTTCCCCCGGCTTCCACGCCGAACCGCTGGGCATGCTCGGCTTGCGCGGCGCCCGGTTCTGCGCCCTGGAGTTCGACGGAGTACGCGTCCCCGCGAACCGGGTGCTGGGCCAGCACCTTTCCCCGACCCGGCGCGGGATGTGGGCCGCCACGCTGACGTTCAACCGGCTCCGCCCCGGCGTCGCCGCCATCGCCGTCGGCATCGCGCGGGCCGCGCACGAGTACGTCCGCGCCGAGGGCGGCCTGCTCACCGGCGGCGCGGCGGGCGAATGGGACCAGCTGGGCTACCGGATCGAGAGCGTCCGGAACCTTGTTCACCTCGCGGCGATGGAGGTCGACGCCGGGGGCAGCCGCGGCGGGCACCTCGCCTCGTCCGCGAAAGCCGAGGCGAGCCGGCTCGCCGAAGACGCGACCAGAGCCGCCTGCCGGTTCTTCGGGCCGAGCGCGCGCTGGACGCATCCCGTGCTGGACAAGCTGGTTCGCGACGCGCGCGGCGTCGAGTTCATGGAAGGCACCGCGAACATCCAGAAACTCATCGTCTTCACCGGGCTGCTCGCCGGCAAAGTCGGCCGCGGCGAGTCGTTCCCGGCGCTGAACCGCCCCTTGGGCACCGGAGGTTTGCCGTGCGGGTGATATCCGCCCCTCAGGAGTTCACCGTCCCGGATCTCTATGTCGACCTGCGCCGGTTCGTCGGCCGCGACCTGTTCGTCAAATGCGAGGGCTTCAACTTCGCCGGGTCGATCAAGCTCAAGGCGGCGCTCGAGATCGTCGAACGCGCCGAGCGGGACGGCCAGCTGCGCCCCGGTGCCACGATCGTCGAAAGCTCGTCCGGGAACATCGGCGTCGCGCTCGCGATGGTCGCGGCCAGCCGGGGATACCGGTTCATCTGCGTTACCGACGACCACTGCACGCTGTCCGCGCGGCAGCTGATGCAGAACTACGGCGCCGAGGTCCACGTGCTGACCGAGCCGCACCCGGTGGAAGGCCTGGTCGGCGCGCGGCAGCGGCTGGTGGAGAGCCTCTGCGCGGAGCACGCGGACTACGTCTGGCTCGACCAGCACACCAACCCGGGCAACTGGACCGCGCACTACCGGACCACCGGCCCGGAGATCCTGCGCATGTTCCCCGGCCTCGACGTGCTGTTCGTCGGCACCGGCACGGCCGGGACGCTGATGGGCTGCGCCCGCTACCTGCGCGAGGCGCGCCGGTCGATCCGCGTGGTCGCGGTGGACAGCGTCGGCTCGGTGAGCTTCGGCGGCCCGCCCGGGCCGAGGCAGATCCCCGGGCTGGGCTCCGCGATCCGCCCGGCGCTGCTCGACGAGTCCTTAGTGGACGACGTGGTGCACGTCGAGGAGACCGAAACCGTCGAGATGTGCCGGACGCTGGTGCGGCACGGCTTCCTGTTCGGCGGCTCGACCGGCACCGTCGTCGCCGGCGCGCTGTCCTGGCTCGCCCGCGAGGACCGCGACCTGACCGCCGTGGCCATCTCCCCGGATCTGGGCGACCACTACCTGGACACGGTCTACCGGGACCACTGGGCCGCCGACGCGCTCGGCCGGGTGCCCGAGCAGACCACCGACCGACTTTCCGAGGTGCCGCGATGACTGCTGTCGAGACCAGCCTGCCCCTGTCCACGGCCCAGACCGACGTCTGGTTCGACGAGCAGCTGTCCGGGGGCGGCCTTGCCTACGCGATGGCCGACTACCTGGACATCTCCGGCGACCTCGACACGGCGGCGTTCATCGAGGCGTTCCGCCTGCTCACCGACGAGGCCGAATGCTTCCGCGCGCGCTTCTTCGAGGTCGACGGCGAGCCGCGCCAGATCGTCGAGCCGTTGACCGAATTGCCGGTGCGCTTCCTGGACCTGTCCGGCGAAGCGGACCCCGAGGCGGCCGCGCTCGCGTGGATGCACGAGGACCTGGCCCGGCCGTTCTCCGTCACTGATTTCCCGCTGTTCCGCGCCGCGCTGCTCACGCTCGGCCCGTGTCGGCGATTCTGGTATCTCACCACCCACCACCTGGTCGGCGACGGGTTCAGCGCCGCGATCTGCCACCGGCGGATGGGCGAGCTGTACACGGCCGTGCTGACCGGCGCGGAGCCCGCGGGCCGTCCGCTGCCGCCGTTCCGGGACCTGCTGGAATCCGAACTCGCCTACCAGACCTCGACGCACCTCGGGCGGGACCGCGAGTTCTGGAGCAGCCACTTCCGCACCGTCCCGGACTTGATCAGCTTGTCCGGCAAGGAACCCGCACCCGCTCGAGGCTTCCTTCGCCGCACGCTCGCCCTGCCCGCCGATTCCGCCGCAGCTGCGCGGAAGGCAGTGGCGCAGGCCGGGGTGACCCTGCCGACCTTCCTGCTCGCCGCGATGGCCGCCTACACCGAACGCCTTTCCGGCATCCAAGACCTGATGCTGACCGTCCCGGTGGCCGCCCGCGCGGGTGTCCGGACGCGGACGATTCCGGGGATGATGGCGAACTACCTGCCGTTGAAAATGCAGGTCACGCCCGCGATGACTCCGCAGCTGCTGCTGAAGCAGGCCTCGCGGGAACTCGCCCGCACGCTCAAACACCAGCGGTACCACGTCAACCAGATCCGGCGCGACATCGGCGTGCGAAGCGACGAACGGCGGCCGTTCGGCGGTCCGTTCGTCAACGTGCTGCCCGCGGATCCCGGCCTGCGGCTCGGCGACTGCGTGACCCGGGTGCGGAACCTGTCCACCGGGATCACCAACGACCTGTCCATCACGGTCCTCGACGAGCCCGGCGGCGGGATCGAACTGCACCTCAACGGGAATCCCGACCTCTACGACGAGCCCGGAGTGGACACTCACCTGCACCGGTTCGCCGGGTTCCTGGACCGCTTCGCGCGCGCCGATCCGGACGCGCCGCTCGCGCGCATCGACGTCGCCGATGCGCAGGAGCGCGAGGAACTGCTCGCGGCCGGACTGGGCGCTAGTGGCCCGGTCGGCGCGGGCGTGGTGGAGCGAGTGCGCGCGCAGGCTCCGGATGCGGTCGCGGTGGTCGACGCTGCCGGATCGGTGAGCTATGCGGACCTGGTCAGGATGGCCTCGGCGTTGTCGCGGCGGTTGCCGGTGGGGCGCGTGGTTGGCGTGCTCGCTGGCCCGGGGAGCGGCTTCATCTCAGCGGTTCTCGGCGTGTTGGGCGCGGGCGGTGCTTACGTGCCGCTGGATCCGACGCTGCCGTTGGCGCGGTTGCGCGACTTGGTGGCGGACAGCAGTGCGGCTTGCGTGGTCGCCGCACCGGAGTTTCGAGACGTCGCGGCGGAGCTGCCGGTGGACGTCGTGGAGCTGGACGGCACGGTTGATGCCGAGCTGGCACCGGTGGTGGGTGCGGACGATGACGTGGCGTACGTGATCTTCACGTCGGGGTCGACCGGCCGTCCCAAGGGCGCGATGGTTTCCCGGCTCGGGATGATGAACCACCTGCTAGCGAAGGTGGCGGACCTCGGGCTGGGCGCGTCCGACGTGGTGGTGCAGAACGCGCCGCTGACGTTCGACGTGTCGGTGTGGCAGATGCTCGCGCCGCTGGTGGTCGGCGGTCAGGTCCGCGTGGTGGGCCGACAGATCGCGGCGGACCCGGAGACGCTGTTCGGCTTGGGGATGTCGGTGCTGGAAGTGGTGCCGTCGTTGCTGCGGGCCGCGTTGGACTTCTGGGACGCCGGTGGCCCGCCGGAGCTGGCCGGATTGCGCTGGCTGGTGGTGACCGGCGAGGCGTTGCCGCCGGACCTGTGCGTGCGGTGGTTCGGGTATTTCCCGGAAATCCCGCTCGTGAACGCCTACGGGCCGACCGAGTGCTCGGACGACGTGACGCACGCGGTTCTGTCCAGCGTGGACGATGTGCGCGGGGTGCGGACGCCGATCGGTCTCCCGGTGCGGAACACCCGGCTGTACGTGCTGAGCGACGAGCTGCGCCCGGTCCCGGCGGGTGCCGCTGGCGAACTGTACATCGGCGGTCTGGTGGTCGGACGCGGTTACGTGGGCGATCCGGCCAAGACAGGTTCGGTGTTCGTCGCGGATCCGTTCGGGGAGCCGGGCACCCGGATGTACCGGACCGGCGACCGCGTGGTGCGCCGGGACGACGGTGCGCTGGAGTTCATCGAGCGCCGCGACTTCCAGGTCAAGATCCGCGGCCACCGCATCGAACTCGGCGAGATCGAAGCCACCCTGCGCGAACTGCCCGAGATCGCGGACGCGGTCGTGGTGGTGCGCACCGACGACGCCGGGACCAAACGGCTGGCCGCGTACCTGGTCGGGACCGAGCCGGTTGACATCCCTTCGGTGCGAAGCGAACTGCAGCAGCGGCTGCCGGACTACCTGGTGCCGCCCGCGATGGTCGTGCTCGACGCGATGCCGTTGACCGTGCACGGCAAGGTCGACCGGGACGCGTTGCCAGAGCCCGATTTCGCCGCCGAGGCAGTCGGCCGGGCTCCGCGCAACGCCGTCGAGGCCATCCTGTGCGACGTCCTGGCCGAAGTGCTGACCGTGCCGAAGGTCTACATCGACGACAACTTCTTCGCTCTCGGCGGAGACAGCGTCAGCTCGATCCAGGTGGTCAGCCGCGCGCGCAAGGCCGGGCTGATCATCACCCCGCGCGACCTGCTGGAAGCCCGCACTCCGGCGGCGATCGCGGAGAACGCGGTCCCGGCGGGGGACGAGGTTGCGCTTGAATCCGTCGTCTTGGTCGAACTCGAGCCGGGAGAACTGGACGAGCTGCGGGTCGGCTCGGTCGAGGAAGTGCTTCCGCTCGCCCCGTTGCAACAGGGCATGCTCTTCCACGCCGAACTGGACGCCGAAGGCGTGGATTTCTATGCCGTGCAAGCAATCGCGGACCTCGAAGGACCGCTCGACACCGCCGCGGTCCGGGACGCCTGCGCCACGCTGCTGACCCGGCACACCGCCCTGCGCGGATACTTCCGGCGACGCCGCAACGGGGAGCCGGTGCAGCTGGTCGCCGAATCGGTCGAGCTGCCGTGGACCGAGATCGACCTGACCGTGCTGCCGGAGGACCGTCGCGTGGCGGAGCTGCAGCGATTGGTCGAGGAAGACCGGTTGCGCCGTTTCGACCTCGCCCGCCCGCCACTGGTCCGCTTCACCCTGATCCGGATCGCCGCTGAGCGCTACCGGTTCCTGTGGAGCGCGCACCACATCGCCACGGACGGCTGGTCGGTGCCCATCCTCATCGACGAGCTGGCGCAGCTCTACGCGCGCGGCGCGAAGGCTGAACTGCCCGCGGTGCCGCAGATGCGCGACTACCTCGCCTGGCTGTCCCGCCAAGATCAGGAAGCCGGACGGAAAGCCTGGCAGGACCTGCTCGACGGCCTGCCCGGACCGACCCGCGTAGCACCAGACCTGCCCGCCGCCGCGAACCTGCCCGCGACCGTCGAGTTAGTACTGTCCGAAAGCGACACTGCGAATCTCTATGCGTGGGCGCGGGAACACGAGCTGACGGTCAGCACGATTGTGCAAGCGTGCTGGGCGATTCTGGTCGGCAGGCTGGCCGGACAGCAGGACGTGGTCTTCGGCGCAGTGGCCTCCGGACGTCCCGCGGAACTGCCCGGCGTCGAAACGATGGTCGGCATGTTCGTGAACACCGTCCCGGTGCGGGCTCGTCTGGACCCGGCTCGCCCGGTCCGCGAACTGCTCGCCGAACTGGGGCATCAGCAAGCCTCAATGGTGTCCTACCAGCACATCGGACAGGCCCAGCTGAGCGGAGCCATCCCGGACAGCGGAGAACTCTTCGACACCGCGGTGGTGTTCGAGAACGTCCCCGCCGGCGACGGCGGCCCGCTGGTGAAACTCGGCGAGGACGTCCGCGTGGTCGACGCGGTGACGCTCGATTCACGGCACTACCCGCTCAGCCTCGTCGTGGAGCCGCGCGGCTCCCTCGTCTTCCGCTTCGACTACCTCCGCGAGGCATTCGGCGACGACCGTGTCCGCGGACTGGCGCAGCAGTTCCAGGCGCTGCTCGACACGGTGCTCGGCGACCCGGACCGCCTGCTCGGCCGGATCGACGTGGTGGCCGAACTCTCGGAGACCTTCCTGCTGGGCGCGTCCGGACCGGTCGGTGCGGGCGTCGTCGAGCGGGTGCGTGCACAGGCCGCGGACGCTCTGGCGGTGGTCGATGACTCCGGTGCCGTGAGTTATGCGGAACTGGTGGGGTTGGCTTCGGCGCTGTCTCGGCGCTTGCCGCCGGGGCGCGTGGCGGGCGTGCTCGCCGGTCCCGGTATTGGCTTTATTTCGGCGGTTCTCGGTGTCCTGGGCGCAGGCGGTGCCTATGTGCCGTTGGATCCGACGGTGCCGCTCGCTCGGCTGCGAGGCTTGGTCGAGGACAGCGGCGCGGCGTGCGTGATCGCAGCACCGGAGTTCCGGGAGCTCGCGGCCAGCCTGCCGGTGGACGTCATCGAACTGGACGGCGTCGTCGACACCGAGCTGGCTCCGGTGGTCGGTGCTGACGACGATGTCGCGTACCTCATCTTCACTTCCGGCTCCACCGGCCGTCCCAAGGGCGCGATGGTTACTCGCCTCGGGATGGTCAACCACCTGCTCGCCAAGGTGGAGGACCTGTCGTTGAGACCGTCGGATGTGCTGGTGCAGAACGCCCCGCTGACCTTCGACGTGTCGGTGTGGCAGATGCTGGCCCCGCTGATGGTCGGCGCGCAAGTCCGCGCAGTGAGCCGGGAGACGGCAGCGGATCCAGACGCGCTCTTCGGTTTGGGCATGTCCGTGCTGGAAGTCGTGCCCTCGTTGCTGCGCGCGGCATTGGACTTCTGGGATGCGGGCAGCCCGCCTGAGCTGGACGGGTTGCGCTGGCTGGTGGTGACCGGCGAGGCCTTGCCGCCGGATCTGTGCGTGCGGTGGTTCGAGTACTTCCCGAACATCCCGATGGTGAACGCCTACGGTCCGACCGAGTGCTCGGACGACGTGACCCACGCCGTTCTGTCCAGTGTGGACGATGCGCGGGGTCTGCGGGTGCCGATCGGGCTCCCGGTGCGGAACACCCGGCTGTACGTGCTCGGCGACGAGCTGCGGCCGGTTCCGCCAGGCGCGGCCGGCGAACTGTACGTCGGCGGCTTGGTCGTCGGCCGCGGCTATGTCGGTGACCCGGTCAAGACGGGCTCCGTGTTCGTGGCCGACCCGTTCGGCGAGCCGGGCACCCGGATGTACCGGACGGGCGACCGCGTGGTGTGCCGGGCCGATGGCGCGCTGGAGTTCGTGGAACGCCGGGACTTCCAGGTCAAGATCCGCGGCCACCGCATCGAACTCGGCGAGATCGAAGCCGGTCTGCTCGCCCAGGACTCCGTCACCGACGCGGTCGTCGTCGTGCAGGGCTCCGACGCGGCCAACCGGCACCTGGTCGGCTACGTCGCGGGAACCGCCCGCCCAGAGGATCTGCAGGCTCAGCTGGCCGAGCTGCTGCCCGCGTACATGGTGCCAAGCGCGATCGTCGTACTCGACCGGCTCCCGCTGACCGCACACGGCAAGGTCGACCGCAAAGCCCTGCCCGCGCCGGAAAACCTGACCGGACAGGAGAAACGCGGCCCCCGCACCCCGGTCGAGGAACAGCTGACCCGGCTCTACGCGGAGGTGCTGGGCCTGCCCGAGGCCGGAATCGACGACGACTTCTTCGAACTCGGCGGCCATTCCCTGCTGGCCACCGCGCTGGTCAGCCGGATCCGGTCGGAACTGGACGTCGAACTGCCGCTGCGGGACCTGTTCGAAGCCCGCACCGTCGCCGCACTGGCTGGACGGCTCGCGTCGGCAGGACAGGCTCGCGCGGCGTTCCGGAAACTGGACCGTCCCGATCCGCTGCCGCAGTCGTACGCCCAGCAGCGGATGTGGTTCCTCAACCGGCTCGAAGGCGAACACGGCGGCTACACCATCCCGCTCGCCGTGCGGCTTTCCGGAGAGCTGGACCGCTCGGCACTCGCGGCGGCCGTCGACGATCTGACCGCACGCCACGAAATCCTGCGCACTGTCTTCCCCGACACCGACGGCGTGCCGTACCAGCGCGTTCTCGACGCAGGGGAGCCCCTGCGCACCGCGCCGATGCCCGCGGACCTCACTGCGACCCTGGAAGAGGAAGTCGGCCGCGGATTCGATCTGGCGACCGACCTTCCGTTGCGCAGCAAGCTCTTCGGCCCATCCGAGAACGGCGACCACGTCCTCCTGCTGGTGCTCCACCACATCGCCGGAGACGCCTGGTCCGTCGACGTGCTCGCCCGCGACCTCGCTACCGCCTACGAGGCGCGGCGGTCCGGAAAGAGTCCGGAGTGGACAGAGCTGCCCGCCCAGTACGCGGACTACTCGGTCTGGCAGCACTCCCTCCTGGACGACACCAAGGACGGCGAATCCGCCCGCCTGCTGAAGCACTGGCGGGAAGCGCTCGCCGGGATGCCGGGCGAACTGGCGCTGCCGGTCGACCTGCCGCGCCGTGCCTCAGCGGGCTACCACGGCGGAACCATCGAGTTCGAGGTGCCGTCCACCGTGCACCGCGGGCTCGCGCGGCTCGCGCACGAGCAAGGGGCGAGCCTGTTCATGGTCGTCCAGGCCGCGCTGGCCACGCTGCTCACCCGGCTCGGCGCGGGAACCGACATCCCGCTCGGGAGCCTGGTCGCCGGACGTCCGGACGAAGCCGTGCACGACCTCGTCGGCTTCTTCGTCAACACGCTCGTCCTGCGCACCGACACCAGCGGCGACCCGCACTTCGCCGACCTGGTCGCGCGGGTCCGCGACGCCGACCTCGCCGCCTACGCCCACCAGGACCTGCCCTTCGAACGACTGCTGGAGGCGACGCAACCGGCCCGTTCGATGTCGCGGCAGCCGTTGTTCGGGGTGCTGCTGTCCTTCTACGACGTGCCGCCGTCCGAAGTCAGTCTCGGCAGCCTGACCGCGCGGCCCGAACTGCTCGCCCCGACGCACAAGAAGTTCAAGTTCGACCTGACTTTCCAGTTGGGCCAGCACAAGGGAGAACGCGGTCTGGAAGGCACGCTCGAGTACAACGCCGACGCGTTCACCGCGGACACCGCGCAGTTGCTCGTCGACCGGCTGACGCTCCTGCTGACGGCCGCCGCCGAAGATCCCGGCCAGCCGTTGAGCCGGATCGACCTGCGCACGGTCGCCGAGCGGGCCACCTCAGCCGGGTCGGCTCCCGAGGTTCCCGATGACTTGCTGGTGCCGGGGGACATCGGCCTGCGCGAGCAAGCCAACCGACTGGCCCGGGCTTTGCAGGCGCAGGGCGCGGGTCCGGGGGAGACGGTAACCGTCGACCTGCCGCCGGGCCGCGACCGCTGGGCAGCGATCTTCGCCGTTCTCGCCCTTGGCGCGGCCTGGACGCCGAGCGGGTTGTCTCGCTGCACAGTCCCGGCGGATGTGTCCGGATTCGCCGACACCGACCTCGAGGTGTCGCTGTCCGGGGCGGAGCTGGCCTATCGCGGAGAAGCGGTGTTCAGCCGAGACGCCCTGGCCGCGACAATCGCCGCCCTGCTGGCCGAATTGCCGCTCACGGCCAGCGACCGCGTCCTGGCACCGGACACCGAGTTCGCGCTGCCGGTCGTGCTGGCCGCATTGCACGTCGGCGCGGTGGTGACTGTCGCTCCCGCCGCCGAGATCGCGGAACTCGCGTCGTCGGTGGACCCGAGCGTCGTGGTCCTGACTCCGAGCATCGCGAAAATGCTGGCGCTGCGACCGGGCACTCGGGTGCTGAACTTCGGCGAAGCATTTCTCGACGGCGCACTCAACTGCGAGGGCACCGCGGCGTCTGGCTGGCTCTCGCTGGTCAACGGACGCTCGTTCGCGCACAGCCGTGCCGACGTCCTCGACGAGAGTCGGCAATCAGTGCCTCGCGGCGGCCGAGGAGAGCTGTACTTGGCTGGCGCACCCACCGGCGTCCCCGCCCGCGTCCGCCTGGACGGAACCGTGGAAGTGATTCGCGAGGCCCAGGTACGCGGCTTCGCGATCCCGCTCGGGCAGATCGAAGCGGCCCTGCACCGCCAGCCCTCGGTCGCCGCGGCCGCCGTCGTCGCCGAGGACGACTTGATCGCCTACGTTGTCCCGCAATGGGAACGCGGTGTCGACCCGCTCGCCCTGCGGGAGGCGCTCGCCGCCGAACTCCCCGATTACCTGATCCCGACCGCGTTCGCCGAGCTGGACACCATCCCCGTCGCCCCGGACGGATCCCTGGACCGCGCCGCATTGCCCGCGCCTACCGCGCAGACCGGCCAAGACACAGGGGAAACCGTCGAACTGCTGCGCGCAGCTTTCGCTGAAACCCTCGGTGTCGCCGACGTTGACGTCCAGGCCGGGTTCTTCGAACAGGGCGGCAACAGCCTGCAGTCCGTCCGCCTGGTCGCGCTGGCCAGACGAGCCGGACTCCGGCTGACGGTGGCCGACGTCCTGACCCACGGCAGCATCGAACGCCTGGCTGCACTAGCCGAACGAGCCGAACCCGACCTGGCAGACCTGCCGGACCCCTTCGCGCCGCTCCTGCCGATCCGTCCGACCGGGGCGAAACCGCCGCTGTTCTGCCTGCACGCCGGACTCGGCCTGAGCCTGCCGTACCTCGGCTTGGCGGCCCATCTGCCGGACCGTCCGATCTACGGCCTCCAATCACCCGGAATCAGCGGCACAGAACAGTTCCCGGAGTCCGTCGAACAGGTCGCCGAGGACTACCTGAAACACCTCCGCCGAATCCAGCCCCACGGCCCGTACCACCTGCTCGGCTGGTCTTACGGCGGTCTGCTGGCCTTCGAACTGGCCGTACGCCTTGAGTCCGAAGGCGAAACGGTCGGCTCACTGTCCATCTTGGACAGCTACCCGCAGGACGGCTCCGAAACCGCACCGACCCGGCACGAGCTGCTCGTCGATTTCCTGGAGCACGTGGGCTTCCACGACACCGACGCCGGTGCCGAGCTGACCCCGGCCGACGTCATCGCCGTGCTGCGAAACGGAGACAGCAGACTGGCCGACATCGGCGAGGAACGCATGACCCGCGTCCTCGCCGTGATGGACAACAACGCTGCCTTGGCCCACCAGTACCGCCCGACGAGGTTCACCGGCGCGGTCGAGTTGTTCGTCGCCGCCGAGGGAGTGACCGACGCCGAGGTGGCCGAACGAGCGGGCCGCTGGGTGCCGCACGTGGCAGGACCGGTGCGGACGCACCGGATCGACTGCGGCCACGAATACCTGATGGACCCGCGACCGCAGGCGGAGGTCGGCACCGCGGTGGCGGAAACGCTGAGCACCGGAAGCGAGGAGTCGCAGTGACCACGATGACTACCCCGGCGAATCCGCCGCGGGCAGCGGCGTTCGTCGAAACGTTCGCCCTGGCCGGCCGGCGGCTGATCCACCTGCGCCAAGTGCCCGGCCGACTGCTCGCGATCACCCTGAACTCCCTGATCACCATGCTGGCCATCGGGTACGTCTTCAAGGGCGCGGTGAGCGTCGAAGGCGGCGGCAGCTACCCGGAGTTCCTCTTCCCGGCCGCACTCATGCAGGTCGGCCTCGCCGGGGTCGCGCCGACCGCGATCGCGGTGGCGATGGACCTCAAAGGCGGCCTGACCGACCGATTCCGCTCCCTGCCGATCTCCCGTCCCGCCGTGCTGTTCGGCCACACCATCGGCGACGCGCTGGTCGGCTTCATCGCGCTGGCGATCGTCGCCGGGATCGGGCTGGCGGTCGGCGGCCGCGTGCACGCCGGGTTCCCCGCGCTGCTCGCCGGGTTGGCCGTGCTCGCGCTCTTCCTCTACGTGATGATCTGGGTCGGCGTGCTGCTGGGGCTCACGATGGGCAATCCCGAATCGATCGACGGCGTCGGCGCGGTGCTGACGCTCGGGCTTTCCTTCCTGTCCAACGCTTTCATGGCGGTCAGCCAGCTCCCGTCGTGGGTCCGGCCGATCGCCGAATGGAACCCGGTCAGCTCCGTCACCACGCTGTGCCGCCAGCTGTGGGGCGTGCCGGTGCCCGCGGACGATTCGTTCCCCGCGCAGCATCCCGGCATCGTCGTCGCGGTGACGCTGGTCGTGCTGTTCGCCGCGGCGACCCTGCTGAGCTTCCGCCGTTACCGCCTCGCCTAACCGATCCGGAGTACGCGATGACAAACCCGTTTGACGACCAGAACGGCGCTTTCCTGGTCCTGGTCAACGACGCACAGCAGTACAGTCTCTGGCCTTCGTTCGCGGAAGTCCCGCGAGGCTGGCGGGTCTCGCTCGGCGAGAGCAGCCGCGAAGAAGCCCTCGCGCACATTTCGGGCCGCTGGACCGATCTGTCGCCCGAGAACATCCGGGAAGCAGGCTGACATGGCACACGGAGAACTCGCGATCGAAGCCGAAGGGCTCCGCAAGCGCTACGGCGACCACGAAGCGCTCGCCGGCGTCGACCTCGCCGTCCCGCCCGGCACGGTCCTGGGCTTGCTCGGCCCCAACGGCGCGGGCAAAACCACGACCGTCCGGATGCTCGCGACCCTGCTTCCGCCGGACGGCGGCCGCGCGCTGGTCGCCGGGCACGACATCGTGGCGGAACGCAAGCAGGTCCAGCGGCACATCGCGCTCGCGGGCCAGTACGCGGCCGTCGACGAACTGCTGACCGGCAGGCAAAACCTCGTGCTGCTCGGCCGTCTTCTGCACCTCGGCCGTCGAGGCGCGCGCGCCCGCGCGGGAGAACTGCTGGAGCGGTTCAACCTGGTCGAGGCGGCGGACCGCGCGGTCGGCACCTACTCCGGCGGGATGCGTCGCCGGCTGGACCTCGCGACCTGCCTCGTGGCGCGGCCCTCGGTGCTGTTCCTCGACGAACCGACCACGGGGCTCGACCCGGCGAGCCGGATGGGCTTGTGGACGATGGTCCGTGAGCTGGTCGGCGAAGGCGTCACGGTCCTGCTCACCACGCAATACCTCGAGGAAGCCGACTACCTCGCCGACCGGATCGTGGTCATCGACAAGGGCCGGAGCGTCGCGGAAGGAACCGCGGACGAGCTCAAGCGCAAGGTCGGCCGGGAACGGCTGGAAGTCGCCGTCGCGCACCCCGAAGGCCTCGCGGACGCAGTGGCGGCGCTGACGCCGGTCGCGGTGGGCGTCCCGGTCGTCGACGAACGCCGGTGCAGCATCTCCCTCGAACTGCTCGACGAGAGCGGCGGGATCGCGGCGGCGGCGAACGCGTTGCACGAACGCGGCGTCGCGCTGGCGGATTTCGCGCTGCGCCGGCCGACCCTCGACGAAGCCTTCCTCGACCTCACCGGGCACCCGACCACCGGGTGATCCCGACGCTCGGGTCTTAAGGCGGTGCTGCCCGGGGCGAGGCGGCTGCTGCCGGACCTATCACCGCTTGCTCGCGTCCGTGAGGGGAACCCTGAGGGACTCTGATTCCCTCAGGGTTCCCCTCACGGACAAAGCACGCACCGCCGCCTCACCTTCGCGCAGCCCCCGGCCCGGTCCGCCGCCACCAGCGGACCGGGCCGGCTAGCGAGAGCAGCAAGGGCAGCAGCACCAACCGGATCACCAGCACGTCCATCGCCAGCGCCGCGGCGGCTGCCCAGCCGAACTCGCTCAGTGCGCCGGTGCCAGCGATCCCGAGAGCGCTGAAGATCCCGATCGACACCACGCTCGCACTGGAGATCGCCACGGTGCCGCGACGCAGTCCTTCGGCGAGCACATGCTGTGGCGACATCCCAGTCAGCGCTTCGACGCGGAAGTGGTGCAGCAGGCACACGTGCATGTCAGTCGTGGGCGCGGCGAGCACGGCCACCAGCGCCACGGGCAGCCACGTCGGGGTCGGCGGGTCCATGCAGGTGAGCATGGTCAGCGCGAAAAGCGCGGACAGCACCGAAAGCGCCGCGGTCGTCAGCGTGATCACCACCGGTCGGAAAGCCGTGATCACCGCCAGCGAAGTCAATCCGATCAGCAGCGCCAACGGCAACGGCGGCAGCGTCGGCGATTCGAGGTAGCGGTAGACGACGTAGCCGAGTGCCGCGGCGGTGCACACCAGCGCGCCGATGAGCCCAGCTGCGCTGCGGTAACGCCAGGTTGCTGGCAGGCGGGCAACGAACCGGGGCAGCCAGTGCCACTGGAAGGACCGCCGCACGGGAAGCGTGGTCCGGGTCAGCAACACGGGGAGCAGCGTCAGCGCGGCGGCGGCTTCCACGAGGATCACCAGGACCACGGCCGCCGCCAGTCGCATGACCTGCGGCTCGCCGGTGAGATACAGCCCGGTCATCGCGGTCAGCATCGCGAGCCCGGTGACGAGCGCGGTCCGTCCGGCCGTTGAGGCGACGATCTGTGCGGTGTCTGAGACGGTGTGCTTGCCCGGCGGCATCTCCTGCTGCCTGCGGACCGCGAACAGCAGGTGGTTGGCCGCGCTCGTGATGCCCGGCAGGAGAACGAGGTTCCAGCTGCCGAACGAGCCCGTTCCTTCGGCCGCCGTCAGCAGCACCCCGAGCGCGCTGACGCCGACCGTCGCGAGATAGCCGAACGCGATCGCGGCCAGCCGCAGCGATCCCAGCACCAGCACCAGCAGCAACGCGGTGAGCGGGCCGCCGACGGCGAGGACGGAACCGGCGGGCGGGAATCCGGGCTGGGCGGAGCCGCCGGTCGCGGCGGCGAAACCCTCGCTCGCCGCCGCGACCAGGAACAGCAGCCACGCGCACAGGACCGGGCCGGGGTGTCCGGCACACCAGCGCGCGAGACGGAGCAGAGGTAGCGTTCGCAATTGCCGCACTCCTTGGGCCGCTTCAGGCCTCCCGCCGCGCAGGCGGCAAGCCGGACGGTCTAAGGATGGCTCCTCGTGATCGTGCGCACACTGGGCGTGGCACCTCGATTTCGAGTGGTACTAGCTCCCGAGCGCGGCGGGCGGGGCGAGCGCCGCGTCTCCGTAGAGGTCGGCCACCCACTGGTCGTGGTAGACCGTGTCGAGGTAGCGGTCGCCGAGATCGGGGGAGACCGCCACCGCGGTGAGGTTCTCGCCGTGCGCGTGCCGGTCGAGCCAGTTCAGCGCCCCGGCGACGACGGTGCCGGTCGAGCCGCCGAACAGGAACCCCGCCCGGACGAGACGGCGGCACATGCGCACGGTGGCGAGTTCCGGCACGTGCACCACATCGTCCACATAGGACTCGTCGAGCAGCGCGGGCCGGACCCCGGTGCCGAGACCGGGGATCATCCGCGGGGCGGCCGGGGTCCCGAAGGTCACCGAACCGACGGTGTCGATGGCCACCACGCGCATGCCTGGACAGTGTTCGCGCAGGTACCGCGCGCATCCCATCAGCGTGCCGGTCGTGCCCGCCCCGATGAACGCGACGTCGGCGTCGGGGAACGAGTTCGCGATCTGCGGGCCGGTGGTGCGGTAGTGCGCCTGCCAGTTGCCCGCGTTCGCGTACTGGTTGAGCCACACCCGGTCGTCGCCCTCGGCGCACAGCCGCCGCACGTGCGCGATCCGTGCGCCGAGCAGCCCGTCTTTCGGATGCGGCTCGGTGATCACGTGCACCTCGGCGCCGAGCGTCTGCATGAGCTGCCGGGCGCCGAGGGTGCAGCGTGAGTCGGTGACGCAGATGAACCGGTAGCCGCGGCTGGTGGCGACCAGGCTGAGCGCCACCCCGAGGTTGCCCGACGAGCTCTCCACGAGGGTCGCGCCGGGCCGCAGCGTGCCGTCCAGTTCGGCGGCGTCGATCATCTCGGTCGCGGCCTTGATCTTGATCGAACCGGCGAAGTTGAAGCCCTCGCATTTGAGGTAGAGCGATCGCCCTGTACACCCGTTCAGGTCGACGAACAGGTCGCCGACGTTGAACTCGTGCGGACTGGTGATGATCGGCATCGGCTCAGCGCTTGCCGTAGCGGTCGAGTTCGAAGAAGAAGTCGCCGACCTCGTGCAGTTCGCCCCGGCGGCGCAGTTCGTCCAGGACGTGCTTGCCGACCGCGAGGTCGAGCACGCCGAGTCCGAACGGCGAGAACACCAGCGGCCGGCCGGCGTCCAGGGCGAGTGCCCCGGACATCACGTCGAAGAGGGTGCCGTCGAGGAAGTCGCGTCCGCCGGTGACCTGTTCGGCCAGGTGCACCGAGGTGTTGGCCTTCAGGCAATGCTCGACGTCGTCGACCACGTTGGCCGACGCGAGGATCACCTCGGTGGACAGGTCGCGCAGGGAAACGTTCAGCACCAGCGGGTTGTGGCCGAACCAGGCCGGATCGTGCACGTGCGGTTCACCGGCGACGGTGGCGAACACGATCAGGTCGCTGCCGCGGATCAGTTCCTCCGCGCTCCCGCGCACCGCGATCCCGCTCGCGCCGGTGCTCTCCAGGTAGCCCCGGAAACCGGCGGCGTGTTCGGCGGAGAGGTCGAAGACCGCGGTCTCGTCGAAGTCCCAGCCGGTGCCGATCAGGAACCGGTGCACGTACCGCGCGATGAGCCCGGTGCCGACGAACCCGAGCCTCCGGGGTCGTTCGCCGCGCCGGCTGAGCCAGTCGGCCGCCAGCGCCGCCGACGCCGCGGTGCGGCTGGCGCTGATGATCGAGCTTTCCATGCAGGCCAGCGGATAGCCGGTCGCCTGGTCGTTGAGGATCAGCACGGCCGACGCGCGCGGCAGCCCGGTGCGGACGTTCTCCGGGAAGCTGGAGATCCACTTGACGCCGTCCACCGCGACCTCCCCGCCGACCGAGGCGGGCAGCGCGATGATGCGCGCGGACGGCCGGTCCGGGAACCGGAGGAAGTAGGAGGGCGGGTTCACGGTCGCCTGCTGCCCGTGCAGCCGGTAGGTCGCTTCGATCAGTTCGACGAGCTGTTTCTCGGCGCCGTCGAGCACTTGGTGCACCTGAGCTCCGGACACGACGGCGAACTCCGGAACGGTGGCGGTTTCGGTCACAGAACTTCCTTAGTCTTCGGCTGGGCGGAAAACGGGTGCTCAGTCCTGCTGCAGGACGGCCAGCGCGCGTTCGATTCGCGCGTCGATCCGGTCGACCTCGGCGACCGAATCCCCGATGAGCACGCCGTAGAGGCGGCCGGCGAACGGGGCTCCGTCCGCGGTCTGCGCACCGGCGTTGACGGTGGCGAAGTTGTTCACCAGCAGGCCGCTGCCCGCGCCGTCGAACAGCAGGTCGCCGAGCACGTCGCGGACCCGGTCGAAGCCGACGCTGGCGCCGAGCCGCAGCGAGTAGTGCCGGGCCATCGCGGTCTCGCCCGCGGTGACGAAGCGTTCCTGGATCGGCACCTGATAGGTGGACATGTTGTTGCGGGCGTTGATTTCCAGCACCGGGAAGACGCCGCCGTCCGGTTCGACGATCGCGTCCACCCCCACGACGCCGTAGTAGCCGTCGGCGGCGAGCCGCCCGCCGAGCGCCTGCGCCGCGGACCGGATGATCTCGATCTGCTTCTCGTCCAGCCGAGGCGGGATCCGGTGTCCTTTGTGGACGCCGTGCTCGGTGATGAGCTCCTTGACGAAGTCGAAGTGCACCGAACCGTCTCGGCTCACGGTGAACTGGTAGTTGAGGTCGGCGCGCTTGTCGACCCACTCCTCGACGACGAACGCGATCCGGTCCCGGCCCTTGCGTCGCGCGGTCGCGGAGATCATCCGGCGCAACCGGTCGAGCCTGCGTTCGTCGGAGACCACCGAGATCCCCTTGCCGGACACCCCGAACGCCTCCTTGACGACGACCCGCCGTCCGGTGGCGAGCACCGAGGCCGCCTCGGCGACGGCCTCGTCGAGTAGGTCGAGCGTGTCGCACGCCCACCCATTCGGCTGCCGCAATCCGAGCTGCGTCGCGATGCGCCGGCTGTAGATCTTGCTGTTCACCGCCTTGCACCGAGCCGCGTCGGGCGCGGCCAGCGGCAACCCGGTCGCGGTGGACAGTTCTTCCTCCACCGCCGAGACGCCGTGCGCGAGCAGATGCGCTTCGTCGGTGCGCAGCGCGGAAAGCGCGGCGATCAGCCACGGATCGTGCAGGGCGTCCTGGCTGACCGTGCGCGCCGGGTCCGGGTCCGTGATGACGTGGATCTGCGGCAGGTCGAGGCCGAGCCCTTCCAGATAGCCGCGGTAACCGGGATCGGGCGCGTGCTTGAGCACCACGTGGTCCCGCTTTCCGCCCAGCAGCAATGCGAACTCGTCCATGCTGTTCACGACCGCCATACCGCCCGGGGCGGACACCCTGGGCAGCCCCTGCTCGTCGACCGCCCACTGCTCCTCGACCTCGAAGTTGCCGACGAACACCAGCGGGCGCTCGGCCGAGCCCAGAACCGCGGTCTTGAGCCGCGGGATGAAACCGTTGTCGGCGCTCATGACGTCCTTTCGCCAGCGCACGGGTAGGACGCGGCACGCGCTGCCTGCGCTGCCGCGGGGGAGGACCGGTTAGACGACGAAGCCGCCGTCGACCTCGAAAACGCTGCCGGTGACGTAGGAGGCGCGTTCGGAAACCAGGAAAGACACCAGGTCCGCGACCTCTTCCGGCCTGCCGAAGCGGCGCAGCGGAACAGCCTTCAGCATTTTCTCGCGGGTCGCGTCGCTCAGCTTGCCGAGCATGTCGGTCTCGATCAGGCCCGGCGCGACGGAGTTGACGCGCACCCCGTACCGGCCGACCTCCTTGGCCAGCGCCTTCGTGAAACCGAGCACGCCGCTCTTGGCCGCGGAGTAGTTGGTCTGCGTCGGATTGCCGTGCACGCCGGACACCGAGGACAGCGTCACCACGCTTCCGGCGCGGCGTTTGATCATCCGGAACACGGCGGGACGGCACGCGTGGAAGACGCCGTCGAGGTTCGTGCGCAGGACACTCGACCAGTCCGGCTCGGACATCAGCGCGAGCGAACCGTCCCGGGTGATCCCCGCCGACGTGACCAGCGCGTCCGGCGCGCCGAACCCGTCGGCCGTGCGCTCCACCCACGCCGTGACCGCCTCGCCGTCGGCGACGTCGACCTGGCTGGCCTCGACCCGGACGCCCAGGTCAAGGACTTCCTTGACGAGGACGTCCGTCGCGGTTTGGTTGCTGTGATAGCAAAAGGCGACGTCGAACCCGTCCTGGGCGAGGCGGAGCACGACTGCCCGGCCGATCCCTCGAGAGCCGCCGGTCACGAGCGCGGTTTTGCTCATCGCGCACCGCCGAGCTGCAGCAGCGCGCAGGCCACCGAACCGTCGTCGTCGCAGGCGGTGACGACGATGTGGTCCTGCTCGCCGTGGTCAGCGCCGTCAGCGATGCTGAGCACCGACGCCAAGCCGAACAGCGCCGTCGCCGCCGAGGTGTCGCCGATGAGATCCACCGGTGGCACGCGGTCCGTCACTTCGTCGCCGAACAACTGCCGCAGCGTCGCGTCCTCAGGGCGATCCGACCCAGCGGGGAAGCCGCTGCCAATCGCCGCCCACACCCGTTCTGCCGCGACGCCAGACCGTTTCAGCAGCGAGGACACGGTGGCGTGCAAGGTTCCGGCGAGATCCCCGTCGAGGCAGATCCGCGAGTCGATGCCAGTCAACGTCGCCAGCACGTTGCGCGGATCGGCCGAATCCGCCGGTTCCAGCAGGAACATCGCACAGCCTTCGCCGAGCGTCGCCGCCCCGCCGCGCCGGTGGTGTTCAAGCCAAGACCGCGCATCTGAATGCTCCTCGGCGGCACCGCACAGCACCTGCGCCGCACGCTCGGTCATCAGCAACCGGCGGGCGTAGTTCAGCGCCTGCAACCCAGTGGTGCGACCAGCGGCGATCGTCGCGTTGGGGCCCTTGAGCCCGTGCCAGATCGCGGCCTGCCCGGCCGCGCAGTTCATCACCGTGCCGGGAACGGCGGCGGGCTCGACGTGGTCGGGCTGCTCGCCGGTGATCGACGCGCGGGTGAAGTCCATCATGCTCTGCGCGCTGCCGGTCGTGGTGCCGAGCACGAACCCGATGTGCTCGCGGTCCCCGTCCGGATCCAGTTCCATGTCGGCGAGCAGTTGCTGCGCCGCCGCCACGGTGAGCCCGCTGACCCGGTTCATCGCCCGGGTCTTCTTGCGGCCGAACATCTCGCGCACGTCGAAGCTGGGCACGACGGCCGCCGGATCACCTTGTGCACCGCGGTCAACGGTCGGCTCGCGCCGGGAGCGAACGCCGTCGGCGAACGCCTCCCGGCCGTAGCCGAAGGGGGAAATGGCCGTCCAGGCCGAGATGACCGGACGGCGCCGGGCTGGTGCGGTCACCGCGCGGTCTCCTTTCGGGGCTGCCGCTCGTACCGGCCGAGCAGGACCACGGCGTTGTTGCCGCCGAAGGCCCAGCCGTTGTTCTGCACGATGTCGAGGTCGGCGTCGACGGATTCGTTGGGCACGCAGTCCACCGGGCAGTCCGGGTCGGTGTCGCGATGGTTGATGGTGGGCGGGATGAACTGCTCGGTGAGCGCGATCGAACAGCCGATCGCGGCCAGTGCGCTCGCCGCGCCCATCGAGTGCCCCAGCATGGACTTCATCGACACGGTCCGCGGCGGCTTAGGCCCGAAGAGGTCGCGGATCGCGGCGGATTCGGTCATGTCGTTGGCCTTGGTGCCGGTGCCGTGCGCGGAGATCAGGTCGATCTCGCCGGGCTTGACCCCGGCGTCGGCCAGCGCCAGTTCCATGCAACGGGCGATCCCGGCCTGATGCGGCGCGACGGGATGGTGCGCGTCGCAGGACATGCCGTACCCCAGCACTTCCGCGTAGATCCGGGCGCCGCGGGCGAGCGCGGAGTCCAGGCTCTCCAGCAGCAGGATGCCCGCGCCCTCGCCAGTGAGGATGCCCATCCGGTTGCGGTCGAAGGGACGGCAGCAGTCCGGGGCGATGCTGCGCAACCGGTAGAACGAGGTGAACGTCTTGCGGCACAGCGCGTCCGCGCCGCCGCAGAGGGCGAACTCGGCGTCCCCGCACCGGATCGCGTCGAGCGAGTTGCCGATGGCGTAGTTGCCCGCCGAACACGCCGTCGCGATGGTCCCGGTCTCGACGTCGGTCAGTTCCAGCTCGCGCGCGATCGACGTGGCGAGCCGGCCCGCGGAGGTGCGGCGCACCAGTCGCGGGTCGAGACCGGCCAGCCCGGCGGAGAGTTCCTGCCCCACCAGGCCGTCGAGTTCGTGCGCCTCGCCGTCGGTGCTGCCCACCGAGACGAGCGTCCGCGCGGCGCGCAGGGTTTCCAGCGGCAGCCCCGAATCCTCGACGGCGAGGCGCGCGGCGGCGGTGGAGAACCGGCTCGCCCGGCCGAGGTCGCCGGGGTCGAGCGTGCGGATCCACTGGGCGGGCTCGAAGTCGGTGACCTCGCAGCCGTTGTCGTGGGCGAACCCGGTGGTGTCGAACACCGAGATCGGCCGGACGTTGCTGCGCCCGGCGCGCAGCGCGGAGGTGAACTCCCGTACCCCGATGCCGATGCTGGACACGACGCCGCATCCGGTGATGACGACCCGGCGTCCGATGCTCGTCGACATGGTCTCTACCAGCTCGCGGATTCCGACACGACCTCGTACACCGCGCGCAGGTTGGTCATCCTGGCGAACTGGGCCTGGTCGATCGTGACGCCGAACTTCTTCTCCAGCGCGGCCAGCACGTCCATCAGCGACAGCGAGTCCGCCTCGTGGTCGTCGGCGAAGTCGCTGGTTTCGGTGAGCTCGGCGTCGTCGAGCTCGAGGTGCGTGCAGACGATCTCGCGGATCTGCTGCATGCGTTCGGAGACGGCTGTCGTCATGGGGGCACTCCCGATAGTCAGGGACCGGTTCTGGGATCGGCCCGAAACTAGCGGCGAGCGGTGACACCCTTCTGACCTCGTTCTGACAGACCCCTGACGCGCCCGGTTCGTCGGCGCGCTGTCAGCAGCCGGTCATCGGGGACTGCCATGCTCACGATCGTGAACGACGGCTCAGTCGAGGACCCGGTCCTGCATCAGAATGGACTGGTACAACCGCCGCAGCCCCGGCCCCGGCTCCAGCCCGAGTTCGGCGCTCAGCCACTGCCGGGTGCTGTGGAAGACCGAGACCGCTTCGCCCTGCCTGCCGTCGCGATAGAGCGAGATCATCAAGTACTCGCTGAGCCGCTCACGCGCCGGGTTCTCGGCGACGAGCTGTTTCAGGTCATGGGAAAGCCCGTGATGTTCCCCGACCTGCAACCGCGCGGAGATCAGGTCCTCCTGCACGGTCAGCCGATGCTCGTTGAGCTGCTCGGCGGCCATCCGGCAGCGAGTGCAATCGGCCACGTCGAGCAACGCCGGCCCGCGCCAGAGTCGCAACGCCTGCTCGAACACCGTGATGGCAGCGCGCGGATCCTGCCCGAGCAAGCTCGCGCCGCGCTGCGCCAGAGCGGAGAACCGATGCGCGTCGACCGCCTCGGCGGGCACGGTCATCAGATAACCGCTGCTGACCGTGCGGACCACCTCGCGCTCGCCGGTCACGTTGAACACGAGCTTCCGCAACCGGGCGATGTTGGCCTGCAACGCGTTGCGCACGTTGGAGACCGGTTTGTCGGCCCACAGTTCGTCCGCGAGCGTGTCCAGGGACAACGGCACCCCCGGCGACAAGGCCAGCAACGCGAGCACGGTCCGCACCTTTCGCGACGCGACTCCGTGCCTCCGGCCGGCTTGCCGGAGCGTCACCGATCCCAATAGCTCAATTTCCATATCTACCCCTGAGGAAAAATAGCCCGTCTCAAGTGACCCCACGCACCGAGCTGTCGGCCGAGCCGAGCATGTCAGAACTTGAAAAGACGGTCTACCTCCGATTGGGGTAATGAGTTGGCGTCATGTTCGACAGTTTCGGGCTCCGAATAGGAAGGACCCTCCCGATTTACCGCCCCTGACCTCCCGATGGTGGTGCTGGCACCAGTCAGGACAGTGGTGGTACCTCCCCCAAGGGGCCCTTCTCGGGCGAATACCTTGTCGTACTGGCCGGTACGGTGTTGAATCAATTAACGCCACCGGGGCGCCACTGCTTATTTCGGCGGGCGCGGAGTTGCAATTGCAGTAACGGGCAATGTTTCTGCCCGTTGCCGCCGAATCGGATAATGGTTATTTATTAGCGATCTGGCGACGGAGGGTGTTTCCATTGTTCCCGTGGGTTGCGGTGGCATTCGGCATCGTGAACGCCCCGCCTCTCGACTGCTGGGAACAAATCCGCCTTGTGTGCCAGAAGTCCATTGCGTGCGGCCCGTGCAATACTCGTGCCCTTTTGTTACCGGGCTGAGCCGGAGGCCGGAGCTGCGCCAACGGCTTCCCGTGCGCGCGACCCGTCCGGGCGGGGGACTCCGTCGTTCTCGGGAAAGCTTCCGGGGCTATGACGAGGAGGCCCGGCAAGATCCGGCACTTTCGAGGCGTGCGGAACTCCTCTTCCCGGCTGACGGCGGCGGTGAACGCAAACCTCCGTTTTCGCCCCTTCCTCACATTGGCCTAGACCATTAGCGTGTCGCGCCCCCGTCGTGACGCGACATCCGCCGACCCCCGTTTTCCCGCCCGCGGACGTCGTCTCCCGCATCCCGGCCGGAACCTTCGACCGCCTCGCCCCGGGCCGTACCTCCGTGCCCAGTGGTCTGGTCCAGCAGTGTCCGGAAACAAGCCCAGCCGGGTGGCGGCACCCGCTTCGTTTTGGGAGACTCCGGCCGAGCCGTCCGAAAGTTTCCTTCTGACACTCCGTGGCGTGATTTCCGACCGTCACGCCTTCGCCCGCAGCCGTTGTCTCCGGGAACGAAAAACCGCCTGGTCCGCACTCGCGTGCTTGACCGAACGGCATGATCGGGATCGAGCGGACTTCTTGGCGGTTCCGCCGCGAGCGCCTCGGACAGACGACCGTAGAAGGTGTCGGCGAAGCCGGGCGTCCAATGCCTGGGACTCAAGCCGCGCAGCCCGCGCCCGCTCACCGTCCACAAAGGACTCCTATTCCGCCGGAATGCCCGATTTGTCGCCATGTGGCCGTGCTCTGAAGTCCGTGAAGGGCTGCTTGAGGGAATCAGATTCCCTCAAGGAGCCCTTCACGGACCGCAACCCGGCTCCCGGGGTCCACGGCGACGTGCGCTCAACCGGACCGAACCCGCCGAGCCGGGGAAACACGCCAGCAGCGCGTCCATGCCATAGCCTTAAGCTCCCGACATGGCAATCTGGGGCAGTGAAGGGGCCCTCGCGGACGCCTGGACTCCATGTCAGGGACCTAATGCGGCGCTGCGGGTGCGGGTTGCCCAGGCCGGAAGACCTGGGCGGGGCCAAACGTCCGTGAGGGGAACCCTGAGGGACTCAGAGTCCCTCAGGGTTCCCCTCACGGAGTTCAGCAAGTGGTTACATACTCATCAATCAGGCATTCCGACGAGCACCGAAGTCCTTTGTGGACGTTCGGCGGACGCGGGCCGCGCAGCTTGAGTCCCTGGCAGTGACGCCTGGCCCCGCCAAGGTCCGCCCGGCCCGGAGGTCCCGGAACTCAGCGGCTGTCCGGCCCGCTCAGCACGACCGCGGTCTGGAAGCCGCCGAATCCGCTGCCCACGCTGAGCACGACGTCGGTGCGGTGTTCGCGGGCCACCAGCGGCACGTAGTCGAGCCCCAAGTCCGGATCCGGTTCTTTCAGGTTGGCGGTCGGCGGCACCACCTGGTTGTCGATCGCCAGCGCGCAGGCGGCGAGCTCCAGCGCGCCGATCGAGCCGAGCGAGTGCCCGATCATCGATTTGATCGAGCTGATCGGGACGTCGAACGCGTGCGCTCCCAGGCTCCGCTTGAACGCCGCCGTCTCGTGCCGGTCGTTCTGTTTGGTCGCCGAACCGTGCGCGTTCACGTAGTCGATCTCGCCCGGGTCCCGTTTCGCGTACCGGAGCGCGGCGTTGATCGCCTCGGACAGCTCCCGGCCGTTCGGCTTGAGCCCGGTCATGTGGAACGCGTTGGTGCGATTGGCGAAACCGTCGATGATCCCGTAGATCTTCGCCCCGCGGGCCCGCGCCGTGGCTTCGCTCTCCAAGGTGAGGATCGCCGCGCCCTCGCCGAGCACGAAACCGTCCCGGCGGACGTCGAACGGCCGTGAAGCGTGCTCCGGGTCGTCCAGGTTCGGGGTGGTGGCCCGGATCGCGTCGAACGACGCCAAGGTGATCGGCGAGATCGGCGCCTCGGTGGCACCGGCGAAGACCACGTCGGCCTCGCCTCGTTCGATCATCATCGCACCGTTCCACACCGCGTCCAGTCCGGACGTGCATCCGGTGGAGACCACCGACGAAGGCCCCTCGGCCCCGACCGCCCAGGCGACTTCGACCGCGAGCGTGCTCGGCACCATGTAGCCGTACAGATGGGGCACCGCGTACTCGTGGTCGAGCAGCCATTCCTTGCCGTCGTCGGACAGCACCCGGTACTCGTTCTCCAGCCCGACGGTGCAGCCGACCGCGCTGCCGACGACGACGCCGACCCGTTCCGGCGGGATCGCGCCCTCCTCGAACCCGCTGTCGCGCATGGCTTCCCCGGCGCAGACGACCGCGAACTGGGCGGCCCGGTCCATCCGGCGCACCTCGCGCGGGGTCAGCCCGTTCGCCAGCGGGTCGAAGTCGACCTCGGCGGCGACCTGGGACCGGAACGGGGCCGGGTCGAAGTGGGTGATCCGCCGGGTGGCCGTCCGGCCCTCGCTGAGCAGGTCCCAGTAGGCCGCGGCGCCGATCGCGCCCGGCGCCACCACGCCGATCCCGGTGATCGCCGCCTTCCGGCTCATCGGGGCCCGCCGACCGCTGGCTGGGATTCGTGCGGCGCGGGCGGTTCCTCGGTGTCCACGTGGCCCAGTTCCGGGCGGGGCGCGAGCGGGGACAGGTGGAAGACGTAGTGCGCCTGCTCGGTCCCGTCGTTCACCAGCCGGTGCCGGGCGCCGATCGGCACCAGCAGCGAATCGCCTTCGGCCAGCGGGATCGGCTCGCCGTCGAGGTAGAGCGTCCCGGAACCGCGCACGAGGTGCAGGAACTCCTCGGAGTGCGGGTGGTAGTGCTCGGACACGTACTCGCCGGGCTCGAGCCACAGCACCCCGCCGAAGCCGGACGTGCTCGCGACCGTGCGCGGACTCAGCGTGACCCGCATTTCGCCGCCGCGGCGGCGATTCGCGGCGACCTCGCGGTAGTGCACCTTGCGGCCGGTCTCGTTCACTGTTCCCTCCCGTTCTCCGCCGACCAGACGTAGAACGGCCGGGCCATGGCGTCTTTCGGCTCTTTCCAGTTCGGGTCGTACGGCGACACCAGCGGCAGCAGCTTGGTGTGGATGTCCTGGTACTGGGCTCCCGGCCGGGCCCGGTACAGCCGGGGGGCGATGTCCTCGTCGGCCTCGACGAGGTGGAAATACAGGTCGTGGAAGCTGAACAGGGTCCGGCGGGAGACGCCGACCTCGTGCGGCAACCCGCTGGCGTCCGATTCCTCGAACACCTCCGCGATCCGGCCGGGGTCGGGTGTCTCGAGTCGCGCCACGATCAGGGTCCGGTGCACGGCGTCCTCCTAGGAACGACCTCGAAAGGGGAATGCCCCGATCTGACACACCGGGGCTGGAATCCGGCTCGAACGCGGCTCACCAGCCGATCAGCCGGTCGCCCCTGCGGAAGGTGCCGGTCGGTCCGCTGTCGGGCAGCGTGACCGCGTCGGCGACGGCGATCGCGGACTCCTCGGCGGTCCGGGTCGCCGACGGCATCATCCGGGTCTTGGTCTGCCCGGGGTTGACCGCGTTCACCAGCACGCCGGTGCCCTCGGTGTGCGCGGCGAGCATCTGGGTCAGGCCGTTGAGCGCGGCTTTGGAGACCGAGTAGGCCGGGCAGCCGATGAACAGGCCGGCGGTGAAGGAACCGGTCGCGCTGGAGACGAACACCAGACGGCCCCAGCCCCGGTCGATCATCGCGGGGAGGAACGCCTGCGCGACCCGCCACGAGCCGAGGAGGTTGACGGCCATCGTGCGCTCGACCAGCTCCGGCTCGACGGTCAGCGGATCGGCCCCGGTGTCGAGCAGCACGCCGGCGTTGGACACCAGAACGTCCACTTCGGGCAGTGCGCGCGCGGCGGCGGTCACCGACGCGGGGTCGGTGACGTCCAGCGCGACGTGCCGCACCGATCGGCCGAGCCCGGCCGCGGCTTCGCGGGCCCGCGCCCCGTCCCGGGCGCTGACGACGACCTCGAAGCCCCGGCTGTGCAGTTCGGCGGCGACCGCCCGGCCCAGACCCCGGTTCGCACCGGTGACCAATGCGGTGCGGACCCTCGGGCCGCGTTCGGGCTGGACAGTGCCTGCGGCGTTCATGAGCACTCCGGATGCGTCGGCGGAACGGACGCGTCCGATGCTGGAGCCGGCGGCTGGACCGCGGATCGGACCGCGGTCGAAGCGCGGCCCGCCGGGTCACGCGTCGGCGGCGGCCCCGTTCAGCTGAGCGGCGTCCAGTTGCAGGAGCGTCCGGCGCAGCCAGTCGATCTCGGCGGTGGCCATGGCCCGCTGATAGTCGGTGTCGACCAGGTGGATCGGGTCGACCGGGTCGGCGAAATCGGCGAGCCGCCCGGTGACCTCGGCCTCGAACTCGGCCAGGTTCCGCTCGCAGGCCTCGAGCCGCTCGCTCAGCGCGGCGATCGCGTCCGGCCGGGAGATCGAGGCGATGAACGCCAGCGCGGCCGGGAATTCGGGGTACTCCACCGCGGGCGTGCGCAGCATGTCCCGCACCCATTCCTGGGACAGCTTGACGCCGCTCTCGGTGGTGCGGAAAACGGTGCGCTCCGGGCGGTTCTCGTGTTTGGCCGTCTCGTGGACGACGATCAGCCCGTGCCGCTCCAACCGGCGCATCGTCTGGTAGATCGCGTTGCGCTGGCTGACGTTGATGACGCGGTCTTTCTCCCATTCGAGAATCCGCTGCCGCAGCCCGTAGGGGTGTTTGGGCTCGACCGCGAGCAGGAGCAGGACGGCCATCGCCAGCGGAGACCGGCGGACGGCCGCCGAGTCTGCCTCGTCGTTCGCGTGTGCGGTCACCCCGGTAATTATAGTCATAACAGAAACATCACAACGGGGCCCGGAGTTCCGGACAGTCCCCGTCCGACGTCGCTCGAGCCTCTCTCCAGGCGCCTGTCACACGGTGTGCGCACACCGTGCCGGAGAGATGCGAGGAGACGCGATGCCTTTCGCCGCGATCAGCTACGACGTCAAGAACGGCCACGAGGACGAACTCGTCGAGGTGTTCGCGGATTTCCGCCGTCCGGACACGTCGACCGTGCCGCCCGCGGCCGCCGACGGCACGCCCAGCCGCATCCTGAGCACCGCGGTGTTCATCCGCGACGGGCTGCTG
The DNA here is from genome assembly GCF_042647905.1 of Amycolatopsis halotolerans. Lineage (NCBI taxonomy): Bacteria > Bacillati > Actinomycetota > Actinomycetes > Pseudonocardiales > Pseudonocardiaceae > Amycolatopsis > Amycolatopsis halotolerans. The sequence continues at coordinate 368,976 of NZ_JBHRWI010000004.1, forward strand.
GTGCGGTTCATCGAGTACGAGGGCGACCTCGCCGCGATCGCGAGGTTCATGGCCGCCCAGCCTGGCGTGCGCGAGGTCGAACGCAAGCTCAAGCCGTACTTGCGGACGCCGCGGGACACCGACACCGAAGAGGGTTTCGTGCGCACGTTCACCGCCAGCCTCCTGCGCAGCGTCACCCAGCTCTCCCTGCCCCGGTCCGGCTCGCCTTCGTGACCCGCCCCGGCTCCCCGGCGTCCCCGAACACTCCCGTCCAAGGTCGAACGAAGGAACCAACCATGCAGGAAATCTCTGTACCAGTGCTGATCGTCGGCGCCGGGCCGGTCGGCCTCTCCGCCGCGGCGTTCCTCGGGCGGCACGGGGTGAAGGCGCTCGTCGCCGAACGGCGCGACAGCACCTCGACGCTGCCCCGGGCCCCCGGCCTCCAGGCCCGCACGATGGAGTTGTTCCGCGCGGCGGGCTTCGTCTCGGAGATCCGCGCGCTGGAGATGGGCGACTCGCACCCGTACTTCGAGGGCGGCATCATCCAGACCAGGACGTTCGCCGAGATCGACGACGCGGTGACGCTCGAGGCGCCGTCGCTGGACGGCGAGCACATCAGCCCGGAACGAGTGATGGGCTGCGGGCAGGACCGGTACGAGCGGGTGCTGGTCGACCTGGTCGCCGCGGCGGGCGGCACGGTGAAGCACAAGACCACCCTGCTCTCGTTCCGCCAGGACGACTCCGGCGTGACCGCCGAACTCGACGAGGACGGCCGTCCGCTGCGGGTGCGCGCGCAGTACGTGATCGCCGCGGACGGAGCGGGCAGCACCACCCGCGGGATGCTCGGCATCGAGCGCACCGGGCGGGGCACCGTCTTCGACGCGATGTCGATCTACTTCCGGGCGCCAGAGCTGGAAACCATGCTGGCGCACCGGAAATTCATCCTCTGCTACGCGACCGCGGCTCCCGGCACCCTGATGGGCCTGTCGCGGCTGCACGGCTGCGACCCCTGGCTGGCGGCGCCGCTCTACTTCCCGGACCGCGGCGAGACCCGGGAGGATTTCACCGACGAGCGCTGCCTGGAGATCATCCGCACCGCCGCCGGCCGCCCGGAGATGGACGTCGAGGTCATGGCCAAGGTGCCGTGGCGCGGCGCGCAACTCGTCGCCGAGACGTTCCGCAGCGGCCGGATCTTCCTCGCCGGCGACGCCGCGCACGTGCATCCGCCCGCCGGCGGATTCGGCGCCAACACCGGGATCCACGACGCGCACAACCTGGCGTGGAAGCTGGCGGCGGTGCTGGCGGGCACCGCGGACGAGCCGCTGCTCGACTCCTACGACGCCGAGCGCAGGCTGGTCGGCGAGGCGATGGCGGCACAAGCCCTGGTGCGCAACCGGATCCGGCACGGCCACGCGGACGCGGAGACCGCCGCGCAGATGGTCGACGACGTGATCGTCACCCTCGGCTATCGCTACCGCTCCGCGGCCATCACCGGGGTGCCCGAGGACGCCCGCGTGCTCGAACCCGAGCTCGAGCTGACCGGCAAGCCCGGCACCCGGGCGCCGCACTGCTGGCTCGAGCGCAACGGCGAGCGACTGTCCACAATCGACCTCTACTACGACGATTTCGTGCTGCTGACCGGTTCCCGCGACAGCGGCTGGCTCGAAGCGGCGGACCGGGTCGGCAAGCTGCTTGGCACACCGGTGCGCGGGCACGTGCTGGCCGAGGACGGCGACCTCCGGACGGAACCGGGCACTTTCGCCGCCGCACACGGGGTTCCGGAGCACGGGGCGGTCCTGGTCCGCCCGGACGCTTTCGTGGCGTGGCGGAGCGACGCCGGGGCCGACACCGCCGAAGACGCGCTGCGCGCCGCACTCGCCGCCGCGACCGGACGGCCGTGATGGCGGCCCCGGCCGGATCCGAAGCCGATCCCGGCGACCGGCCGGTCACGCTGTTCGCGATGCCGGCCTGGTACTCCCGTCTGTTCACCGCGGACCTGTTGGAACGCTTCGGTTTCTACGGTCTGCAAGCGGTGCTGGTGTTGTACGCGGCGGCCCCGGCGAGCACCGGCGGGCTGGCCCTCGGCGTCGACGCCGCCGCCCTGTTCGGCGCCTGGATCGCGTTCACCTACCTGCTGTCGCTGGCAGGCGGCTGGATCGGCGACCGGGTGCTCGGCGCGCGGCGGGCGATGCTCACCGGGTGCGCGCTGAGCGCCGCCGGGTTCGTCGCGCTGGGCGCGGGACTGCCCGCGGCGGCCGGCCTCGGCCTGCTGGCGGTCGGCAACGCCGTGTTCAAACCGAACCACCAGGCGCTGGTCAACCTGCTGTTCGGGAACGGGCGCGGACGGGAATCCGGCATTTCGCTGATGTTCGTCGCGACTCAGGTCTCCTCGCTGCTCGCCCCGCTGGCCTGCGGCTGGCTCGGCGAACGGGTTTCCTGGTCGGCGGCGTTCCTCTGCTGCGCGGCGGCGATGCTGCTGACGGGCGTCCGGGTCGCCACGGCGGCGAGCCAGTTCGGCTCGGCGGGCCTTGCCCCGCGAACCGGGCTGAGCGCGGAAGAACGGGGGCGGGTGCTCCGCCGCACCGCGCTGGTCGTCGTCGCGGCCGCGGTCGCGACGACGGCGGCCGCGATCGCCGGGGTGCTCACTGTCCGCACGCTCGTCAGCGCGGCCGGAGTGCTGCTTCTGGTCACGACGGTCGCCGGTTTCCGTTCCCTGCGCCGGAATCCGGAACTCGCCGAGGCGGACCGGAAACGGCTGTCCGCGTTCCTCGCGGTCCTCTGCGGCGCGGCGCTGTTCTGGATGGTCTTCGCCTACTCCGGATCGCTGCTCACCTTGTTCGCCCGTGACCACGTGCGCCGCGAGTTCGCCGGGTTCCTCGTCCCGGCGAGCTGGCTGCAGTCGGTGATCCCGTTGTGCACGCTCCTGTTCGCCCCGGTGATCGCGCGGCTGCTGCCGAGGCTGGGCAGGCGGAACAACGTCCCGGTGAAGTTCGCGATCGGGCTCTGCCTGATCGGTTCCGGATTCCTGACCATGGCCGTCGCCGCGGGCCAGACCGGCGGCGGGGCCAAGGTTTCCCCGCTCTGGCTGGTCGCCGCCTACCTGGTCTCGGCGCTGGGCGAACTGGTGATCGCGGCGGTCAGCATCGCGGCGACCGCAGACGTGCTGCCCCGCTCGTTCACCGCCCGGATGCTCGGCCTCTACTGGCTTTTCGCCGGTCTCGGCAGTGCGATCGGCGCGATCCTGCTGCGGTTGCTGCAACTGATTCCCGAGCTCTGGTACTACCTCGGGCTCGGCGCCGCCAGCGTCCTCGCCGGACTGCTGTTCACCGTCTTCCGCGGCCGGCTGACCGCCGCGCTGCGCCGCGATCCCGCCGGGCACGACGCACCGCGCGCCGCCGCCCCCCATCGAAGCTAGAGAAGAGGTTTTTTCCCATGCACCAAGGACTGGACGGCAAGAAAGTCGTAGCGACCGGCGGCACGAAAGGCATCGGCCGGGCGATCGTGCTCGCGTTCGCCGCGGCCGGCGCTTCCGTGGTCACTTGCTACCGCGAAGACGAGGAAGCCGCTGCCGCGCTGGAAAAAGAACTGGACCGGATCGGCGGGACACACCGGGTCGTACGGGCCGACGTCACCAGCGAGGACGGCGCCGCGGGGCTCGCCGCCGAAGCCGCGGAAACGCTGGGCGCGGTGGACGTTCTGGTGAACAACGTCGGTGTGGACGGCGTCGTGCCGTTCGGCCGGCTGACCCCGGCGGAATGGCAGCGGGTGATGGACCACAACGTCACCAGCGTGTACCAGGTGACGCACGCGTTCGCGGACAAGGTGGCCGACGGCGGTTCGGTGATCACCGTCGGCTCGTCGGTGGCGCTGCGCGGACGCGCGAACGGGGTGCACTACACGACGTCGAAAGCCGCGCTGATCGGGTTCACGCGGGCGCTCTGCAAGGAATTCGGGCCGCGGGGCATCCGGGTCAACGCGGTCGCCCCCGGGCTCACCGAAACCGAACCGGGTGCCGGGCTGCCGCCGGAGGCGGTCAGCCGGATCGTGGGCATGACCGCGCTCGGCCGGATCTGCCAGCCCGCCGACGTCGCCGGTGCGGTGCTGTTCCTCGCCGGCGACACCTCGGCCTACATCAGCGGAATCACTCTCAACGTGGACGGAGGAGTCTGATGCCCTACGCGGCCATCTGCTATCGGGTCAAGCCGGGCAACGAGGACCGGATCGCGGAGATTTTCGCCGGGTTCCAGCGGATGTCGACGCCGCAGGCGCCGGCCGGGAACGGCGACGAGGGCGCCCGCCTGCTCGGCACCGCGGTGTTCGTGCAGGACGACGTCGTGGTCCGGTTCGTGCACTACGAAGGAGATTTTTCCGCGGTCGGCAGGCATGTCGGGGCGCAACGCGGCGTGCACCTGGTCGAGGAGGCGCTGGCACCGTACCTCGCCGAGCCCCGCGACACCAAGAGCGAAAAGGGATTCGCTCGCTACTTCGCCGCGGCGACCATGCGCTGCGTCTCCCAGCTCTCGGCCGCCGACCACCCGAACGCCGGGACGCCGCGGTGACCGCCAAGGTAGCCGCGATCGGACTCGGGGAAATGGGTTCGGGGATGGTCCGCGCGCTGCTCGCCGCGCGGTACGAGGTCGTGGTCTTCAACCGCACCGCCTCCCGCGCCGAGTCGCTTCGCCCGGCTGGCGCGCGGGTCGCCGCCACCCCCGCCGAAGCCGTCCAGGACGCGGATCTGGTCCTGGTGAGCCTCGCCGACGAAGACGCGGTGACGCAGGTGCTGCTCGGCGATCTCGCCGGCGTGCTCACCTCCCGGCACACAGTGCTGGACACCTCCACGGTGTCGCCGCCGTTCTCGATCCAGACCACCGAGACGCTGGCCGGGAAGGGGGTCCGCCGGATCGAAAGCTGCGTCATGGGCAACCCGGAAATGGCGCGGGCCGGGCGGTTGCGGGTCTTCGCCGCGGGGGAGGGCACGCCCGGCGAAGACGTGTCCGCGGTGTTCGCCGCGATCGGCCAGCAGGTGAGCTGGCTCGGCGAGACCGGTCGCGCGAGCACGCTCAAGCTCGCGTTCAACCTCCTGCTCGGCGTGCAGACCGCGGGACTGGCCGAAGCGCTGGAATTCGCCGGGTCCGCCGGGATCGACCGCACCCTGCTGCTGGACGTCTTCGCGAACAGCGGATGGTATTCGCCGATCCTCGGCTTCCGCGCGCGGTTCATGCGGGAACGCGACTACCGGCCGGCCGCCTTCCGCAGCGCGTTGATGCACAAGGATCTCCGGCTCGGTTGCGAGGACGCCGCCGGTCGCGGCGTGCCGATGCCGGTGACCGGAGCCGCGGCGGACCGGTTCGGCGCGGTGGTCGACGCCGGGCACGGCGACGACGACGCGGCGGTGATCGCCGAAGGCTTCCACCGCGACCCGTCGTCCGCGCGGTGACGCGGAAGGGATCGACGTGTCCACAGTGGAACGTTGGCTGGCGGGCGCCGCGACGGTCTCCAGCGGCGCGATCGCCGGGGTGCTGTTCGCCGTCGCGCTCGCCGTCCTGCCCGCGCTGTTCGCCATGCCGCCCGCGCAGTACGTCTACAGCCACCAGCTGATCGGCAAACGGTGGGACCCGACGATGCCGGTGCTCGTACTGGGCTCGACGGCGCTCGACGTCGTCCTCGCGTTCCTGGTGCCGGGCCGGGCCTGGCTTTTCGGCGCGGGAGCGGGAGCGCTGGCCGCGGTGTCGGTGGTCTCGCATTTCTGCAACGTCCCGCTCAACCGGGCGGTCAAACGGCTCGACCCGGAGGCGATCCCGGCGCACTGGGCCGATCCGCGTCCGCTGTGGCGCCGGTGGCACCTGCTGCGCACGGGGATCGCGGTGCTCGCGGCCGGGCTCAACGCGGCCGCGATTTCCTGAGCGAACGATCGAGCACCGTTCGAGAAGCGCTTCAGCGAACGCGCTGAAGATCGGAACCGGGCAGGAAAGCTGTCCGCTGGGGAAGGTGAGGATCATGACCGATTCGGGCGGTGCCGGGCGGACGCTGGTCACCGGGATCGGCGTCGTGGCCCCGACCGGCATCGGGACGGGGGAGCACTGGAGCGCGACGCTCGCCGGCCGCTCCGGGATCGGGCGCATCAGCCGGTTCGACCCGGCGGGCTATCCGGTCCGGCACGCGGGCGAGCTTCGCGGCTTCGCCCCGAACGAGCACCTGCCGGGCAGGCTGCTGGTGGAGACCGACCTCTGGACGCAGACCGGGCTGGTGGCCAGCCACGAGGCACTGGCCGACGCGGCGCTCGACCCGGCCTCGGTCCCCGAGTTCGAGATGGCCGTGCTGACGTCCAGCTCGTCCGGCGGAGTCGAGTTCGGCCAGCGCGAGATGGCGAGCCTGTGGCAGCACGGCCCCCGGATCAGCGCCTACCAGTCCATCGCGTGGTTCTACGCGGCGACGACCGGCCAGCTCGCGATCCGGCACGGCATGCGCGGCTCCTGCGGCGTGGTCTGCGCCGAGCAGGCGGGCGGGCTCGACACCTTCGGCCAGGCAAGGAGATTCACCGCGGGCGACACCCGGGTGGTGGTCGCGGGCGGCACCGACGCGCCGTTGTGCCCCTACTCGCTGGTCGCCCAGCTGACCAACGGCAGGCTGTCCGCCGAACCCGATCCGCGGCGGGCGTACCTGCCGTTCGACGAGGCGGCCTCGGGATATCTGCCGGGCGAGGGCGGCGCGATCCTGGTCGCCGAAAGCGCTCGCGCGCATCGCGAACGCGGGGCCGCGCACTCCTACGGCGAAGTCGCCGGACACGCGGCGGGGATGGACCCCCGGCCGGGCTCGGGCCGGCCGCCCGCGCTCGCCAGGGTGATCCGCGGCGCGCTCGCCGACGCCGGTCTCGGACCGGGCGACATCGACGTCGTCTTCGCGGACGCGGCGGGGTCCCCGGACCTGGACCTGCTTGAGGCGCAAGCGATCGGCGAGGTGTTCGGGGCCGGCGCGGTCCCGGTGACCGCGCCGAAGACACTGGCCGGCCGGCTCTACGGCGGCGGGGCGGCGCTGGACGTGGCGACCGCGTTGCTCGCCCTGCGCGACGGCGTCATCCCGCACACCGCGGGCACCGAGCGGCTGGCCCCCGGCTGCGATCTCGACCTGGTGCGCACCGCGCCCCGGGAAACGGCACTGACCACCGCGCTGGTCCTCGCGCGCGGACACGGCGGCTTCACCTCCGCCCTCGTCCTCCGGAAAACCGAACCCGACGGAACCAGACAGGGAGATCTCCGATGACCGAGCTCACCATCGACGACCTGCGCGACATCCTGCGCACCAGCGTCGGGGTCGACGAAGGAGTCGATCTGGACGCCGACATCGGCGACATCGAATTCGCCGAGCTCGGCTACGACTCGCTGGCCGTCCTGGAACTGGCGGGCCAGCTCCAGCGCCGGTACGGGGTGACCATCACCGACGACGCCGCGCTCGACATGCGCACCCCGGCCGAGGCGCTGCGCACCATCAACCGACACCTGGAGAGGACGGCCCACTGAGATGTCCGGTCACGTCGACAACGAGATCCTCATCAAGGCGCCGCTGGAACTGGTGTGGGAGCGCACCAACGACGTCGAGTCCTGGACCGAGCTCTTCAGCGAGTACTCGGCCGCGGAGATCCTGTCCGAACGGGACGGCACCATCGTCTTCCGGCTGGCGCTGCACCCCGACGAGAACGGCAAGGTGTGGGACTGGGTCTCGGCCCGCACGCCGGATCCCGAGACCCGCACCGTGCGGTCGCAGCGGGTGCAGACCGGGCCGTTCAAGTACATGTGGATCTACTGGGAGTACACCGAAACCCCGGACGGCACGCGGATGCGCTGGGTACAGGACTTCGAGATGAAGGCGGCCGCCCCGATCGACGACGAGGCGATGCGCGCGCGGCTCGACCACAACACCGGCATCCAGCAGAAACTGATCCGGGACCGGCTCGAGCAGCTGGCCGCGGCCCGCTAGCCCCGTGGCCGTCCTGCTGTTCCCGGTGGTGCTGCTGGCGAACGGGCTGGCGGCCGGAGTGCTGGTCGGCACCCAGCTCGGCGGCTGGCCGCTGCTGCGCGGCCTCCCGCCGGACCGCTACGTCCAGGCGCACGCCTTCTTCGCCACCCGCTACGACCCGTTCATGCCGCTGTGCTTCGTTTTCACGTTCGCCGGCGACGCGGCACTGGCCTTCGCCGACACCGGCCCGCGCCGCGCCCTGTTCGCCGTCGCCGCGCTGCTGACCGGCGTCGCGATGGCCGTCTCGCTGGCGAAGAACGTCCCGGTGAACAGGTGGCTCCGGACTCTCGACCCGGACCGCCTGCCCGCCGACTTCGCCCGGCTCGACCCCCGAAAGCACTGGGGCGCCTGGAATCGCGTCCGCAGCACGCTCTCCGTGCTCGCGTTCGCGCTGAACTGCGTCGCGCTCGGCTTCCTGCTGGGCGCGGCGGCCTGACCCGACGAGACAACGAGGAGCGTTCCGATGGATCTTGGTTTGCACGGCAAGACAGCGCTGGTGACCGGAGGGGCCCGGGGCATCGGCCGCGGCATCGTGCTGGAGTACGCCCGGCACGGCATCGACGTCATCACCTGCCACCGCACCGATTCCGAGGCCGCCGCCTCCCTGCAGCGCGAGCTCAAGGAGATCGGCGGCAGGCACCACGTGGTCCGGGCCGACCTGACCGATCCGGACGAGATCGAGCGGCTGTTCGACGTCGTCCGCTCCGAGTACGGCGTGCTGGACGTGGTGGTCAACAACGCGGGCGCGATCAGCCACATCCCCTACGCCGAACTCCCGCTGGAGGAATGGAACCGGGTCCTCGCCACCAACCTGACCGCGGTGCACCTGGTGACCCAGAACGCGATCGAGCTGCTCGACGCGGGCGGCTCGGTGATCAGCATCGGCTCCAAGTCCATCGACGCCGGCATCCCGCTGCGCGCCCACTACACCGCGACCAAGGCCGCGCTGCAGGGCTTGAACCGTTCGCTCGCGAAGGAATTCGGCAGCCGCGGCATCCGGTTCAACGTGCTCTCCCTCGGCGTGATCGCGACCGAGGCGATGGACGCGCTGCCCGCCGAGACCCGCGAAACCATGGTCAAGCGGTACTCCGACAAGACGGCCCTGCACCGGCTCGGCACCCCGGCCGAGGTCGCGGGCGCCGCGCTGTGGCTGGCCAGCGACCTCGCCCGGTACGTCACCGGTTCGGTCGTCAGCGTGGACGGGGGGATCTCCTGATGCCGGCGAGCACCGCGTTCCGGGTCATGCTGCGGATGGTGATCAAACCGGGCATGGGCGCGGACTTCGAACGGGTCTGGCTCGACGTCGGCGACTCGGTGGTCACCCACCCGGCGAACCTCGGGCAGTGGCTGTCCCGCTCGGACGAGGAGACCGAGGACGGCGCGTCGGTCTACTACATCGTCAGCGACTGGGTGAGCGAACCGGCGTTCCGCGAGTTCGAGACGAGCGACCGGCACCTGACCCACCGGCAGAAGCTGCACCCCTACCGCTCCGGCGGCTCGATGGTCACCATGCGGGTGATCGCCTACCTCGACCGGGGCCTCTGATGCCCGGCGCGCTGCGGGTCCTGTTGTTCAACCGGACGGAGGACGGCGAGGGCCTGCGCGCCGCCTACCGCCGCACCAGCGAGGCGCTGAGCGGGACCCCCGGCCTGCTCGGCAACGAACTGCTCGGCAACGTCCACGACGGGGCGGAGTTCATCGTGATCAGCGAATGGGCCGACCGGAAAGCCTTCGACGACTGGGAAACCGGTGCGTCGCACCGGGCGAGCACCGCCCCGTTGCGGCCCTACCGGGACCTCGGCCTGCCCCGCCCGTTCGGCGTCTACCAGGTACTGGACGGCTTCGCCGGCGAGGCGGCCGACCCGTGCTGACCTCGCTGCGGCGCTGCACGTCCTGGTTGGCTGAGGGGCTGATCGCGCTCGGCGCGGGCGCCGGCTGCATCGTGCTTCCCGGGGAAACCACGTACAGCGACGAAGGCGAGGAGCCACCATGGCCACCGGAGCACGCGGCCCCAAGACGATCGTCATCGGCGGAGGCGTCGGCGGGCTGATCCTGGCACAGGGCCTGCACGCGGCGGGGCTGCCGGTCGAGGTGCACGAGCGGGACGCCTCCCCGCGCACGCGGACCCAGGGCTACCGGCTGCGAGTGAGCCCGGACGGCGAGCGGGCGATGCGGGAATGCTTGCCGCCGCGCGTGATCGAGCTGCTGCTGGCCACTTCGAACCAGCGCCACGGCGAAGGACTGCTGGCCTTCGACGAACAGCTGGCCCCGCAGTGGGCGCCCGCGTTCGACGACCCGAGGGGCAGCGGCCCGGACAAGATCGACGCGGTCGACCGCGTGACCTTGCGCCGGGTCCTGCTCGCCGGTCTCGACGACGTGGTGCGCTTCGGCCGCAAGCTCACCGAGGTGGTGGAGACCACCGGCGGCGTCACCGCCCGGTTCTCCGACGGCTCGTCCGCGACCGGCGACGTGCTGGTCGCCGCGGACGGGGCGAACTCGGCGGTGCGCACCCAGTTCTGCCCGCACGAGCAGCCGCGGGACCTGGGTGTGCGGACGGTTTTCGCGCGGCTGCCGATGACCGCGGTGCACCAGGCCGGGTTGCCCGCACAGCTGCGCGGCGAGTTCAGCTACGTGATCGGCTCCGACGGGCACCATCTCGGCTTGATGCCGATGGTGTTCCGCGAGGCGCCGCCCGCCGCGGCGGCCCGCCTGTGGCCGGGTCTGGACCTGCCGCCGGGCGAGGACTACTACATGGCGGTGCTCAACGTGCACCGCGACGAACTGGGGTTGTCGGACGACGAGTTCTTCGCGATGGACGGCCGGGCGCTGGCGCGCTTCGCCACCGCCCGGATGAGTGCCTGGCACCCGGCGCTGCGCGGGTTGTTCGCGCTCGGCGACGCCGCGGACACGTTCGCGGTGTCACTGCGCGCGAGCGTGCCGGTCGTGCCGTGGGGGACCGAACGGGTGGTGGCGCTCGGCGACGCTGCGCACACGATGCCGCCCTCCGGCGGGGTCGGAGCGAACAGCGCGGCATGGGACGCGGCCCTGCTGACCGGGCTGCTCCGCCAGGTGGCCGACGGGGATATCGGCCTTGCTGATGCATTTGACCGATATCGAACGGGTGTCACCGAGCACGCGACCGCCGCGGTCGGTCTGTCGCTCAAAATCGCCCAGTGGTCCATTCGCAAGATCGACATCGCGATGCCCGCCGCCGAGCCCGGGAAAAATTCGGCGAACAGCGCGCCCGCGCCGTTGCATTAAAGTCAGCAGAAAAATGGTTCGGAACAAATCGAGTTAACCTTGAAAAGAATGCGGCGGCCTCGCTTTATCCGCCCACCCGGATCACTCGGAAGCAATTCGAGAAAATTGTTCGGACTGCTTCCGGCGGTGCCGCGGGGGCGGTCGGCGACCCCTCGGCGGGCCGGGCCGCCGGCCTCGCCGAGGGGGCTCCGGTCCAGGTCGGAGCCCTGCGTCCCAGCTTCCGGCACACCGCGAACGCCCAGTACAGCGATAGTGATGATAGGGCTAATCATCAAATAATTAGTGTGCCGCCATTGTGTTGTATTCGCAGGTGAGGCGCATCTCGCGTGCGGTTTTCAATCCCCAGGGGCGGCTTGTCAGGAAAAAAATCACCAGCTCCGGCAATGTTCGGTCAGTGGTGTGCAATGCCTGGCTGTCGCGGTTCCGGTCCGTCCGGCGCGGCGCCGTCGAGACGGTCTCGTGCCCTCGACGTGATCTGTGAACGCTTGGCAGTTACTGTCAAGAGATTTGTTTGTCCCCCGTCTGGCCGTAGACCGCGACTGATCATTTTGAAACTATTAACGCGAGCAATCGACTTTGCCGATCTATGGGGGAACATACCGTGAGGATTAATCTTCTTGGTCCGCTGGAGGTCGTCCACCTCAACGCAGTTATCACCCCTACCGCCGCAAAACTTCGCCAGGTGCTCGCTCTGCTCGCGCTGCATTCCGGCCGGGTGGTCCGCAACGAGCAGATCCTGGAGGAGCTCTGGGAGGACAACCCGCCGATCAGCGTCACCACCACCATGCAGACCTACATCTACCAGCTGCGCAAGCTGCTCCGGCTGCAGCGGCCCGGCCTGGCCCCCGCGGGCGAGGTCGACACGAGACCGCTGCCCAGCCTGCAGACCTCGCCGGGCGGGTACAGCCTCACCTACCAGCCGGAGGGCCTCGACTCCTACCGTTTCGAGCAGCTGGTGAACCAGGGCCGGGCGGAAAGCGCGGCGGGCCGGTGGACGGACGCCTCGGCCACCCTCGCCCACGCCGGCCTGCTGTGGCGCGGGCCGGCGCTGGCGGACGTCAACGTGGGCCCGGTGCTGCGCGCTGAAATCCTGCGGCTGGACGAGTTCCGCCGCAACGCGCTGGAACTGCGGCTGGAGGCCGACCTCCGGCTCGGCAGGCACCACGAGCTGATCGGCGAGCTCGCCCGGCTGGTCGGCCAGGAGCCGACCAACGAAGGCCTCCATGCGAAGCTGATCATCGCGTTGTACCGGGCCGGGCGCCGGGCCGAGGCGCTGCGTGTCTACCAGCAGCTGCGCACCGCGCTGAACCACGAACTGGGGCTGGACCCGTCGGATGAACTGCAGCGGCTGCACCGCGCGGTGCTCGACGCGGACCGGTCGCTCGACCTGGAGCCGGACACCGACGCGCACCGCGTGACCTCGCCGGAGCCGCAGTGCCAGCTGCCGCCCCGGCGCAGCAACCTCGTCAGCCGCGACCAGCCGCGGGCGGCGGCATTGGCGGCGCTGCGCGCCGACGGGGCGGGCGGCCCGGCGACGATCGTCGTGACCGGCCCGCCCGCGTCGGGCAAATCCGCCTTCGCCACGGAGATCGCGCACCTGGTGCGCCGCCAGTACCCGGACGGCCAGCTCTACGCCCGGCTCACCGACGACGACGGCAACCCGGCCGACCGGAGCGAGACGCTCGGCCACTTCCTGCGCGCGCTCGGCGACCAGCGCGCGGACGTGCCCGCCGGTTTCGACGACCGGGTGCTCGGTTTCCGTTCGCGCACCTCGGACCGGCGGCTGCTGACCGTCTTCGAGGACGTGACGAGCCTGGACCAGCTGTCCGGGCTCATGCCGTCCGGGGACGACTGCGCGGTGATCGTGATCAGCAGGCGCCGGATCGTCCCGTCGCCGTCGGCCACCGTCATCGAGCTGTCGCCGCTGGACCTCGACCAGAGCGCGACGATGCTCGCCCAGCTTTTCGGACCGGGCGACGACAGTGCGCGGTCCGCCGCCGACGCCGACTTGCTGCGGCTGTGCGACGGGCTGCCCGGCGCGCTGGAAACCGTGGCGAGCAGGCTGAAAGTCCACTCGCACTGGACGACCGCCCGCGCGGTCCGCTGGATCAAGGCGGAGCTCGCCAGGGACGGCGGGGCCACCAGCGATCCGCTCGGCCTGCGCGCCGGCGTGTGGCAGAGCTACCAATGCCTGACCCCGCTGGGCCGGGCGGCGTTCCGGGTGGTGACCGGCGAGCTGACCGGCTCGGTGTCCGCCGCCGGGCTCGCGGCCCGCCTGTTCGTCCCGGAGCACGTCGCGGAAACGACGCTCGACGAGCTGGCCGAGCTGTGCCTGGTGACGATCCGCGAGGACGATTCGAGCGTGTGCCGCTGCCTGCCCGGCATCAGCGCGGTGGGACGGCAGCTCGCCGAGGAGCACGACCGGCTGACCGAGGTGCTCGGCGGGGACGACGCGTTCGGCATCCCGGAGCAGAGCCGGCTGGTCCTCCAGCCCGCCCAGCAGTCCACCTGACCCTCCCGGCCGGACTGACCTCGAGCAAAGGAGCGAGTCCTCGATGCGGGTGCTTTTGACTGCGTGGGCCTGGCCTTCGCATCTGTACGCGCTGGTGCCGATGGCGTGGGCGATGCGCGCGGCGGGCCACGAAGTGCTGCTGGCCAGCCAGCCGGCGGCGGCGGACTGGGTGACCGCGACCGGGCTGCCCGGCGCGAGCGTGGGAACCGACGTCGCCGCCGCCGACCTCGTCCGCCAGTACGTCCTCCCCTCCGCGGCCGACCCCGACGGCTCGCTGGGCGGCGCGAAACGGACCGGGGCCGGGCCGCGGGCGATGGAAATGTTCCTGGCCCACGCGGAATCCATGACCGGCGGGCTGATCGAGCTCGCCGACCGGTGGCGGCCGGACCTCGTGGTGTACGAACCGACCGCGCTGGCCGGGCCGATCTGCGCGGCCGCGGCCGGCGTGCCCGCGGTGCGCCACCTCTACGGCACGGACCTGATGCTGCGCGCCCGCGGAATCCTGCCCTCGGCGCTGGCCCCGCTGGCCCGCCGCCACGGGGTCGCCGAGTTCGATCCGTTCGGCGAGTACACGATCGACCCGGTGCCGGCGTCTCTCCAGCTTCCGGCGGACTACCGGCGGTTCCCCGTGCGGTACGTGCCGTTCAACAGCCCCGGCCCGCGCCCGGCCCCGCCGCCGCGCGGGAGCCGGCCGACCGTGTGCGTCAGCTGGGGGCACACCATGGCCAAGCTCCACCCGCGGCTTTTCCTCGCCGGCTGGATCGCCGGCGTGCTGCGCGAGCTGGACGTGCGGGTGGTGCTGGCGTGCTCCTCGGCGCAGCTCGAACTGCTCGGGCCGCTCCCGGACGACGTCTCGCTGTACGTCGACGCGCCGCTGGAGGGCTTGCTCGACGACTGCGACCTGCTCGTCTCGCACGGCGGGGCGGGAAGCATCCTGACCGCGCTGTCGAAAGGAGTCCCGATGCTCCTCCTGCCGCAGCTGCCGGACCACGCCGCGCACGCGGGCCGGGTGCTCGCGACCGGGGCCGGCGAGGTGCTGGCGAGGGACGAGGCCACCGAGGAAGCGGTCGCGGCCCAGGTGACCCGGCTGCTGTCCGACCCGGCTTTCCGCACCGCCGCGGTCGCCCTGCGGGAGGAAATGCGCGCTCAGCCGACCCCGGCGAACGTGGTCGCCGAACTGGAGCGGACGGCCCCGGTCCCCGCCCCCTGACCCCATGCCCTGGACCATCCACAAAGGACTTCAGTGCCGCCGGAACGCCTGAACTCCGTGAGGGGAACCCTGAGGGACTCTGATTCCCTCAGGGTTCCCCTCACGGACGCCTGGCCCGCCCGCGAACCGCACCCGCGGCGCCGTCTTGAGTGACCCCTGACCCGGCTCGGGCCCCCGGCCCCCAACGGAGGCCCCATGCCCTGCCGAAGGGCCCCGGTGCGGATCGCGCACCGGGGCCCTTCTTTCGTGCCGCTGTCCCTGGTGCGCGGTGTTTAGTCCAAAGAGGACAGATGTGCCGGACAGGGAGACCGGCTCGGGCCACCGGAATCAGGGCGCGTATCCGTTCCGCCGGATCCGTCGTTCCCGCCGGGCCGGACGCCGGGTCGCCCGAGCCGCAAGGTCCGGGAACCGCGCCGGGCCGGGGACAACGGGCTCGGCTGCCGCCCGGCGCGGGGCAGCACAGCCGCCACGCCGAAGGGCTCCGGCGCGGATTGCGCACCGGAGCCCTTGCCTTCGTGCCGCCGTTTCCGGCTCGCACAGTATTTAGTCCACAGAGGACAGTCGTCCTCCGGGATCAACCCGTCGCGCGCCGGTCCCGCACCGCGAACGAGACCGCCAGTGCCAGTGCCGCCGCGATCGCCGCCATCCACAGCGCCGCCGCGAAACCCGCCGTCGGCGAGCCGCTTCCCGGAGGGCGGCTGGACAGCTGCGAGGCGAGCGCGATGCCGATCGAACCGCCGAGGCCGAGGCAGGCGGAGTTGATTCCCGGCAGCACCCCGGCTTTTCCGGGCGGGGCGAGCACGACGCTGAGCCCGTTGAGCGCGGTCAGCGCGACCGAGTTGACCGCCGCCAGCAGGATGACCAGACCGAAAACCGCCCACGGCGAACGGTGGGCCAGTGCGATCGCCACGATCAGCGGCGCGACCCCGAACAGCGACAGCCGCAGGAGCCGGAGCCAGCCGACCCGCGGTGCGAGCGCCCCGGCGAGCGGCGACGCGAGCACAGTGACCGCGCACGGCGGCACCATGAACACCAGGGTCATCATCGTCGCCGAGAAACCGTAGCCGCCCGCCGGGAAGATCGCGAGCAGCGGGACCGTGTAGTTGATGACGCTGAGCACGCCGACCAGCAGCAGGACCGAAGTCAGCAGCATCGGCCAGATCTGCCGCGAAAGCAGGTACTCCGCCGGGATCAACGCGTTCGGCAGCCGCGCCTCCACCCGGACGAACACCAGGAACAGCAGCGCGGCGACGGCGGCGAGCCCGAGCAGCCAGACCACCGGCCGGTCGGCCATCCCGGCCGCCGCCTGGATCGCCGCCAGGCACAGGCAGAGCACTGCCGCGCCGCGCCAGTCCATCCTGCCCTCGCGCGACGGCGCGGACTTCGGCACCGCGCGGACGACGGAGTACAGCGCGAGCAGCCCGAACGCGGTCATGAAGCCGAAAACCGCGCGGAAGCCGCCGTGGTCGGTCAGCCAGCCGCCGATCAGGGAGTCGATCCCGGCCACCCCGCCGTACGCCGCGGTGATGATGCCCATCGCCCGGCCGAACCGCTGCGCGGGCATCGTCTCCCACAACACCCGCAACGCCAGCGGGAACGCCGCGCCGGAAGCGCTCTGCAGGACCCGCGCCGCCATCAGCGTCCCGATGTCCGGCGCCGCCGCGGCGAGCGCGGAACCGGCACAGGTCACCACGAGCGAACCGATCAGCAGCCGTCGCCTGCTGGAGTAGTCCGCGTAACTGGCCACCACCACCGAAACCAGGCCGCCCAGCAGGAAACACAGGGAATGGGCGAATCCCACCGAGGCCGCCGAGGCGGGCAGCCGGAGCGCGATGTCGCCGAGCGCGGCGGTCGGCATCGCACCGGACATCTGGCCGAGGATCGCGGCCAGCACGAGCGCCGCGTAAATCCCGCGGGCGCGCGCGGGCGCGGGACCCGCCGCCGACCGGGCGCCCGCCGTCTCCTGGGTCATCGCTCGTCCCCCGGACCGGGCTCCTCGATCCGGATCGCCCGGGTCGGGCAGCCCTGCACCGCCCGCCGCACCTCCGGCGCCAGCGCGGCGGGCGGGGCCGGGTCGACGACCTTGACCCGGCCCTCGTCGTCCTGGTCGAACACCTCCGGCACCCGGTAGACGCACAGGCTGCTGACCACGCAGACCTCCCGGTCCGCCGATACGCGCAGCGCGTCCTCGCCGGTCACCATTCGACCGGGATCTCGGCGAACGCCTCCAGGAACCCGCCGTCCTTGCGCGGCAGGTCGGCCGCGGGCACGGCGAGGCGCAACCCGGGGAACCGGCGCAGCAAGCCCTCGGTGACGACCTGCAGCTCCATCCGGGCCAGCGCCGCGCCCACGCAGTAGTGGATGCCCGAGCCGAACGTGAGGTGGTGGTTGCCGGTGCGGCGGATGTCGAGCTTCAACGGGTCGGGGAACATCGATTCGTCCACGTTCGCCTCGGTGGACAGCAGCACGGTCGACCCCTTGGGGACCACCGAGCCGTCGGCGAGTTCGATGTCTTCCAGCGCGTACCGCAGCGAGCCGAGCGAGGACCCCATCAGCTCGTACCGGAGCAGTTCCTCGACCGCCGACGGGATGAGCGAGTAGTCGGCGCGAAGATCGGCGACGACCTCCGGACGGTGCAGCAGAACCGCCATGCTGGAACCGATCTGGCTGGCCGTGGTGATGTAGCCGGCGATCAGCAGGGTGCGGATCCAGTGGTGCAATTGGTAATCCGAGAGCCGGTCCCGGTCCCCGTCGCTGATCTGGATCAGCGCGCTCGTCAGGTCCTCGCCCGGGGTTTCGCGGCGCAGCCGGATGAACTTGTCGATGTAGCTCCACAGGTCTTCCCGGCAGCGCGCCACCTCGGAGTCGGGCAGCTTGCTGATCGACAGGAAGCCGTCGACCAGCCCGCGGAAGACCTCCATGTCCTCCTCGGGAATGCCGAGCAGATGGCAGATCACGCGGATCGGCAGCGGGAACGCGATCGCCTCGTTGAGTTCGGCGGACGGCCCGCCCCGCGCCATGTCGTCGAGGAGCTCTTCGGTGATCCTCGTCGCGAGCGGCCGCAGCGATTCGATCCGCCGGGCGCTGAAGGCCCGGGTCACCAGTCCGCGCTCGGCGTTGTAGCGAGGCGGGTCCGAGTCGATCTCCGGGTCGCCGAACAGGTCGTTGTTGAGCGAGATCCGCGACGTCGGGTGCCGGGCGGTGTTGCGGCTCAGCCGCACGTCGGCGAACAGCGCCTTGACGTCCTGGTACCGGGTCACGAGGAGAGCGGGATCGCCGCTGGGCAAGGAGATCTCGAGGATGGGCTGCTCGCGCAGCGCCCGCCACTTCTCGGGGATCTCCAGCGGCGGAGTCCACGCGAACGGGTAAGAAACAGGGCACGAACCGGACACCGGGCACCTCTCTCAGGTCAGCCGCGCGCCGACGGCGAACTGGGCATTTGCTCGCCGCACACCGTCGCGCCCCCCGCTGGTGCGGCGCTGGAGCAGCGGTCAGCGGGCGGCGCGCCCAGTCCCGTCCCAGCGATCCTCGACCGGACCTCGCCACCCTGGCCGGGACCGGAACCAGGAGAGGAACGACGCCGATGACGAACACCACCACCCCGCCCGCCCAGGACACTCTCGCCCGGCACACCGACGGTTCGGCCGACATCCTTCGGCTGGGCAACTCCTTCTGCGACGCGCAGGCGTTGCTGACGGCGGTCGAGCTGAACCTCTTCGGCAGTCTCGCCGCGGGCCCGGCGAGCGAGGAGGAGCTCCGGGAGCGGCTGGGCCTGCACGGCCGCGGCCTGCGCGATTTCCTGCGCCTGCTGGTCGCGCTCGGCCTGCTGGAAACCGAGGGCGAGCGCTACCGCAACACCGAGGCGGGCTCCCGGCACCTGGTGCCCGGCGGAACCGGCTACATCGGGGATTTCCTCGGCGGGGCCAAGCACTTCCTGTACCCGGTGTGGGGCGGCCTCGGCAACGCGGTGCGCACCGGCAAACCCCAGGCGGGCGGCGACTTCGAGGTGATGCTCAACAACCCGGAGATGATCGCTCCGTACGTCCGGATGATGGACGGGCTGATGCAGGTCCTCGGCGCCAAGGTGATCGAGGCGGCCGGGTTCGCCGGGCAGCGCACCGTGGTCGACGCCGGCGGCGGCCGCGGCAACTTGGCAAGCCAACTCGCCAAGGCACACCCCGGACTGGAGATCACCGTCTTCGACCGGGAGCAGATCGAACCGTTCTTCGACGAGTACCGCGCCGAAATCGGCAGCCCGGGTTCGGTGCGTTTTCAGGCGGGCAACTTCTTCCGCGACCAGATCCCGGCCGCGGACGTGGTGGTGCTCGGGCACATCCTGCACGACTGGTCTCCCGAAGAACGCCGGCAGATCGTCGAAAACGCCTACCGGGCGGTGAATCCCGGCGGCGTGCTGGTGGTCTTCGACCGGATGCTGCCCGACGACTACGGGCACGTCGAGAACCTGGTCGCCAGCTTGAACATGCGCCTGGTGACGCCCGGCGGGTCGGAGTACTCGATCGCCGAGCTGACCGAACTCGGCGAGGCGGCGGGATTCCGGCGCGGCAAGGTGGTCGCGCTGGACAGCAACGAGACGCTCGTCGAACTGCACAAGGCCGCGGAGAAGTGACCGAGGCGCTCACGGCCACCGAATGGCAGGGCGGCGACCTGCGCGCGCTCGGCGAACGGCCGTATCTGGACCTGGGCACCTGCATCAACCGGTACGGTCCGCCGACCAGCGTGGGTTCGGCGCTGCGCGCGGTGGACATCCGGTCGCTGCGCGCGCATCCCTACGACGCCGAAGAGCTGTTTCTCTCGGCCTACGCGGACTATCTCGGCATCGGGACCGGCGATCTGGTGGCAGGCCGGGGCATCACCGAGTTCATCCGGCTGCTGTCCGCCCACTTCCCGGCCTCGCGCACGGCGGTGGTGACCCCGGACTACACCGACAGCATCCGGTGGATCGCCAACCACGTCGGCCCGTCGGGAGGCGGGCCGGAAACCGTCGAGAGCCGCGCGGACAGGGTCGCCGACGCGATGCGCCGCTACGACTGCGTCCTGCTGTCCAACCCGAACAATCCGCTCGGTCTCTACGTCCCGGCCGAGACACTCGCCGCGATCTGCCGGGACAATCCCGACGCGACGCTGATCGTCGACGAGGCCTACATCGACTTCGCCGACGGCGGCGCCCAGCGTTCGATGATCTGGTCCGGGCTCGGCAACGTCGTGGTGCTGCTCTCGCCCAACAAGCTGTTCGGCATCGCGGGCACCCGGACCGGCGTGATGTGGACGCCCGACGCGAAGCTGCGCGCGGCGATCCGCGGCCGTCAGCTGAACTGGTCGATCTCCGGCCTGGACGCGATCGTCGCCGCCGAGGCGCTGCGCAACACCGGATGGGCAGCGCACAGCCGCAGCAGGCTGCTGGCCACCGCGGACCGGATGGAAGCCCTGCTCCGCGCCCGCTATCCGGTCGTCGGCACCGGCGTCCCGGTGCATTACCGGTTCGTCCACACCGAAGACGCCGAGCGGGAGCACCAGCGGCTGCTCCGGCACGGGGTGGTGGTCCGGGTGTTCTCCGGCGCGCAGCCCGGCCGGGTGTCCGGCCTGCGGATCACCGCGCCCACCGAGGGCGAGTACCCGGTGCTGGCCGCCGCGCTGCGCGCCGACTGAGCGGAAGAGGGCAAAGCCCTATTAACCATAACCATAGTATGGCTATGGTTGAGGGGTGCGGCGCCTGCCGGGCGCCTGCCACGACTACGACCGCGGAGTGACGTTATGGATCTGGGGCTTCAGGACAAGCGGGTGCTGATCACGGGGGCGACCCGGGGGATCGGCAAGGCGACGGCGCGGCTGTTCGCCGAAGAGGGCGCGCGGGTCGCCGTCACCTACCACACCGGCAAGGACGCGGCCGACGAACTGGTGGCCGAACTCGGCGGGCCGGGCCGGGCGCTCGCGGTCCGGCACGACCTCGGCGACCCGGCGGTGATCAAGGCCGCCGTCGCCGAGGTCGAGCAGCAATGGGGTGGCATCGACGTCGTGGTCTGCAACGCACAGACGTTCACCTGGATCAACCCGGAGGACCTGAGCGACTTCGAGGACTTCCAGGAGGACTGGTACACGAAGCTGCGCGAGAACAGCGAAGGGCACCTCCGCACCGTGCAGGCCGCGCTCGGCGGCATGCGCGCCCGCGGCTGGGGCCGGGTGGTGCTGCTGTCTTCGGTGACCGCCACCAGCGGGATGTACGCGTCGGAGATCTACAGCGCCGCGAAGTCCGCGCTCAACGGGTTCGTCCGAGGGCTGATGTGGACGAAGGGCGGCGTGCTGAGCAACGTGGTCGCCCCCGGCGGCACGCTGACCGAAAGCTTCGACGGCGTCGACCCGGCGATCGTCGAACAGGCGTCGGCCACCACCCCGAGCGGGCACCTGAGCACGCCGCAGGACGTCGGCAGGCTCATCGTGTTCCTCTGCTCCGAGGCCAACGGCAACATCAACGGCGAGGTGATCAACGTGGCGGGCGGCCGCTGAGCATGGACCTCGAACTGCGGGGCAAACGCGCACTGGTGACCGGCGGCACGCGGGGGATCGGCAAGGCCGTGGTGCTGGCGCTCGCCAAGGACGGCGTCGACGTCGTCACCTGTGCGCGCGGCCGCGGCGAGAGCATGGCGGCGTTGCGGGCGGAACTCGACGCGATCGGCGGCGACCACCTCGTCTGCGAGGCCGACATCGCGGCTCCCGGCGAGGCCGAGCGCCTCGCCGGGCTCTGCGCCGCCCGGTCCGGCAGGCTGGACCTCGTAGTGCACAACGCCGCGGCGGTCGGCCAATGCGGGTACCGGGAACTCGGCCTCGCCGAGTGGACGGCCGTGCTGTCCGCGAACCTGACCGCCGTGCACGAACTGACCGCGGCGGTGCTCCCGCTGCTCGGCCGCGGCTCCTCGGTCGTCGCGATGAGTTCGCGATCCGCCGAACTCGGCCTGGCCGGGCGCGCGCACTACACCGCGTCGAAGGCCGCGCTGCAGGGCTGGAGCCGGTCGCTGGCCCGGGAGTACGGGCCGTCCGGCATCCGGTTCAACCTGCTCACGCTCGGCATGGTCCGCACCGAGGTCTACGACGACCTCGCCGAGGCCGACCGCGCCGCGCTGCTGGCCCGGTTCCGTCCGGTCATCGCCCTCGAGCGGCTGGCCGAGCCCGCCGAGGCGGCCGACGCGGTGCGCTGGCTGGCCAGCGATCTCGCCGGTTACGTCACCGGTTCCGCGGTCACCGTCGACGGCGCGCTCTGCTGAACAGCCCGCGCCGCCGCGGTCACCAGCGCACTGGCAAGGTTTCCGCGCTGCGCGCGAGCAAACCGGGGGACCAGCGCACCCGCGCCGCCGGAACCGCGAGCGCGAGCCGAGGGAACCAGTGCCCGCAGGACGATTCGCAGCTGCGGTAACGCCAGTTGCGCCCCTAGACACCGGTGCACCCCGTAGCCGAATCCGAGGTGCGGGTTGGGCCGCCGGGTCAGCTCGAGTTCCTCCGGCCGAT
Organism: Amycolatopsis halotolerans; assembly: GCF_042647905.1. Classification (NCBI taxonomy): domain Bacteria; kingdom Bacillati; phylum Actinomycetota; class Actinomycetes; order Pseudonocardiales; family Pseudonocardiaceae; genus Amycolatopsis; species Amycolatopsis halotolerans. The sequence goes on from NZ_JBHRWI010000004.1 coordinate 391,469, forward strand.
CGAGGACGGCGTCACCGGCAATGCCAGGAACTTATTATAAGTGGCGACCTCGGCCCGCTGACCGTCCACAAAGGACATCATCGGAACAGGAATGCCCGATTTGCCGCCATGTGGCCGGGTCTTGAAGTCCGTGAGGGGAACCCTGAGGGAATCAGATTCCCTCAGGGTTCCCCTCACGGACCACAATCCGGAAGCGCGTCCGCAGCACAGCCTGAAGTTCCTGGCATTGGGCGTCACCGGTTCCGCGGTTACCGTCGACGGCGCGCTCTGCTGAACAGCCCGCGCCGCCGCGGTCACCAGCGCACCGGCAAGGTTTCCGCGCTGCGCGCGAGCAAACCGGGCGACCAGCGCACCCGCGCCGCCGGAACCGCGAGCGCGAGCCGAGGGAACCGGGAAACCAGCGCCCGCAACACGATTCGCAGCTGCAGCAACGCCAGCTGCGCCCCCAGACACCGGTGCACCCCGTACCCGAATCCCAGGTGCGGGTTCGGCCGCCGGGTCAGCTCGAGTTCCTCCGGCCGGTCGAAGACGGCTCCGTCGCGGTTGGCCGCGGTCAGCGCCACCACGACGTAATCGCCGGCGCGCAGCAGCACGCTGCCGAGCTCGACGTCCTCGGTGACCCGGCGCGGGAAGGCCGTGCTGATGCCGAGCGGGCTGTAGCGCATCAGCTCCTCGACGGCGTTTTCGATCAGCCCGGGGTCGGCGACGAGGCGGGCGTACTGGCCGGGCGCGGTGAGCAGCTGGTAGCAGAAGTTGCCGATCTGCATAGTGGTCGCGTCGTGCCCGGCGATCACCACGGTGGCGCACAGCGCGACCGTCTCCTCGTCGCTCGCCCCGCCGCGCACCAGTTCGGCGACGAGCCCGGCGCCGGGAGACCGGCGCTGGACACGGACCAGATCGCCGAGGCGTTCCCACAGCCGCAGCCCGGCTTTCTTGGTCTGTTCCGCGGGTTGCCTGGCCAACGCGGACGCCAGCAGCGACCCCGTCAGCCCGACGAACTCCTCGTGGTCGCCCGCCGGAATGCCGAGCAGTTCGGCCATCACCAGCGCGGGCAACGGTGCGGCCAGCCCGGAGACCAGGTCCGCCGGGGGGCCTTCCGCGCACAGCCGGTCGAGCAGATCGGCCACGAAACCCTCGACGGCCGCCTCGATCCGGCGCACGCCAGGCCGGGTGAACGCGGCCGCGACCGAACCGCGCAGCCTGCTGTGCGCGGGCTCGTCGTGGTTCAGGATCAGGTTGGCGCGCTGCGGCATCGGCACCACTCGCGGCTCGTCGCCTTCGAGCGACTGCTCGCGGGAGAACCGCCGGTCCCCGAGGACCAGCCGGACGTGCTCGTAGCTGCTCACCAGCCAGGCGGCTTCGCCGAACGGCAGCCGGACCCGGACCGGGCCCGCTTCGCGCAACGCGGGGAAGCGGGCGTCCGGGTCGAGCGCGGGCGCGTCGGCGAGCGGGAAAGCGAGCTCGGGCAAGCCGGTCATCGCACCGTGACACTGTCGCGGCGGGCGCCCGCGGTCACCGCGGGGCTGGCGAAAGCGCTGCCGGACGGCGGGTCGACGACGTTCAGGAACAGGTTGCCGCGGAAGGTGCTGTGCGGGTCGTCGATCCGCGAACCGCCGCGGCGGCCCGAGAACAGGTTGCCGACGAAAGACGCGCCGAAGTCCGCGACATTGTTCACCAGCACGTCGGCGGTGCTCGTGCGCACCACGTTTCCGTACACCGCAAGGGATCCGGGATTGCCGCACATGAAAGTGAAGACTCCGGTGCGGACGCCGTTCGGGTACCGGCCGAGGGAATTGTCGTCGAGGCTGACGTTGTACCGGAACGCGGTGCGGTCGGACGTGGCGTCGGGGTCGTTGCACACGATCAGCAGACCGCCGTCGCTGCGCTGGCTGAGGTTGTGTTCGTACACCGTGTCGATCGACGCGGTTTCGATCATGAACGCCTGCGACGGCAGCGCCTCCCCGCCGCGCCCGTCCGACACGGTGTTGTACCGGATCCGCGTGCCGTTCGAGTTGTAGGAGAACACGCCGGTGGTGTACTTCGTCCCGCCGATGGCGTAGCCGTCGAGCACGTTGTCCTCGACCAGCGCGCCGAGTCCATTGTAGACACCGATGCCGTCGCCGTAGACGGTGCGCAGCGTGTTCCCGGTGATGCGCACCCGGGTGTTCGGCACGTACGCGGTGCCCCTGCCGTCCGGGTATTCGGGCCGGCGTTCCCAGTCCGACGAGGTGCCGATGCCGGTCCGGCCCACCCGGGTCACGGTGTTGCGGTCGACGACCACGTCGTCGAAACCGGTCGGCCGCTGCGTTCCGGCCGCCTTGAAAAGGATTCCGCCGCTCGGGTCCCGGTCGCTGGGGTTCTGGCACTGACAGCCGTTGACGTCGTGCACGTCGACGTCGCGTACGACGTAATGCCGCCCGATGCCGTAGTCGGTGAGCCGGGCGTAGACGCCGAACCGGATTTCGTGCGCGGCGGGCGGCGGTCCGGAGTTCGACAGGTCGAGGTTTTCGATCTCCCAGCCTTCGACGTTGTCGAGCAGCACGGCCGCGAGCGCGCCGTGCGCGTCGATCCGGGGCTTGGCGCCCGCGCCGTAGGAACCGGCGGTGATCGGGCGCCTGCCGGTGCCGGATCCCTTCGGCGCGAAGGTGCCGTCGCAGTGGCTGCCCGCCCGGAACTCGACGCGGTCGCCCGGCCGGTAGGTCTGCGCGCTCGCCCGCGCCGCCGACGCCCACGGCGCCGAGGCGCGCGTGCCGGCCGCCGCGTCGGATCCTCGTTGGCAGTCCACGAAATACGTCGTCGGACGGGCAGCGGCGGCGGGCGCGGCGGTCGCCGAGACCGTCAGCAGGGCCACCGCCAACGCACCGGCCGAACGTGTTCCCCATGCGGTCATCGTCGTCTCCCGTTTCTCGCCGAGTGGCCGTGCCGGGAGACTGGACGGCCGCTCTCGAACCGGGCTCGAACGCCGGTTGCCGCCCGCCTTCTTTCAGATCGGGTCGAGTTCTGCTCGAGCCCCGCTGGCAAGTCTGTGCCGGAGTGGTTTCGATCGGACGAGAGGGCTAGCACATGTGCGGAATCACCGGCTGGGTCGACTACCACCGTGACCTGGCCACCGAACGGCCGACCGTGGAGCGGATGACCGAGGCGATCGCGAGCCGCGGCGTCGACGACCACGGGCTGTGGCTGCGCGGCCACGCCTGCCTCGGGCACACCCGCACGGCGGTGATCGACCCGGAGGGCGGCGTCCAGCCGATGATCGCCGAGGACGGCGGCGATCCGTCCGCGGTCCTCGCCTACAGCGGCGAGATCTTCAACTTCCAGCAGCTGCGCACCGAACTGCGCGAGCGCGGGCACCGGTTCCGCACCCGCAGCGACACCGAGGTGGTGTTGCGCTCGTATCTGGAGTGGGGCGTGCGCTGCGCGGAGCGCCTCGAGGGCATGTTCGCGTTCGCGGTGTGGGACCTGCGGACCGAGGAACTGGTGCTGATCCGCGACCGGATGGGCATCAAACCGCTGTTCTACGCGAAGGTCCCGGGCGGATTCATCTTCGGGTCCGAACCGAAGGCGCTGCTGGCGCACCCGGCGATCCGGCCGACCGTCGACCTGGACGGCCTGCGCGAGATCTTCTCCACCGCCAAGCGCCCCGGCGCGGCGGTCTTCCGCGACATGCGGGAACTGCGGGCAGGCCACACGCTGACCGTGAGCCGCAAGGGCCTGCACGAGCAGACCTACTGGAAGCTCGAGGCCAAACCGCACGAGGAAGACCTCGAAGGCACCATCTCGCACGTGCGCTCCCTGCTGTCGGACATCGTGCTGCGCGAGCTGGTCGCCGACGTGCCGCTGTGCGTCGGGCTGTCCGGCGGGCTGGACTCGAGCGCGATCACCGCGCTCGCCGCGCAATGGCAGTGGAAGCTCGGCGGCGAGCGGGTGCGCACGGTGACCCACGCCTTCGAGGGGTACGCCGAGAACTTCCGCCCGGACGACGTCCGCGACACCCCCGACGGCCCGTTCGCCGCCGAGATGGCGGCGCTGGTCCGGTCGGATCACACCGACCTGGTGATCCGCACCGCGGACCTGATGGACCCGGAGACCCGGCGGGCGGTGCTGCTGGCCCAGGACATGCCCTCGACCCTCGGCGACATGGACTACTCGCACTACCTGATGCTCAAGTCGGTGCGGGACCACTCCACGGTCATGCTCACCGGCGAGGTCGGTGACGAGGTGTTCTGCGGCTTCCGCTGGATGTTCGACCCCGACTTCACCAACTCCGGCACCTTTCCCTGGGTGGCCAACGAGAACAAGATGCGCAGCACCGGCCACGGCCGCGGGCTGTTCGACCAGGGACTGTTCAGCCGGAAGCTCGACATGGCGACCTACTACGCCGACAACTACCAGCAGACCGTCGACGAAACCCCGCACCAGGAGGGGGAAAACGGCCTGGAGCACAAGATGCGCGAGATCTGCTACGCGCACTTCACCCGCTGGCTGCCGATGCTGCTGGCCCGCGGCGACCGGCTGGCGATGGCGCACGGGCTCGAAACCCGCATCCCGTACTGCGACCACCGGCTGGTCGAATACCTCTACAACACCCCGTGGGCGTTCAAGACGTTCGACGGCCGGGAGAAGAGCCTTCTGCGGGCGGCCGTCGGCGATCTGCTGCCCAAGTCCATTGTGGAGCGCCGGAAGAGCCCGTGGCCGGTCACCCAGGACCCGGCCTACACCGAGGCCCTGCACCGCGAACTCGCCGACGTGCTTGCCGACCCGTCGTCGCCGGTGCTGCCGCTGCTCGACGTGAAGGCCGCGAAGGAGACGGCCGCGAACCCGACCGGTTCGGCGCACGAATGGCAGAGCCGGATCAACGTGGAGACCGCGCTGCAGTTCGACGCGTGGCTCCGCCACTACCAGGTCGACCTCGCCATCTGACCGCGGCGCGGCCCGGGGTCCGGGCCGCGCCGCTCTCCACGGCACCGCGGGGTGCCAGTCCTGGAAGGGCTGCCATGACGACCGTCCCGGCCCCGGCTGTCCCGCGTCGCGCGGGCCTCGCCATGTTCGTGCTCGCGTTCGCTTCGTTCATGGACCTGCTCGACGTCGGCATCGTCACCGTCGTGGTGCCGGTGATCCAGCGCGATCTCGGCGCCACTTACGCGCAGAGCCAGTGGTTCGTCGTCGCGTACGTCCTGGCTTTCTCGATCGTGCTGGTGGTCGGCGGCCGGCTGGGGGACAGCTACGGCCGGCGCCGGGTTTTCCTGATCGGCGTCACCGGTTTCACCGTGCTGTCCGCCTGTTGCGCCGCCGCCCCCACCGCCGGTCTCTTCATCGCCGCCCGGCTCCTGCAGGGGGCTTTCGGCGCGTTGATGACCCCGCAGGTGTTCGCGATGATGCAGGTGCTGTTCCGGCCGGAGCAACGCGGGACCGGGTTCCTGATCTACGGCGCGGTGATCAATCTCGCCCAGATCGGCGCGCCGCTGCTCGGCGGGATCCTGGCCACCCAGGACCTGCTCGGCCTCGGCTGGCGGGCGATCTTCCTGGTCAACGTGCCGATCGGGGCGGCGATCGCGGTCGCCGCGCGGGCGCTGGTCGGGGAGTCCCGGCCGGATCGCCGTCCCGCGCTCGACCCGGTCGGCATCGTGCTGATCGCGGTCGTCACCGCGCTGGCGGTCGTCCCGCTGCAGCAGGGCCGCGAAGCGCACTGGCCGTGGTGGCTGTTCGCCATGCTGGCAGCAGTGCCGCCGCTGCTGGCGGTGCTGATCCGGTACGAGCGGAAGCGGGGCCCGGACGCGGTCCTGCCGACGAGCCTGTTCCGGTCGCGGTCGTTCTCCGCCGCCGGTCTGCTCGCGATGCTGGTGCTGTCCTCGGTCATTTCCGTGAACCTGGTCCTGGTCTGGTTCACGCAGCTCGCGCTCGGGTGGACGCCGATGCGGACCGCGGCCGGCCTGGTCGGTTTCGCGGTGGCACTGGTCGCCGTCGGCACCTGGGGCGCGAAGCGGGTGCCGTCCTTCGGCCGGGGAACCGTTGCCACCGGGGCGGTTTTGATGGCGGCCGGCGTCGGTTTGCTGAGCGTGCTGGTGGATCTCGCCGGCGCCGCGGTCTCGCCGCTCGCGGTGTCCGCCGCGCTGTTCGTTTCCGGGTCCGGCATGGCGCTGGTCGTCGGCACGCTGGTGAACATCCAGCTCCGCGACGTGCCGGAACGCGACGCGGGAGCGGCGGGCGGCATCCTGTCCGCGGTCTTCCAGTTCGCCGGCGCGGTCGGCGTCGGCGTCGCGGCTGCCGTCTTCTTCGCCCTCGTGGCGCGCGGCGGCAGCCAAGACCTGTCCGCTCCGGTCGGCACGCCGCAGGCCGCGTTCAGCACCTGCGTCCACGATCAAACGGCCGGGCCGAACCCGTTCGCGCCACCGGATTCCTGCCGTGTTCCCGAGCTGCGCGGCCCGGCCGTCGCCGCTGCCTTGACCGGCGCGAAACAGCGCGCGTTCGCCGACGCCACCACGACGACGCTGTGGGTGCAGGCCGGTGTTCTCCTTCTGGCCGCCGCGCTTTGCCGGCTCCTGCCTGCCCGGCGGAGCGGATGAACCGGCTGCCCCATTTCGGCTCCAGCGCGGCCCGATCGGCCCTCGGCAGGCTCGGGACGACCAGCGGGAAACCCGGCCGCGGCCGGGGCACGACTTCGGGAAGGAAGGGCGCATGGACATCGGAGTAGGGCTGCCCAGCACGGTGCCGGGCGCCGCGGGCAAGGAACTCGTCGAGTTCGCCGGGCGGGCCGAGGAGCTGGGGTTCAGCACGCTGGCGGTGCTCGACCGGCTCGTCTGCGACAGCTACGACAGCCTGGTCGCGCTGGCCGCGGCGGCCGCGGCGACCGAGCGGATCACGCTCGCCAGCACGATCCTGCTCGCCGCGTACCGGCCGAGCGGCGCGGTGCTGGCCAAACAGCTCGCCAGCATCGACCGGATCAGCGGCGGGCGGCTGGTGCTCGGCGTCGCGGCCGGCGGGCGGGAGGACGACTTCGCCGCCTCCGGCGTCGCCTACCGCCGTCGCGGGGCCCGGCTGGACGCGCTGCTCGAGGAATTGGGCCAGGTCTGGTCCGGCGGCGGCGCGGTGCCGGGCATCGGCCCGAAACCGGAACGCGGCCGGATCCCGATCTGGATCGGCGGGCACTCCGAGGCGGCACTGGCCCGCGCGGCCAAGCACGGCATCGGCTGGATTTCCCCGGGCGGCAGCGCATCGGCCTACTCCGAGCTGGTCGAGCGCGCCAACACCGCGTTCGCCGCGGCCGGCCGCACCGAGAAACCGCGGATGGCCGCGATGACCTACGTCGGCCTCGGCGAGGAGAACTCCGCGCGCGGCGCCCAGTACCTGCGCGACTACTACTCCTACATCGGACCGAAAGCCGAGTTTCTGGCCAAGGGCTTGCTTTCCGACGAAGCCCGGCTCCGCGACACGATCGACAGCTACGCCGCCGCCGGCTGCGATGAACTGATCCTCTTCCCGACCACCGCCGACCCCGGACAGCTCGACCAGCTGGCCAAGGTCGCCTTCGGCTGAACCGAACCCCGATCCGACCGAGCACTGAGGAGCCCGCACATGCCCAGCACCAGCGCCGCCCCCGGAGTGTCCGTTTTGGACAGTCCGGAGCAGATCGTCCGCCTCGGCAACCGATTCTCCGACGCCAAGGCGCTGCTCACCGCCGTCGACCTGGACCTCTTCGGCGTACTGCAGGACAATCCCGGCACCGCCGAAGAAATCCGCACCCGGCTCGACGTCGCCGGGCGCGGACTGTCCGACCTGCTGCACCTGCTCGCCGCGCTCGGCCTGCTGGACTTCGAGGACGGCCGGTTCGCCAACACGCCCTCGGCGGCGAAGTACCTGATCCGCGGCACCGACGACTACATCGGCGGGTTCCTGCTCCGGTCCGACCGCAACCTGTACCCGGCCTGGGGCAAGCTGGCCGAGGCGCTGCGCACCGGGCGGCCGCAGGCGGTGGGCAACTTCGACCAGGTGGTCGCCGATCCCCGGCTGCTGCGCCAGTTCATCGGGATGATGGACGGGCTGACCCAGGTGCTCGGCCCGCAGTTGGTCGCCGCGTACGACTTCGCCCGGCACCGCACCGTCCTCGACGTCGGCGGGTGCCGGGGGAACCTGCTGTCCAAAGTGCTCGGCGCCAACCCCGGGATCACCGGGACGGTCTTCGACCTGCCCCAGATGGAGCCGTTCTTCGCCGAGTTGATGGCCGAGACCGGACTGACCGGCCGGGCCTCGTTCCGCGGCGGCAATTTCTTCGAGGACCCGCTGCCGACCGCGCACCTGGTCAACCTCGGGCACGTCCTGCACGACTGGGATCCCGCCCAGCGCAAGGAACTCGTGGCCAAGGCGTACGCCGCGGTCGAGCCGGGCGGGGCGCTGCTCGTCTACGACCGCATGCTGGACGACGAGCCCGCCCACGTCGAGAACCTCGTGATCAGCCTCGACATGCTGCTGGTCACCGACGGCGGCTCCGAGTACCCGGTGACCGAGGTGAAGGAGCACGCCGCCGCGGCGGGCTGCCGGGACATCACCGAGCAGCCGCTCGGCGCGTACGACACGCTCGTCATCTGCCGCAAACCCTGACGCCGGTCCCGGCCCGCCCCCGAACGGCGGACGGGCCGGGACCGCTCACCGCAACAGCTCGCCGAGCACCCCGGCCAGCGCGAGTTCCGGCGACGCGGGCGCGGTTTCGGTGAGCCAGCCGACGTACCCGTCCGGACGGATCAGCACCGCGCCGCCGTCGCCGATCGGATAGCGGGCCGATCCCCAGCCGTCGAGATCCTTCAGCTCCGTTTCCGCCGGGCCGCGGCCGAGCCGGTACGCGCGCAGCGGCACCGACGTGCGGCGGGCGACCCGGCGCGCCGCCGCGGTCCACTCCGCCCCGTCGCTCCCGGCCAGCAGGACGAACGAACCGTCGAACAGGTCGTGGGAGGACAGCCGGGACCCGGCCCGTTCCAGCCACAGGTGCGGGGCCCGCGTCCCCGGGCGGGCCCGCACCGAGAACCGGTCCTCGAACACCGAGTCCGGCCGGTTCCCGACGAGCGCGCCCGCCGGGTACTGCTGCCCCAGCGTCAGCACCTGGTCCTCCGCCTCGTCCGACGGCATCCGCGCGCTGCCGGGCACCCACCGCTTCTCCAATTCCAGCGCGACCGGACGACGTTCGGCTTCGTAGCTGTCGAGCAGACCGGACCCGGCCCAGCCCTGGATCACCCCGGCGAGCTTCCACGCCAGGTTGTGCGCTTCCTGGACCGCGAGGCCGGCGCCGAGCGCGTCGGCTCCGGGCCACCAGCGCGCGCTGTCTCCCACCAGGAACACCCGCCCGATCCGGAACGTCTCGGCGGTGCCGGACAGGTACCGCCGCGTCCCGGCCCGGCGTGGCGCCGAGATCGGCTCGCCCGCGTACCTTGCTTCGTTCTCCGGAGCGGCAGTCCGCCCGGGCGGGCGGACGAGCAGGCTGGCCGCGACCCGGCCTCCCGTGCCCTCCGCCGCGATCACGTAGTCCGCCCGGACGACGTCGGTCCGGCCGGTGGCCCGGTCGAACAGCGCCGCGTCGGCCCCGGCGGAGTCGGTGGCGATCGACACGAGCTCGGCGCCGAACCGGATCACGGCTCCCGGCCGGCGGGCCGCCTCGAGCAGAACCGGCTCGAGCGCGTGCCGGTCGCCCTCGTGGACATCGCACGGGCACAGATCCGGCCACCATCCGGGGCCGGGCGACGCGCCGCGGCGGACCGTCCCCCGGATCTCCTCTTCGAGCCCCAGTGCGCGGCAGATCTCCATGGTCCGCTGGTCGATGCCGGAGCCGCCGCCCGGCGGGCGCACCCCGGGCCGCCGTTCCACCAGCACCGACCGCACCCCGTGGCGGGTCAGGAAAACCGACGCAGCGAGGCCGGCGAGGCCCCCGCCGACGATCAGGACCGGCACCCGCTGCAGCTCACTCGCCATCGACACTCACCTAGTCATAGTAGTGTTAATCAGAATAACGTTAGTTATCTCTGCAATATATTAGGTAGCAAGGCGTGTGCGCAGCGAAACGAAAGCGCCAGTTATCTTGTCTATAGTTATGAGTTAGTTATTCCTTTGATGGACATGCCCGGTGTGCGTCATTAGACTCAGCGTTACTCGCCGGCGACTAGCTCTGGGGAAGTTCATCCGGCGGGGCTAAAAGGATGTTCAGTTATCTGACCGAGGGTGACGAAACCCCTGTCGGAGTACGCCATTAGCTGGAGAAGCACAAAAAGCACGAATCGAACAGTGGGGGAACATTCATGCACGGAAAACGAGCCGTCGCGGCCAAGGTCCTGGCCGCCGCGGCCTCGCTCGTTCTCGGCGCGGGACTTGCCGCGGCCCCGGCCGAAGCCGCCGCGCCCAAGACACCGCGCACGTACTACGTCGACTGCGCACGCGGCCTCGACGTGGGGCCCGGCACCAGTCCTGACCAGGCATGGAAGCTGTCCAAAGCCAACACCGCGAAGTTCCTGCCCGGGGACACCGTCCTCTTCAAGTCCGGGGTCACCTGCACCGGGACCTTCGCGCCCAGCGGCTCCGGAACGGCGAAGGCTCCGATCAAGGTCGGCAAGTTCGGCTCCGGGGCCAAACCCCGCATCGACGGCAACGGCGGGGCCAGCGCGATCTATCTGCACAACGTCGCGGGCTGGGAACTGCGCGACCTCGACATCACGAACACCGGCCCGGCGCCCGCCGCGAACCAGCAGCGCGCGGGCATCTACGCGCTGCTCGAGGACTACGGCGTCGGCAGCCACTACGTGATCTCCAATGTGGACGTCCACGACGTCAACGGATGCGACTGCCGGTTCCCGCCCAGCGGCGGGGTGGTGTTCTACGCGACCGGCTCCGCGACCCCGACCCGGTTCGACGACGTCGCCGTCACCGGCAACACCGTCCAGCACGTCGACCGGATCGGCATCGGCATGCTGTCCACCTGGACCGGTTCGCCGCTGGTGCCGATGACGAACGTGCGGTTCTCGGGGAACACCGTGCGGGACATCGGCGGCGAGGGCATGGTGGTGTTCAACGGCTCCGGCGCGATCATGGAGCACAACGTCATCAACGGGTTCAACGAACGGTCCACTCAGGACAGTGCGGGCGCGTACGGCTGGAACGCCACCGGCACCCGGATCCGGTACAACGACGTGTCGAACGGCAAGGGCCAGGCGATGGCGTTCAGCCTGGACGACGCGAACATCGACACGGTCATCGAATACAACTTCTCGCACGACAACAAGGGCGGCTTCCTGCTGGAGTGCTCCGGCAACGACGTGAAGTCCGCGAACGGCATCGCCCGGTACAACCTCAGCCAGAACGACGCGGCGGGCACGGACGGGCCCTACACCAGCACGATCACCATCTCCTGCGGCGACGCGTCGAACACCCAGATCTACAACAACGTCTTTTACGCCCCGGCCAGTCCCCGGCTGGTCACGAACATCAGCACCAGCACGATGGGGGTCAGCTTCACCAACAACATCTTCTACGGCCAGCCCGGCAATTCCAGCGTCAGCGACACCACCGGCAAGTACCTGAAGAACGTCTTCTACCAGGTCTCCGGGGCCCCGCTCGCCGACCCGACCTCGATTCTCGGCGACCCGGGGCTGCTCAGCCCCGGCACCGCGACCTCGATGGCGACCGCGACCGGCTACCAGCTCCACCAGACCTCGCCGGCGATCGACCACGGCGCGCCGGTGACCGACAACGGCGGCAAGGACTTCTTCGGCAACCCGATCACCAGCAAGCTGAACATCGGGGCCTACGAAGGCACCGGCGTCAGCTGACCTTGTCGCGACAAGCATGGGGCGGCCGCGGAATTCCCGCGGCCGCCCCTTTCGCGCGAATAAGGTTCAGTCCCTCGTCGCCAGCACGACGTAGACCGTCCCGCCCGCGAACACCGGCGCCTGCCGGACGCGGACGTCGAAACCGCGGCCCGCCAGCCGGGCCACCGTCTCGCCGAGGCTGCCGTTGAGGTCGTGCACCTCGGCCAGTACCCGGCGGATCCGCGGCCACAGGTCGTCCCGCACCCCGTCGAGCACTTCCAGTTCGGCCCGTTCGACGTCGATCTTCAGCAGGCCGACCCGGTCGATCCCGTACTCGTCGAACACCGAACTCAGCGTCACCACCTGGACGGTCTCGGTCTCGCGGACGTTGTGCATCTCCCGCACCAGCGGTTTCGCGGCCTCGTCGAAGCCGACGTTGGTCAGGTACGCCTCGAGGTTGAGGTCCTCCTCGGCCTGATCGGTGTGCAGGGTCGATTTCGAGGCGGCGTGCGGGTGGTACACGAACTCGGCCTCGCCGGGCTCGGCCGCGACCGCGAGCCGCAACGCGGTGCCGCCCGGCACGTTCCGGGCGAAATTCGTTTCCAGGCACGAAAAGGTGCGGGCGGCCGGCTCGAAGGCGATGATCCGGGAACCGGGGGCGAGTTCGGCGAAACACAGCGACGCCAGTCCGACGTGCGCGCCGACGTCGAGCACGACCTCGTCCGGCCGGACTCCCGCGACCGCCTCGGTGTACGGGGTGTCGCCGTCGATCTCCTCCCAGAGGATCCGTGCCTCGACCTCGTCGAAGCAGTCCACCTGTTTCCCGTTCGGCAGGGTGTGGGTCACGGCCTCGGTGCGGGTTCGTTCGGCGGTCATGCTCAGCTCTTTCCGTGCGTCGTCGTGGTTCCGTGGTTCGCCAGGTCTTCCAGTGCCCCGACCGCCTCGCTCGGGGCGGGTCGTTCCCGCAGTTGCCTGCTCGCCTCGGCCGCGTTCCGGAGGTACGCGGGGTCGGCCAGGATCTCCAGCGCGGCTTTGCCGATGTCGTTCTCGTTCGCCTCGTACGCGGCGATGTTCCGGCCGACGCCCGCGGCCTCCACCCGCCGCGCGATCACGTGCTGGTCGAGTCCGTGGGGGATGGCCAGCTGCGGAACGCCGGTCGCGAGCGCGGTCATCACCGAACCGGCGCCGCCGTGGTGGACGAGGAGGTCGCAGCGCGGCAGTACCAGGTGCAGCGGCACGTTCTCCATCGGCCGCACCCCCGGCGGCAGCGGGCCGAGCTCGGCCAGGTCCGCGGCGTTGGCGGCGACCAGCACCTCGGCCCCGGTCTCGGCCAGCGCCCGGACGACCGGGGGGACCGCGAGCGCGCGGCTGCCGAAGATCTGCCGCGACGAGTTGCCCCAGATCACGCAGATCCGCTGCCGGTCAGGGGTCAGCTCCGGCAGCCAGTCCGGTTCCTCCCCGGGTCCGTTGTAGGGCAGATAGCGGATCGGGAGGCGGACGGCGGTGAGGCCCGGCTCGGTGCTCGCCGGGCACGGGTCCAGGACGTAACCGGGCCCGGACGGGGTTTCCGGGAGCCCGAACCTGGCCAGCGCGTCGGTCAGCGGGCGGTTGAGGACGTACTCGCCGTCGAACTGGACCAGGTCGTGGATGCTCGCGGTCTCGTCGAGCCCGGCGAAGGCGAGGACCATCTCCTCCGGGCCGATCGGGCCCCAGAGATGGTTGACCGAAGGCACGTCCAGCACCCGGCCGGCCAGCGGTCCCTCGAAGCTGACCGGATCGTGCACGACCAGCGCGGGACGCCAGTCCCGGGCGAAGGCCACCACGCTGTCCGCGCTCCGTTCGGCCGCCGCCGCGCCGTCCGCGCGCAGCCGGGCGGTGATCCCGGCCAGGTCGATCTCGTCGAGGTCGTTCACCTCTTCCCCGGTTTCCGGGTGCGGCGGCGGGGAGGCGTAGCGCCACTGACCGCCCCGGGCCTGCACCGCGTTCAGCCAGCGGGCGTGCAGGAGCTGCTCGGTCCCGGCGAGGATCGGCACCGGGACTAGTCCGGCCCGCGTCACGTGCGTGCTTTCCGAAGGGGCGCAGGCGACCCGCACCTCGTGCCCGGCGGCCTGCAGCGCCCAGCCGAGCGGCACCATCGGGAAATAGTGGCTCCGCCAGCTGGAAACCGTGAACAGCACGCGCATTTCGTCACTCCTGTCTGTTCGCGGAACGGCTAGTAGCAAGGGACGTAACGGTCGAGCAGGCTTTCGGCGTAGCGGTCGCGGGAGATCCGCGAGTAGATCTGCGGCACGAGGCTGCACAGTTTTTCCGTCGACACCACGGTCCGGGCGGGCGGTCCGGGAATGACGAGCCGTCGCGCGGTGATGCCGAGCCGGTCCTCGATGCCCTGCACGATGTGCTCCACGCGGTTCGGCTGCCCGGACGCGACGTTGACCACCTCGCCGGTGATCTCCTTCTCCAGCAGGTGGTCCAGCGCGCAGCGCAGGTCCGCGATGTCGATCAGGTCCCGGTGCGCGCCCTGGCGCAGCCGGACGGTCCCGGACCGGATCTGCTGGATGAGGTTCGGCAGCAGCTGGTGCGCTCGCTGGCCGTCGCCGACCAGATGGCTCAGCCGCAACACCAGCCAGGACACCGGGAAGTCCATCACCCGGCGCTCCAGCGCGTATTTGTGCTTGCCGTACGGCGATTCCGGGAAGACCGGCCGGTGTTCGGCGGCCGGGACGTCGGTCGAGCCGTACATCGCCTGCGACGCGGTCGACAGGAAGACGACCGCGGCGCCCTGGCGGCGGCAGCGGCCGAGGACCTCGGTGACGAGCTCGGCCTCGCGGTCGAACTCTGTCTTGCCCGCGGCCTGGGTGCTGGACACCCCGGCGGCGAGCACAGTCACCCGGGGGTGGCGGGAAGCCAGCGAAGCGAGGCCGCGTGCGACAAACCCGTTGCCGACGATCTCCATCACGCACCCCGGGTCGCGGGAACCCGCTGAGCCTTGGCCGCGATGTCCGCGAGCAGCTGGGCCAGTCCCAGCGCGGAGGCGGCGTGGGCCTCCCGCTCCGGATCCGCACCGGTGCGCCGGGTCGCGAGCACCGCGTCGGCGAAGGCGGACAACGAGTTCCGGAACTGGTGATCGGCGGGCAGCACGATTTCCTCGACCCGGTCCTGTTCTTCGACGCGCACCACCGGCCGCAGCCATTCGGGCGGGGTGAAGACGCGGTCGACGCTGATCCGGCCGCTGCCGCCCCACAGCAGGTATCGGGCGCCGTAACCGTGCTCGAAGCCGAAGCTCAACGTCGCGGTCCGGCCGCCGGCGGACCGGAGCAGGACGGATCCGCCCGCGTCGACGCCGTACTCGTCGTCCCAGCGCAGGACGGCTCCGGCCACCTCGAGATCGTCGCCGAGGAAGAACCTCGCCGCGCTGATCGGGTACACGCCGACGTCGAGCAGCGCGCCTCCGCCGAGCTCCGGGCGATGGCGGATGTCGGCGGCGGGCAGCGAAGGAATGCAGAACGCGCTCTGGAACTCCACCAGCGAGCCGATCCGGCCCGCGCGCACCAGATCGCGCACCGCGGCGTGCTGGCCGTGATGCGGGTACGTGAGGTTCTGGCGGATCACCAGGCCCCGGCTCGCGGCGGCGGCCAGCAGTTCGGCGGTTTCGGCGACATCGGTCGCCATCGGCTTCTCCACGAGCACGTGCTTGCCCGCGGCCAGCGCGGCGAGCGTCCAGCGGCGGTGCAGTGCGGCGGGCAGCGGCAGGTACACCGCGTCGACGTCCGGGCTGGCGAGCACCGCGTCGTAGTCTTTCGCCGCCCGGCAGCCGAATTCGGCGGCCAGCCGCTCCGCTTTTTCCCGGTCCCGGCTGGCGACCGCGGCGAGCACGACGTTCGGGGCGGCGAGCGCGGCGGGCAGCGTCCGGCGCCGGGCGACCGAGGACGCGCCGAGCACGCCGAGCCGGACCGGGGGCTCGCCGGAGCCGGCGAGTGTTTCCTGTCTGGTCATCCGAGGCCGCCCGGCGCGGCGAAGGAAAGGCTGTGCAGGCAGGAAACCAGGCTGCGGGCCTGGACGTTCACGTAGTGGCTGTGCCGGATCAGCGCGGTCAGCTGGTGCACGGTCAGCCAGCGGAAGTCCTGGCGCACGTCCTCGTGTTCGTCGTCGCCGACCTCGATCACGAGATAGCGGTTCTGCGCCTGGAAAAAGCGGCCGCCCTCCTCGGAAAGGACCGTGTCGTACCGGATCGCGTCCGGCGGCGCCTCCAGCACGTCGTCGAGATAGGCCGGGCGGGCTTCCGGCGGGAGGTGCTCGTAGTTCTCCGGGGCGCACTGGACTGTCGGCGCGAGCTCGATCACGTCCAGGTAGCCCGGTTCCACGCGGGCGTTGACGAGCACGTGCAGGACCCCGCTGATCCGCTTGACGAGGACGGCGACGAGACCGGTCCCGTGCGGCGAGATCATCGGCTGGCACCAGCCGTGCACCTCCCGGTTGCCCGCGCTCACTTCGACCGCGATGACGTCGAAGAAGGCCCCGGTCTCGTGCTCGATGACGTCGTCGCCGAGCCGCCAGCCCGTCGTTTCGGCGAGCGGGATCAGCTTCGTCGCGACGTCGTTGCCGACCCGGCATTCGGTGATCCAGCTGAGGACGTCGCCCGCGCTGTGCAGGCTCCCGTTGTCCTCGGACAGCGAGCGGATGACCGAGGACTGGAAATCGTCCCCGCCGAAGCTGAAGAGCGAGGCGATGCCCGCCGCGGAGAACGGCAGGCAGGACAGCACCGTGCGGGTGTCCATGTTGATCACGTCGTATTCGGCGAGCAGGCGGTGCAGCTGGCCGACGGTGATCCAGCAGAACCCGTCGAGCACCTCGACGTCCGAGGAGACCTCGACGACCATGTTGCGGTTGCGCTTGCGGTAGAACCACGAACCCTGCTCGGACTGCAGCACGTCGGCGAGCACCCGGTGCCCGCCGGTGTCCCGGAAGTACTCGAGATAGGGCACCGTCCGTCCTTTGTGGACCTGGGTGTAGTTGCTCCTGGTCGCCTGCACGGTCGGCGACAGCTGCACCCCGCCCGCGTTGCCCGGTTCCATCTTCGCCTGCATCAGGCAGTGCAGCACCCCGTCGAACTCCTTGACCAGGATTCCCAGGATGCCGACCTCCGGCTGGTTGAGGATCGGCTGCGACCATTCCTTCACCGGGCCGCCGGACACCGCGACCGACAGCCCTTCGACGCTGAAGAACTTGCCGCTCTCGTGCGCGTAGTTCCCGGTTTCGCTTGCCCTCGACCACTTCCGCATCTCGTCGAACGCGACGCGCCGGACGTCGAACACCTCCTGGCGCTTGCGCGCGGCCAGCCAGCCGTGCAGCTGCTCCAGGTCGAGGACGCCGCTCAAGGCGAGCGCGGACTCTGCGATCCGGACCGACACCGCGCGCTCGAACGTGCGCAGGCGGGTTCCCGCCCCCGAAGTCGTCTGCACCATCGCCCCATCCTCATCAGGTCGGACTGCTGCTCTCGGCAAGACATGCTGTGCTGCACCAACAGTGTTCGGGGCGGCTCGACCGCCGCTGGAGCTCGGCTGGAACGTTCAGTCCATAAAGGACTCGTAAGCCACACGTGCGGCGGGCACGCGAAAAGCCCGGCGGGAGGACTGCCCGAGTCCGCCCGCCGGGCCGGTTTCCGCTGCCGCTCAGCGGGTCTGCAGGACCCGCTCCAGCGCGCCGGACAGAGCCGCCGCCGGCTGGTCGCCGGTCTGGCTCAGCCACGCGACATACCCGTCCGGGCGGATCAGCGCCGCGCCGCCCGCGCCGAGCGGGTAGTGCTGCTCCCAGACCTTGTCGACGTCGACCAGGTCGGCCCCGGCCTCCGCGGACCCGATGCGGAAAGCCTTGACCGGGCAGGAAAGCCGCTCCGAGACCGCGGCCGCGGCTTCGGACCAGCCGGTGCCGTCGGTCCCGGTGAACAGGACGAACCCGCGGCCGAACAGGTCGTGGGTGGAGATCTGCTCGCCGTCCCGCTCGACCCACAGGTGCGGGGCGCGCAGGCCCGGCTCGGCCGTCTTGCCCAGCGTGTCGCCGAAGACCGAGTCGTGCTTGGCCCCGAGCACCGCCGAGGACCAGTAGCGCTGGCCCAGCGTCCACAGCTGGTCGTCGGTGGTGTCGTCCTCGATTTCCGCGCTGTTGCGCTGCATCTGCCGGTTCACGACGAGGTCCGACAGCTCCACGGCGAGCGTGTGCCGCTCGGTGTGGTAGGTGTCGAGCAGGCCCTCGCCCGCCCAGCCCTTGACCACGCCGGCGATCTTCCAGGCCAGGTTGTACCCGTCCTGGACGCCGGTGTTCGCGCCCATCGCGCCCGCGGGCGGCCACACGTGCGCGGCGTCGCCGGCGAGGAAGACCCGGCCGCTGCGGTACTGGTCGGCGAGGCCGATGGCCTGCTCCCAGGCCGCCACGTCCTCGATCTCGACCTCGAGGTCGTCCCGGCCGATCGCGTTCCGCACGTCGGCGACGCAGCGCTCGACGGTGAAGTCCGCGGGCGACTGGCCCGCCGCCGGGTCGTAGCCGACGCTCATGCCCCAGCGGTTCGGCTCCGCCGTGGTGACCAGGCCGCCGCCGACCTTCTCGTTCACGATGATCCAGAACAGCGCCGGCCGCGGCACGAACTCCGAGAGGTCGGCGCGGAAGACGATGCTCACCGAGTGCTGGACCACGCCGGGCCCGGTGCGGTGGATGCCGAGCTGCTCGCGGATCGGGCTGCGGTGCCCGTCCGCCGCGACGACGTAGTCCGCGAGGACGGTCTCCTCGACGCCGGTCGCGCGGTCGCGGATGACCGCGGTCGCACCGTTGTCGTCGGTGACGATGGAGACCAGTTCGGTGTTGAACCGGTGCTCCGCACCCTTTTCCCGGGCCGCGGAGATCAGGATCGGCTCCACCGCGTTCTGGTCGGCCTGGCAGAACTCGCCCGGGCTGAGCGCGGGCCAGATCCGCGGCGCGTCGTCGTCGAACAGCCAGTGCCACTCGCCCGCCAGCGTCTCGCACCGGGCGACGCCCCAGTCGTCCTCGAACGGCTTGCCCGCCTCGCGGATGGCGGTTTCCAGGCCCAGCGCCCGGTAGATCTCCATCGTCCGCTGGTTGATCCCGCGGGCCCGGCCCTGGATCGACGCGCCCGGGTGCCGGTCGACCAGCAGGGTGCGCACCCCCTGCTCGGCCAGGAACAACGTGGTGGCCAGCCCGACCAGGCCACCCCCCACCACCAGGACCGGAACGCGTTCCTCGTCTGCCATGCGTCTCACCCTCTGAATAGTTTTCGCTGTCGTCGACCGGCGGCACAGCGCCGGCAGCCGGGCTCGATTCCCGGCGGGCGTCCTCAGCGCGGCGAAGACCGGCTACCGGCCGGGAGGCCCGATAGCCATGAAGATACTAGTCTTTTTATGACGAGTCAACTCGGGGCGCCTGCCCGGGGCCGGGCGACGCGGTGCTCGCCGGAGCGCCGGTCCGCTGCCAGCTGTTCCAGCACCGGCACCACCTCCGCGGGGGTCAGGCCCGCCTCGTTCTCCTCCCGCACCCGCCGCGCGGCGGCCGCGTACGACGGGTCGCCGAGGATCGTGCTGATCGCGTCCCGGATCCCGCCGATGTCCGCTTGCGCCGCCCGGGTGTCGATCGACAGGCCCGCCCCCGCTTCCTGGATCCGGCTCGCGCAGTCGAAGTGGTCGAACACCTGCGGCAGCACGAGCTGCGGGACTCCGAGCGCCGCGGCGGACAGCGCGGCGCCGCTTCCGCCGAGCGCGATCAAAAGGTCGCAGCCGGGCAGGAACAGGGTGAGCGGCATGAGCTCGACGACCCGCCAGTGCGGCGGCAGCTCGCCGATCAAGCCGACGTCGGACTTGCTGACGGCGAGAACCACCTCGACGTCGTCGAGGCCGGCGAGCGCTTCGGCCACTCGCACCAGCGGCCGCGGCCCGCAGATCGAGAGCAGCGTCTTGCCGAAGCAGATGCAGACGCGCTTGCGCGGCGACGGGCGCAGCGCCCAGTCGGCGACGGTGCCGGCCCCGTTGAACGGCACGTACCGCATTCGCAGGCCGGGACTCGCCTCCCGCGATTGCAGGCTCGGCGGGCAGGGGTCGAGGACGAGATCGGAATCGGGCAGCCCGGCGAGGCCGAGCCGGTCGCACAGCGGGGCGAGGTCCCACCTCGCCTTGTCGTGATAGACCGGGCCGGTGGCGTCGACGCCGTACCGGTGGGTGGCGACCGGGACGCCGAGCACGCCGCCGAGCACCCGGCCGATCAGCGCGGTCGAGTCGGGCAGCAGCAGGTCCGGCTGCCACTCGCGGGCGAAGCGCTCGTAGTCCGGCAGCGCCGCGTCCGCGTAGTCCGCGTGCAGATCCGCGAGCATTTCCACCAGGAACCGGCCGTACCGCGTGGTTTCCCGGTGTTTCCACTCCTCGACCGGGAACCGGTCGCCGGGGTCGACGTAGAGGTCCCGGTTGAAGTTCTCCGACGACCCCAGCGCGGCGAAGCTGAACCCGGCGGCGTGCGCCGAGCCGGCGATGTCCGGCGTGCCCGCGAACAGCACCTCGTGCCCGGCCGCCCGCAGCGCCCACATCAGCGGCACCATGGCCATGATGTGCGTCGCCGCGGACGGGGACGGCAGGGCCAGCACTCTCATCAGCAGGTCTCCTTCGGTGCGGGCCGGTCGCTAGCCGCGGCGCCCGGTGACGAATTCGCTGATCGAGGCGACCATGTAGTCGATCATCTCGCCGGTCACCCCCGGATAGACCCCGATCCAGAACGACTGCTCGGTGATCACGTCGCTGTTGCGCAGATCCGCGGCGATCCGGTACCGCTGGTCCTGGTAGGCGGGCTGCCGGGTGAGGTTCCCGGCGAACAGCAGCCGGGTGCCGATGCGGCGGGAATCCAGGAACCGCACCAGCTCCCGCCGGGCGAACGGGGCCGCCGGGTCGACCGTGATCACGAAACCGAACCAGCTCGGGTCGCTGCCCGGGGTCGGCTCCGGCAGCAGCAGCCACGGCAGCCCGTCGAGTTCGGCGCGCAGCCGCCGCCAGTTCCGCTTGCGGGCCGCGACGAAATCGGCCAGCTTGCGCAGCTGGCTCAGCCCCAGCCCGGCCTGGATGTCGGTGGTCTTCAGGTTGTAGCCCACGTGGGAGAAGATGTACTTGTGGTCGTAGCCGTGCGGCAGCTCGGCCATCCGGTGGTCGAACCGCTTCAGGCACTTGTTGTCCTCGCCCGGCGGGCACCAGCAGTCGCGGCCCCAGTCCCGGAAGGACTCCGCGATCTTGGCCAGCGCCAGGTTGTCGGTGAGCAGGCAGCCGCCCTCGCCCATCGTCAGGTGGTGCGCGGGGTAGAAGCTGACGGTGGCCAGGTCGCCGAAGGTGCCGGTGTAGCGGTCCTGGTAGGTCGACCACACGGCGTCGCAGTTGTCCTCGATCAGGAACAGGTCGTGGTCGGTGGCGAGCTGGGCGATTTCGGCGGCCGGGAACGGGTTCCCGAGCGCGTGCGCCAGCATGATCGCCTTGGTGCGCGGGCCGATCGCGGCCGCGACGCGGTCCGCGGTCGTGTTGCAGGTGGCGAGGTCCACGTCCACGAAGACCGGGGTGAGGCCGTTCTGCAGGATCGGGTTGACGGTGGTCGGGAACCCCGCGGCGACGGTGATCACCTCGTCGCCCGGCCGCAGCCGGCGCTCCCCGAGCTTGGGCGAGGTCAGCGTGCTCAGCGCGAGCAGGTTCGCCGACGACCCGGAATTCGTCAGATGCGCCTTGCGCAGAGTGAGCGCGCGGGCGAACTCCCGCTCGAACCGCAACGCGGTGTCCCCGGAGGCGATGTGCAGTTCCAGCGCCTCGGCCACGATCGCCGCGCGGTCGTCCTCGTCGAGCACCGCGCCGGACGCCAGGATCGGCGTGACCCCGGGCACGAACGCCCCGTCGGTGCGGCGGCTGCGGTGCAGCTTCCGCGTCTGTTCCAGAATGGACTGCGTTGCCGGGTCGTTCATGCCTGCCGTCTCCGTTCAGAGCTGGTTTCCTGCCACAGAGAGCGCAGCGCCTCGGTCAGCGACCGGCGCGGCTCCCAGCCGAGCACCTGCTTCGCGGCGTCCGGCACGATCCGCC
The DNA here is from genome assembly GCF_042647905.1 of Amycolatopsis halotolerans. Classification (NCBI taxonomy): domain Bacteria; kingdom Bacillati; phylum Actinomycetota; class Actinomycetes; order Pseudonocardiales; family Pseudonocardiaceae; genus Amycolatopsis; species Amycolatopsis halotolerans. Next base: position 413,346 of record NZ_JBHRWI010000004.1, read on the forward strand.
GGGCCTCGAACCCCGCCGCCCGCCGCGACTGCCCGCCGCCGCGGTCGGCCACCGTCGCCGGGACCCCGCTGAGGCGGATCAGCTGCCGCACCACGTCGGCGACCGGGACGAGCTCGCCGCGCGCGATGTTGAACACGCCGGATGCCGCCGGCGTGCGCACCGCGGCGAGCACCGCGGCGCCGACGTCCCGCACGTCGAGGAAGTCGCCCCGGCCGCGGAGCGCCGGAAGCTCGATCACCGCGGCGCCGTCCGCGAGCTGCCGGACCGTCATTCCGAGCAGGCTTTCCGGCGGCATCCCGGGCCCGACCGAGGTGCTGAGCCGCAGCACGACCGCCCGTGCCCGACTGGCCAGCACCGCCTCGGTGGCAAGCAGCTTGCCGCGTCCGTAATGGTTCACCGGCGCCGCGGGCGAGGACTCGCGCAGTTCGGCCGGCCCGGCAGGATTCCCGTATTCGTAGACCGTGCCGAGCTGAATCAACCGCGGCGCGGCCGGGCACGACGCGAGCGCTTCGAGGACGGTGCCGACCAACTCGACGTTCGCCTTCGTCAGGTCCGAGTCCGAGCCGCGCCAGACCGCTCCGGCCGCGTTGACCAGCACAGTCGCGCGTTCGTCGGCGAGCAGCCGCGCCAGCCCGGCCGCTCCGCCGACGACGACGTCGAACGGGCGGAACCGGCAGCCGAGCGAAACAGCGGGCGGCCGCCGCGCGACCGCGGTGACCGCGTACCCGGCGGCGGTCAGCGAGACGCACAGGTTCCGGCCGAGGAACCCGGTCCCGCCGAGCACCACGACCCGCTCCGGCGCGGTGCCGCGCCCGGGCCGCGGCCAGCTGTCAGACATGCTCGGACCGTAGGATCGCCCGCACGATTTTCGTTGTAGCCGTGGTGGAAGAACCGGCGCCGGGGGACCGGAGCCGACTCGCCCGTGCCGCCGGAGCCCACGCTGAGTCCACTGTGGACGAAACCCGGCCGGAACGACTCCGGCCGCGGATGACGTTTCTCTGCCGGAAAAATCCGCTTTGTGCTCTTGCCGCACCCGCTCCCGAACCGGGCCCGCCGACCATCGATCAGTTGCCGTCGTGCGCCATTCGGCGTAATTCCGGAAGGTCTGCCCCCTTTCGCTCCGGCTTCGGTGGTTTCCTCGTACAGACCCGGCGATGGGGGAGCACAAAACCGGATGAGCGATCCATTATCGGACAATGCGGAAGCCCGGATCGACGACTTGGTCGCGCAGACCAAGCGGAAAGCCGAGCGGTACCGCGCGATGCAGCAGGCCGTCGAACAGGTCTCGGTGTCGGCGGCCAGCAAGGACGGCACCGCCACGGTCACGGTGGACTCCGCCGGCAATGTCGCCGACCTGCGGATCACCGACCGCGTGCGGGAGATGTCCGGCGATCAGGTCGCGAAGGCCGTGCTGACCGCGCTGCGCGCCGCGCAGGCGAAACTGCCGGACCGGCTGGGCGAGGTCATGGCGGACACCATCGGCGACGATCCGCGGACCCGCGACACGATCGTCGGCAGCTACCGGGCGAAATTCCCCGAACCCGAACCCGAGCCGGACGAAGCGCCGCCGCCTCCGGACAGCCGGATCGGCCGGCTCGACGACGAACCGGAGACCCCGCGGCCTGCCGAGCCGCCGCCGCCGGCGCCGCGGCGTCCGGCCCCGCCCGGCGATGACGACGACAACGACGAGGGCTTCGGCGGCCCGGTCATGATCCGCGAATAGCCGGGACTGGGGGAGGCGACGATGCCGGACGGCGCGGCGAACGGCGGCTATCAGGTCCGCCCGGACGAATTGCTCACGCACGCGAAAGCGGTCGAGCAGGTCGGCCAGACCCTCGGCCAGGCGCTGGCCGCGGCCGAGCAGGTCACCATGGGCGTGCAGGCCTACGGCCTGATCTGCGGCCCGCTGTTCGTGCCGATGGTGCTCGCGGTCAGCGCGCCGGGCCTGCTCACCCTCGGCGCCGCGCAGCAGGCCATGGGCACGCTGTCCCAGTCGATCCAGCAGGCCGCGAAGACCTATCAGGACGCCGAACAGGCGCATTCGCAGCGGATCAGCAGCCTCGGCAAGGACCTGCCGTGAGCAATCCGCTGGTCGCCGGCAAACAGGACTCGACCACCTGGCACACCGGCGTCAACGTCCTCGACGACGCGATCGGCGCGTACGACGGCATCAAGTCCGGTTCGTGGATCGAAGGCGGCATCGCCGCGCTCGGCACCGCGATGGACCTGCTGACCATCGCGATGAACCCGGTCGGCACGCTCATCTCCTACGGCCTCAACTGGCTGATCGAACACGTCAAACCGCTGCAGGACGCGCTGAACCAGCTCGCGGGCGACGCTGACCAGATCACCGCGTACTCGCAGACCTGGGGCAACATCGCGAAGGCCGTCGAGAAAGCGGCCAAGGACCTCGGCGACAGCGTGCAGAAGGACACCGCGCACTGGGGCGGGCAGGCCGCGGACGCCTACCGCGCGAACGTCAAGAACAAGATCGACCACCTCAACGCGGCCGCGACCTGCGCGAGCGGGATCAGCACCGTGGTGGAGGTCGTCGGCGTCATCACCGCGGCGGTGCGCGCCATGGTCCGGGACATGATCACCCAGGCGGTCGGCGACTTCATCCAGGACGCGCTGGAGGAGGTCTGCTCGCTGGGCCTCGGCACCCCGGTCGTGGTGGCGCAGGTGGTCGAGCAGGTGTCGGCGTGGATCGAGAAGATCGGCGCGCTGGTCAAGAAGCTGATCAACTCGGTCGAGAAACTGCGGCCGCTGATGTCGAAGCTCGAAGAGATCTTCGCTGCGGTCAAGAAGGTCATGTCCGAACTGCACGGCCGCCCCGGCGGGGACGGCACGCACGTCTCGTCGGCCGAACCCGGCCACCCCGGCGGCCCGCACGAACCCGGCGCCCCGCACGACGGCACCACCCCGTCCTCCTCGCCGGAGCCGGGCGGCACGGTCCCGGACGGCACACCGCCGGGCGGCCACGACCCGGCCGCACCCGGCAGCCGCGATCCGGAGGCGGCGGGCGGGCAGAAGTCCGAGGGCACCGGCGGCTGCGACGGCAAGGGCGGCGACCCGGTCGACGCGGTGTCCGGCCAGATGATCACCGCGGGCACCGACGTCGACCTGCCCGGGCTGCTGCCGCTGGTGCTGAACCGCGGGTACGCCTCCGGCTACGACGCCGGCCGGTCGTTCGGCCCCGGCTGGGCGTCCACAATGGACCAGCGGCTGGAGCTGACCGACGACTTCGTCCGGTACTACGGCGCGGACGCGGAAGTGCTCAGCTACGTCCACCCCGCGCGCGACGGCTCGCCGGTGCTGCCGAGTTTCGGCGCCCGCTGGCCGCTGAGCTGGGACGCCGCCGCGGAAACGTACGTACTGGTCGACCAGGAATCCGGATGGACCCGCCGATTCGCCGCACACCCCTCGGCTCCCGGCGAGTGGCAGATCAGCTCGCTGTCGGACCGCAGCGGACACCGCGTCGACTACCTGCGCGACGAAGCGGGCCGTCCGCTCGCCGTCACGCATTCCGGCGGCTACCGGATCGGCGTCGAGACCGTCGACGGCCCGGCAGGTCTCCGCATCGCCGGGTACCGGCTGCTCAGCGGCGGAGAACAAGGCGAAGACGTGCCGGTCGTGTCGTTCCGCTACGACCGGCGCGGCCGGCTGTCCGGCATCGTGAACTCGACCGGCGCGCCGTACCAGTACGACTACGACGACGAGGACCGCATCGTCGCCTGGACCGATCGCACCGGCTACCGCTACGCGTACGAATACGGCGCGGACGGACGCGTCGTCCGCGGCGCGGGTCTGGACGGGTACCTCGACGCGACGTTCGACTACGACCTGCCCGGCCGGGTCACCACCATCACCGACAGCCTCGGCCAGCGCACCCGGTACCACTACGACGAGCACAACCACATCACCGCGGTGGTCGACCAGAACGGCGAGGTCGAACGCCCCGAGTTCGACCGGTTCCACCGCCTGGTGTCCTTCACCGACAAGAACGGCGCGGTCACCCGTTACGAACGCGACGAGAACGGCGATCCGACGCGGATCGAGTACCCCGACGGCACCGCGCTCACCATCGAGTACGACCCGCGCTGGCGGCTGCCGAGCACGGTCGTCCAGCCGAACGGCGCGGTCTGGCGGCACACCTACGACGACGCCGGCCGCGTCGTGTCCACAGTGGACCCGATGGGGGCGGTCGCGACCAGCGAACTGGACGAGCGGGGCCATCTCGCCGCCACCGTCGAACCGGACGGCGCCCGCTGGACCTACACCAGCGACGACGCCGGCCGCCCGCTTTCGATCACCTCGCCGGACGGCGAAACCACCACCTTCCGGTTCGACGGCTTCGGCAAGCCGGTCGAAGCGACCGACTCGCGCGGCCGCACCACCCGGTACGGCTGGACCCGCGAAGGCGCGCTGGCCTGGCGCGTCGCTCCCAACGGCGACCGGGAGGAACGGTTCTACGATCTCGAAGGCAGCCTGGTCCGGGACCGTTCGGTCAGCGGCGCGATCACGGTTTTCGAACGCGGCCCGTTCGGCCTGCTCCGCGCGCGCACCGGCCATGACGGCATTCGGCACACCTTCGCCCACGACACCGAGATGCGGCTCACCGAGGTCCGCAACCCGGCCGGACAGGCCTGGTCCTACCGCTACGACCCGGCCGGAAACCTGATCGGCGAACGGGATTTCACCGGCCGCTCGCTCGAGTACCGGGTCGACGCGAACGGCGCGCTGATCTCGCGCACCGAAGCGGGCGGCCCGGCGACCGAGCTGACGCGCGACGTCCGCGGCCGGGTGCTCCGCCAGTCGTCCGGTGAAACGATCGTCGCCTATGACTACGACGAAGGCGGCCAGCTGAGCCGGATCGCCGACGCCGCCGTCGAAGTGACCTACGAGCGCGACTTGCTCGGCCGCCCGGTCGCCGAGTCGGTCGACGGCCGGGTGCTGCGCAGCGAGTACGACCTGGTGGGCCGTCGCGTCCGCCGGGTCACGCCGTCCGGGATTGAAGCGCGGTGGCAGTACGACGAGATGCGCCGGGAAACCGCGATGGCCGGAACCGCCGGGACGATCGCCTTCGAATACCGGGACGGGCTTGAGGTGCTCCGCCGCCTCGGCGAAGGCGCGAGCCTGACGCAGACCCACGACGAACTGGGCCGCCTCGCCAGCCAGACTCTCTTCTCCGCCAGCGAGCCGAATCGCGCGCTGCAGGAACGCAGCTTCCGCTACCGCGCGGACGGCCAGGTGCTCGCGATCGACGACCGGGTGCACGGCGCCCGGCTCTTCCAGCTCACCCCCGGCGGCCGCGTCACCGGCGTGCAGGCCGCCAACTGGACCGAGCACTACGCGTACGACGCACTGGGAAACCTGGTCTCCGCACAACCCGGTCCGTCCACAGAGGACGCAGCGGACATGGCCGGCCCGCGCACGGTGGACGGCATGCTGCTGCGCAGCGCGGGCCGGACGTCCTATTCGTACGACGCGGCGGGCCGGGTCGTACGGGAAGTCCGCCGCGGCCTGTCCGGCCAGCGCCGGATCCGCGAGTACGAATGGAACGACCTCGGCCAGCTGGTCGCCGTCACCACCCCGGACGGCTCCCGCTGGCGATACCGCTACGACCCGCTCGGCCGCCGGATCGCCAAGCAGCGGCTGGCCGCGGACGGCGGCGTCGCCGAAGAAACCCGGTTCTCCTGGGACGGCACCGTGCTGGCCGAAGCCGCCCGCACCGTCGACGGCCGGACCACCGTCACGTCGTGGGACTACCGCGGCGGCTCGGCCGAACCGATCGCGCAGACCACGCGTTCCTGGCTGGCGGACGCACCCGCCGAGACGATCGACACCCGCTTCCACGCCATCGTCGCCGACCTGATCGGCGCCCCGACCGAACTGGTGGACGCGAACGGCCGCGTCGCCTGGTACCGGACAAGCGGTTTGTGGGGCAACACCATCGCCATGTCCGCTTCGGACGGCACCGGCTGCCCGCTGCGCTTCCCCGGCCAGTACTACGACGACGAAACCGGCCTGCACTACAACGTGCACCGGTATTACGACCCGCACACCGCGCGGTACCTCTCGCCGGACCCGATCGGGCTGTCCCCGTCCTCGAACAACTACACCTACGTCCCGAACCCGTTGGTCGTCGCCGACCCGCTGGGCCTGGCCGGCTACCAGGACCCGGTGTCCAAGCGGTGGGCCCGCGACCCGGCCCTGCCGCCGGCGGACCACATCCACAACCGCGGCACCGAGTACCCGAAGGGCTATTTGCAGTCCACCCACGACACGATGGCGACCAAGTGGACCGAGGAGGGCCGCGCGCTCGGCGGCGTCCCCCGCGACCCGACGACCGGCGCCCGCATCCCGCACGACCAGCTGAACTGGGTCGACCGCGAAGGCAATCCGATCCCGTACTACGACGCCAAGGGCAAGACGAACCTGACCTACGAGCACGTTCCCCCGGTCGTGGAGCACTGGCGGGACGAGGGCCACAACATGACCGACGCGGAACGCAAGGCCTGGTACAACAAGACTGACGACATGGAAGCGATGAGCCGGTCGCAGAACTCGTCCGAAGGCGCCAAGCTGGACGAACGGTACGCGAAGACCGCGCCGGGACCGCGGCATCCATGTACCTTGGCGCACTGAACAAGGCGATACCGGGAGACGGACAATGGACCTGCGCGAGACGTACGCGGCGATGCCCAACGCCGCCGCCCTCGGCGACCTCGCCGACGCCTGGCACTGGGCGAAGGTGCCCGGCTTCGACTACAGCGCCGCCCTGTACGACGACGGCGAGCGCGCGTTCCAGGCATACGCGCTGGATTCGTACGACGAAGGCTTGGCCGTCGCCCTGCTGTCCTTCGCTCGCTCGCACAGCGCCGAACTGACCACCGACCACCCGATCACGCTTGCCGAAGGCTTCTCCCACGCAGGCTTCGGCTTCGACGCCGTCGCCACGGCCAGCCCGAACGTGCACCGCCTCTTCCCAGACGACGCCGAAAAGCATGAGGCGGTCCGGTCGCTCGTCCCGATCTACCGCTGCGAGGTAGCCGGCGACGAACCCCTCCCGGAAGCCCAGTTCCGCTACACCCGCGGCAACGGCATCCGCGGCACCAGCTGGGACCGTCCGCCGTCCCCGTACTTGAAGTTCCGCTACCGCGGAGACGACGGTTCGCTGGAAGGACAACGCGGCTTCTCCGGAGTCAAGGGGCTAGTCGGCGTGGTGACCCGCGGCGAGGGCCGGGACGACCTGTTCGCGGAGTTCGAGAACTACCGGCACGAGGTGTACGCGGTCACCTGGACCGACACCTGGACGCTCACGAGTCCGGACGGCGTCGCTCAGCTCAGCCTCGAGGAACTGCTGGAAGCGATCAAGGCCGCCCTGTACGGACCGAACGTGGAATCCGCGGACTTCCCCGGCTGAACCAAACTGCTGCGCTGGCCGTCCTGCCTCGTCCTGTTCGGCCGCGTACTCCACGCTGGCGCACCACCATCGGGCGCTCACCGACCGGCTCGTGGAGCAGGCGGTCGAGGACTTCCGGCTCAGCGTTGAACCCCTCGGCTCCCTCGGGGTGCGCACTTTCCTGATGACCAGCGGCGTGGCTGTCACGCATGCGACAGCGGGAAGGACCGGGTGCCTCCCTGTACCGGCTGTTGCCCCTGCTGTAGGTGGTCACTCCGATCGCGTACCTGATGACCAACGTAGGACTGCAGGTCTCCTCTATCGCTTCTGCCCGAAGCTGGACCTCGGCGATCTGGAACTTCTTCCAGCGGCTGCGGATCGGCATGGCCGGGGTCACCTGGACGCTATAGATCCAGATCATCGTCTCCTGCCGCGTTGCCGCGTTGCCGCGTTGCCGCGTTGCCGCGTCGCTGGGTCGCTGCGTCGATCCCGTTGCTGCTTCGGAAACCCTGGCACCGCCGGTTCTGCTGGCCGTCGTCTGCTTCAGCATGATCCTGCTGTCCGCGCGTTCCCTCTGCTAGATCTCCGGCACGCCGCACATGCGGGCGCATCAAGCCAGGCAAGGAGTTCTGCATCGTCAGCTCATCTCGCTCGTGCGCACGCAAGCCGCGCACCGCTATATCGCGCTCGGTCTCGGTGCATGCACCGGTGTTCACCTGGTCCCGACCCGCATCAGCGTTTCACCTCCCAGGACAACGCGATGCTCCGGACACTGCCGCTGGCGATCGCCGTGGTGCTCTTGATAACGCGCACGAACGACCGGATCAGCCTGTCAAAGGTTATTCGGGAGCGGTCAAGCCGGACCTCGGCGATCTACCCGGTCCACCTGACCCACAGGTACCCGCCACTCACCCTGTCCGTGCCGCGCGCCGACCCGAAAATCCCGTCGAAGCAGCGCGCTTTCCGTGCCGCGCGCCGACCCGGAAATCGCGGTACTCGCCGCTCCCGCGACGGCGATTGTGCCCAAACCTGCGGCACCGCTCCATCGAAATGCCAGCCGCCCGGTTCCTGCCCTCGCGCCGAGTGTGAAAACCCCAGGCAAACGTCACCGCCCATCGCGAACCGCGCCCCGTAACCCAGCCGGTTGAATAGCCTCTCCCGTCATCGAGGCCGCCCGTCCGGATGACCTCGGTGCCGGTGCGTCGCGCCAGCCAGACCCGTCCTGTCCGTCGACGCCTGAGCCACCGAACGAGGGATACCCTGCGCTGAAAAGGCCAGTCCGCGAAAAGATCCCCTTGCGGTGCCGACATTTCCTTCTCACCGCACCAGGATTCGCCGCGACGGCACTAACGCTGGCAGCGCACTCAAGCCCCCACACGCCGACTCCTCCACCTGAGAAGCGTCCCGCGCCGGGCCTTCTGGTCGCCGACTTCGTTGCCACACGGTCACTTTCGGCGGCCCATCGCTCCGCACCGGAACCCCCTTAGGCCCAAGTCGGCACAGCACCCTACGAAATCGCTCTAGGCTCCGACGGAACCGCCTGAGCACCCATCGCAGAGACGTAGCCGCCGACACCGCAACTCAGCGACACACCGCCCTGATCTCTTACCGCACCGACACGCACCGACGAATACCGCAGCGGCGGCATGAGCATCGCTCTACCCCGGACGTCCCCAACCGGAACGGCGTCCTAGAGGCGATCGACATCGCCCGCCGCAGCCGCCGGCACACCAGCCGACACCCGACCTTTCAACGTCACCGTCGTCAACACCTGCGACTGGAGCGCCCGCAGCATCTTCGTAAACCCGGCCGGAACTAGAGTTCCTGGCTCAAACCGCACTACGCAGCCGCACGCCCTTCGACGGTGCCCCGTTGCTGCCCTTCGAAAGCGACCGACTCCTGGTTGTAGACCCCAAGTCCAGCCACACCACCACCGAACCAATGACGGCCGACACCCGCCAACACGGCACCGCGATCATCAAGGACAGCATCCTGCTCCCACGAAGCCGTAGCAGCAACGGCCACACCGCATACACAACAAGCGGCTTCACCCGCGACGACCACTGGAACGGAATCAGCATCGTAGATATCCGCAACGCGCCCGTTTGCCGGACAACGCCCCTAGGAATCGCCCTGCCCAACGCCTGAACCCGAGCGAACAAGACCAACGCGACCAGGCGCGGGCGCGAGGCACACTCCGAACAGGGCTGGGGGATTGCACACCCCAATATGCTGGCGAAACACAAATGGCCCGCACCCTTGGCGGGCACGGGCCAACTATGTGTGGAGCTAAGGGGACTCGAACCCCTGACCCCCTCACTGCCAGTGAGGTGCGCTACCAGCTGCGCCATAGCCCCGAAGCAGAGGTGAACTCCGCATCTCGTATGGACATACAGTACACCCCGAGTCCGAGGCCTTCGGCAGGGGGTCGGATACCCGCCGCAAGCGCGGCCGAAAGCCGCGTGAAGCTGGTCAAGCCCGCACCGTCCTCTTCCTCTCGGGGCTCATTAGTGCAGGTCGACTGCCCTTCCTGACTTTTCTTCAGGTTTGCGTTGAGTGCAGGTGTGCCCGCGATTACATTCCTCCGCAGTCGCGCCGTTCGAGCCGACCCCAGCCATGCGGCGGACCGCATCCCCCGGCCGAGGTCGCCCGATGGCCCCGTCTCGGCAAGGAGGTGGCGATGGGTCCCGAATCACGGAGAGTGGCTGCACTGCTGCCGACACCTCCGAACCCGGCGGGCTACCTCCCCGCGAGGGACGGCGGCGCGCTGCCCCATCAACCCCTCACTGCAACCGCTGAAGCGCGGCCCGGTCAAACCACGGCAGCGAACGCTCAAAGAGCCGCCGCTCAGTCGCCTGCCAGGCCCGTCCCACTGGCCCGCACGTACATCAGCACCGGAACAAACGCGCACGATTGGCACTTTCACCTCACCCGCGAGGGCGATGCCGAGACGACCACCCAGCGGTCCCAGCTTCCTGTTCCGAGGGACAAGAACGCTCCGGGAACGTGCCGCGCCGCAGTCTCGTCGCGATTGCCGTTCCCCGAGGTCGACCCGCGATGGCCAGCGCATCCAGCCGCGGCGGTTGTCGATCTTGACTCCGGCCGAGACCGCGAACCGCGTCCGGGCGGACCGGCTGCCGACCGCGCGAAGCCGCAGCGGCCCGGCCGTCAGGACGCCGCCAACCGGTCGTTCACACTGATCTCCGTGGGTGGCACTACTTCTCCGCCGCCGGGACAAGTGGACCTGGGGCCGAACGTCGTCGTTTTCGATCCGTCGATGCCGAGCGCGAGCATCCAGCGCAAGCTGGACGCGATCTTCGCGGAGCAGGAGAAGAACCAGTTCGGTTGCCAGCGCTACGCGGTGCTGTTCAAGCCGGGCACGTACGCCAACGACGTGAACGTCGGCTTCTACACCCAAATCCTCGGACTGGGCAGCACACCCGACGCCGTGACAATCGACGGCGCGGTGCACGTCGAAGCGGACTGGTTTCCCCCTAACAATGCGACCCAGAACTTCTGGCGCGGCGCGGAAAACCTGTCAGTGAACCCCATCGGGGGCTCGGATCAGTGGGCCGTCTCGCAGGCGAGCCCGTACCGGCGGATGCACGTCCGCGGCGACCTCCGCCTCGACCACGGCGGCGGCTGGTCGAGCGGCGGCTGGATCTCGGACACGAAGATCGACGGCCAGGTCCGTTCCGGGTCGCAACAGCAATGGATCTCGCGCGATTCGCGGTTCGGCAGCTGGAGCGGGTCCACTTGGAACATGGTGTTCGTCGGAGTGGACGGCGCACCCGCCGGCACCTTCCCGGACCCGCCCTACACGACGGTCGACCAGACCCCGATCGTGCGCGAAAAGCCATGCCTTCAGGTCGACGAGGCCGGGCACTACCGAGTGTTCGTGCCCGCACTGCGGAACAGCACCTCCGGGGTCACCTGGGAACATGACAGCGCACCAGGCGTTTCGTTGCCGATCGACCAGTTCTTCATCGTGCAGCCCGGCGCTGCCGCGGCCGAGATGAACGCGGCGCTCACGGCGGGCAAGAACCTGCTGATCACCCCAGGCGTCTACCACCTTGATCAGCCGCTGCACGTGACTCGCCAGGACACCGTCGTCCTCGGTCTCGGCATCGCGACTTTGGTGCCGGACGGCGGGATCACCGCCATAAAGGTCGACGACGTGGACGGGGTGAAGATCGCCGGCCTGCTGATCGACGCCGGGACGACCTCGTCGGCCATGCTCATGGAGGTCGGCGGCCCCGGGTCGGACGCGGACCATTCGGCGAACCCGACCTCGCTGCACGACGTGTTCTTCCGCGTCGGTGGTGCCGCCGCCGGCAAAGCGCGCACCAGCCTCGTCGTCAACAGCAACAACGTGATCGGCGACCACCTGTGGCTCTGGCGAGCCGACCACGGCGCTGACGACAGCCACGTCGGCTGGAACTCCAACGCCGCCGACACCGGCCTGGTTGTGAACGGCAACGACGTGACGGTCTACGGGTTGTTTGTCGAGCACTTCCAGAAGGCTCAGGTGGCCTGGAACGGAAACGGCGGACGCACCTACTTCTTCCAGAACGAGATGCCCTACGACGTCCCCGACCAGGCCAGTTGGATGAACGGCGAGGCGGAGGGCTACCCCGCCTACCAGGTCGCCTCGGACGTGACCAGCCACGAGGCCTGGGGCCTGGGCAGCTACTGCTTCTTCAGCACGAACCCGTCGGTGGCCTGCTCGCACGCCTTCGCCGCCCCTGCTGCCCCGAACGTGCGGTTCCACGACATGGTGACGGTTTCGCTCAACGACCAGGGAACGATCACCCACGTGATCAACGACGTCGGCGCAACGACCCCGGCGGGCACGAAACCGGCGAACCTGGTGCGCTATCCGTAGCCACCACCTGGACAACCGGTGCCCGCCGCGGTGGCGGCCGCGGCGGGCACCGGTCCCTGGTTCTGTTGCTTGCCACGAGGGCCGCCGGGACACCGTAGGCTGTGCCGTGTGAGCCAGCCGATCCTGATGACCGTCGACGACGACCCCGCCGTTTCGCGGTCGGTGGCGCGCGACCTGCGTCGCCGCTACGGCAAGGACTACCGCGTCATCCGCGCCGACTCGGGTGCCGACGCCCTCGACGCACTTCGCGAGATCAAGCTGCGCGGCGACGCCGTGGCAGCGATCCTCGCCGACTACCGCATGCCGCACATGGACGGCATCGTCTTCCTGGAGAAGGCGATGGACCTTTTCCCCAACGCCCGGCGCGCGCTCCTGACGGCCTACGCCGACACCGACGCCGCGATCCAGGCGATCAACGTGGTCGACGTCGATCACTACCTGCTCAAGCCTTGGGACCCGCCCGAGGAGAAGCTGTACCCGGTCATCGACTCTCTCGTCGAGACCTGGCTCGCCGTCGGCGATCGCCCGGTGGAGGAGACGAAGCTGATCGGGCACCGGTACTCGGCGCCGTCGTTCCGGATGCGCGACTTCCTCGCTCGCAACGCCGTGCCGTACCGGTGGTACTCGGTCGACGACGAAGAGGCCAGCCGCCTCCTCCAAGCCGCTGGCGCGTGCGAGACCGACATCCCGGTGGTCGTGACGCCGGACGGCACGGTGCTGAAGCAGCCGTCGGGAAGCGAGATCGCCGATGCGGTGGGCCTTTCTACCCAGCCGGCGCAAGACTTTTACGACCTGGTGGTGATCGGCGGCGGCCCGGCCGGACTCGGTGCCGCGGTGTACGGAGCCTCCGAGGGGCTGCGCACCGTGCTCGTCGAGCGCAAGGCCACCGGCGGCCAGGCCGGAACCAGTTCCCGGATCGAGAACTACCTGGGCTTCCCGGACGGGGTGTCCGGCGCGCAGCTCACGGACCGAGCCCGTCGCCAGGCGCAGAAGTTTGGTGCCGAAGTGCTCACGGCCCGCGATGTCGTGGGCCTGGAAGCGCGCGGATCGAGCCGGGTCGTGACTTTCGGCGACGGATCCGAGATCGCCGCGCACTCCGTGATCCTTTCCAGCGGCGTCAATTACCGCGCGCTGGAAGCCGAGGGAATCAAGGAGCTGACCGGCCGCGGCGTCTACTACGGCTCCGCGGCGACGGAAGCGCCTGAGTGCTCGAACGACCACGTGTACATCGTCGGCGGCGCGAACTCCGCGGGACAGGCCGCGGTGTTCTTCGCTCAGCACGCCACCGACGTGACGCTGCTGGTGCGCGGCGCGTCGCTGGAGTCTTCGATGTCGCACTACCTCATCGAGCAGATCGCGGCCATCGAGAACGTCCACGTCCGCACGCACACCACGGTGCTCAAAGCTCACGGGGACGATCACCTCGAGTCCATCACGGTCTGCAAAGACGGCGTGACCGAGAAACTGGACACGGAACACCTCTTCATCTTCATCGGAGCCGCTCCTCGCACGGAGTGGCTGGGGAAAGGCGTCCTCCGGGACGCCCACGGATTCGTCCGGACCGGCCCGGACCTCGTGGAAGACGGACGCAGGCCGCCGGGATGGGCGCTGGACCGCGATCCGCATTACCTGGAGTCGTCAGTGCCCGGCGTGTTCGTGGCCGGAGACGTGCGCTCGCAGTCGGTGAAACGCGTGGCGTCCGCCGTCGGCGAGGGCGCCATGGCCGTGACCCTGGTCCACCGTTACTTGGAGGAACAGTGACTCAGCCCGCCTTGCCGCGCGAGGAACTGCGCGGCCTGTTCTTGTTCGAACATCTCTCGGACGCGCAGCTCGACTGGATCGAGCGGAACGCGGTGCGCGAGGAGTTCAAGGCTGACTCCGTGGTGATCCGCGAGGGCGATCCGGCCACCTGCTTCTACGTCCTGCTCAACGGCGCGCTGCGGATGACCCGAGTGGTGGCCGGAGCCGAGGTCGAGATGAAGCGGTCCGACCAGCGCGGTTCCTACTGCGGTGCAACGCAATTCCTGGCCTATCAGGACAGCGAAGCCACCTACGGTGCGACGATCTACGCAGTCAGCGACCTGACTTTCCTCACGCTTCCCGCCGCCGAGTTCGCCGTCGAATTCCGGCAATGGTTCCCGATGGCGGCGCACCTGCTGGAGGGGATGTACCTCGGCTGGCGCAACACCGACGCGCTGGTGTCGTCGCGGCGCCGGCTCGTCGCCCTCGGCGAACTGTCCGCGGGGCTCATGCACGAACTCAACAACCCGGCCGCGGCCGCGGTGCGGGCGACCGCCGCCCTGCGGGAGCGGGTCGCGGGCATGCGGCACAAACTGGCGATCCTGGCGAAGAAAGACATCGACCCGGATCTGCTCGAGTTGCTGCTCGACGTGCAGGAACGCTTGGTGAAACAGGTCGGCGACGCGCCCAAGCTCACCGCGATGCAGCAGGCCGACCGCGAGGACGAGATCGGCGACTGGCTCGACGACCACGGCATCGACCAGGGCTGGGACCTCGCGAGCATCTTCGTCGCGGCCGGGCTCACTCCGAAGAATCTCGACCACGTCCTCGAGTCGGTGGGCGAGGGGTTGCTCGACGGCGCGATCCGCTGGCTCGCGTACGCGCTCGAAACCGAAATGCTGATGGGCGAGATCGAAGACTCGACCAGCCGGGTCTCCACGCTCGTGGGCGCGGCGAAGCAGTACTCGCAAATGGATCGCGCGCCGCACCAGTTCATCGACGTCCACGAAGGACTCAACTCCACACTGGTGATGATGTCGGGCAAGCTCGGCGAAGGAATCCGCGTGGTCAAGGAATACGACTGCTCGATCGACCGGGTTCCCGCCTACGCGGCAGAACTGAACCAGGTGTGGACCAACATCATCGACAACGCCGTGGGCGCCATGGGCGGCGAGGGAACGCTGACCCTGCGCACCTGGCAGGTCGGCAAGCAGGTGCGCGTCGAAATCGGCGACACCGGGCCGGGAATCCCGGAAGAGGTGCGCCAGCGCATCTTCGAGCCGTTCTTCACCACCAAGGGCGTGGGCGAAGGAACCGGTCTCGGGCTGGACATCTCGTGGCGGATCGTCGTGGAACGGCATTCGGGCGACATCAAGGTGACGTCGGAACCGGGCGACACCCGGTTCGAGGTCTGCCTTCCGGTGGAGGAACAAGCGTCGCTCTGAACGCGCGCTTGCCTGCGGAGCCCCGGCATGGGACCGGGGTCTTCGGCTTCTTCGGAGCAGTTCTGCGGTGACTGTCATCGGTGGCATCCCCTCGGAGCGAATTGACGGCTCGATTCCGAGGTTAGCCGACCGCACCGACAGGATTTCGGGCTGATTTCGCGTTTCCCTTGTGCGCCAACGGTTTTAGATCTATCCCCGATCGAGTGATGATTCCGAACGGATGTTCGAGCACTCTGGATCACGGTAGCGCCGCGTCCATTGCCCGGGCCCACAAGGGGTTCGGTGGGCGCCGCTGCCGGTTCAGGGGAGGGACCGTGATCCGAATCCGGGAAGTGTCAGTGTCATTGCCGCTGTCGTCAGCCAGGTCAGCATGTCCGGCAACGGAATCCGGGCGAGCCGTCCGGGCCATTCGTCGGCTGCGATCGTCAGCGCGAGCTCGTCTTCGTCCGGACGGATTCCGGTCAGCCGCAACCCTTTCGGCAGATCCGGGAGCGGAAGCACGATCGGCCGGATCCGCTTCGGCGGACGCCTCGCCCACCGTCCGAGGCGGAGCGCGGTCGGGGTCAGCACTATTGCTTCGTCTTCGATGCCTGCGACGAGGGTTAGATACCCCCAGTGCGGATGCTTTCGCCAGCGCACCCGGAACCCTTCCGGATGCGGCGTCGCGATCAGATCGGGACGTGCCGCGGCAACCCGATCCCGCACCACAGTCCCGCTCACTTCTATCTCGAGTTCGACAGATCCGGGAATCACAGCTGGCGAAGGCAATCCTCGAAGCCGTACGTCCTTGGCGAGCACGGTTACGCGGCGCAGCGGAATGCGGTCGACGCCTGATTGTGCAGGCGCGTCGGCAGTCGACCGGCGTGCCGAGTCGGCTTGGCGGCTGCTGGACGGCCGTCCGGAGTTCTGCCGAGAAGTCGGTTGCTCGGATTCGCGCGGTTCCGCGATTGATGCGTCAGGTGCCGAGGTGGGCTTCCGCGTTGCGGCACCTGGTGTGGCTTCCGCGATTCGGCGATCACGGTGCGCCTGAACAGAATTCGACGATGCCGTCGTCTCTCGTGGACCGGATGGGCGTGCGGGAGTTCGGTCGTCGCCGAGCTGCTCGATGCGGCCAGTCGCAAGATCAGCCGTGTCCGGCGAGCCGTCCGTGTTGCTCGGCCCGTCAGCGGGAGGTCGCGTGCCCTTCTCAGCAGGCGCGTCGGATGAGCCCGAAGTGGTCGCGTCCTTTGTTTCACCACGCGCGTTCGACGCTGCTGCAGCCGCTGCGTATCGAGACGAGCCGGCAGTGCCGGCAAGGCTGCCAGCGCCGTGCTCAGCGGGGGCCGCCGAACTGTTCGGAACGGGCCAGTCGACGTCTTCCGCGACAATGCGGACGTCTCCCACCCGGCCGGTGGCCAGGCGAAGCGAGTCCGCCGGGTAATCGAGTTCGGTGAGGGTCAGGCCGACTTCGTGGCCTTGCACCGTTGTCGTAAGGCGACGGCCCACCAGTTGCTCGGTGACAGTCCGGGCGAGTGCGGCCGGGGTCGCGGGCACTGCGGGCAGCAGCGCCCGGCCCGCGGCGGCCAGGCCCGACAGTTCGGGCCAGGGCACCCAGGCATCGAACCATCGTCCTTCGCTCATCCGGCCATCGTATGGCTGTCCTGAGGTGACCGCTCCTCGCTGTGGCATGAGCCGCGTAGCGGAGCGGAAGGGGCTGATCACGCAACCGGCCAGGCAACAGGCGACACAGCACGTGCGGCGGCTCCGGTGATTCTGACCACCACCAGCCAAATCCCGTGGCGGCGAGACGCTGCTGTCGCGTTCAGCACCCGGTCGGCAGGCGAGCGAACTAGGCTTGGCGAATGTCCGAACACGAGCCGGAGCCGCCCGGCATCGAGACGGTCGAGGACCGTGTCTACCGGCGGGAAGACTGGTACGCGGAGGAGTTCACGGCGCGGCGGTTCGTGCGCTGTGAGTTCCACCAGGTTGATCTCACCGAGGCCGTTACGCGCGGTGTCACTTTCCTGGACTGTGTGTTCGGGAACGTCCAGTTCAACGCTTCGCGGCACACCGACTCGGCGTTCACTGGATGCGCGTTCAAGGGGTGCAATCTCTTCGACGCCGAATTCACCGGATGCAAGCTGGTCGGCAGCCGATTCCAGGACTGCGACCTGCGGCCGTTGCGCGTAACGGGCGGAGACTGGTCTTTCGTCGGATTGAACGGTGCCGACCTGCGCGGAGTCACGTTCCAGGGCGTCCGGATGCGCGAAGCGGACCTCACCAAGGCGAAGTGCTCGGGTGCCGTGTTCGCCGACGTGGATCTGTCCGGGGCGGAACTGCAGGACATCGACGTCACACGCGCTGAGCTGCGGGGGAGCGATCTGTCGTCGCTTGACCTGACCCGTGCGTCGCTGACTGGCGCGATCGTGTCCCCGGAGCAGGCAGCGGTGCTCGTCACGTCGCTCGGGTTACAGGTGCGCGGGTAGTCTCGCGTTCAGGGGCTGAGCTGTCGGGTATGTCCGGAAGGGAGCGCGATGGGAGTCGTCACGCCAGGCTTCACCGGACGCGCCCGTGGTGCCAACCCACGGCTGCCGCCAGGGCAGTATCTCGCCGAGGACTTCCCGGTTCTTTCGGCCGGGCCCACCCCTCGGGTGAGCACCGAGCGATGGGAGTTCACGGTGGTGACCGAAAGCGGCGAACGTCGCTCGTGGTCGTGGCCGGAACTGATGGCGCTGCCGAGCGAGAAGATCACGGTCGACATCCACTGCGTCACTCAATGGTCCAAATTGGACACTCGTTGGCGCGGCGTCTCAGTGGACACGCTCGTCGGGGACCTCGAGACAGCCGCTGATTACGTCATGGCGCATTCCTACGGCGGCTACACCACAAACCTTCCGCTCGCCGACCTCCTCAGCGGGCAGGCGTGGATCGCCTATGAATACGGCGGCAAGCCGCTCACCCCGGAACACGGCGGTCCCGCCCGGCTGCTGGTGCCGCACCTCTATTTCTGGAAGTCCGCGAAATGGGTGCGCGAACTGCGACTCGCAACGAAGGACGATCCGGGCTTCTGGGAAGCGGCCGGCTACCACGACTACGGAGATCCATGGCGGGAACAGCGGTATCAGGGCGACTAGCGTGGCGCGTCGCCCGGCTCGCGGAGATCCGGCAGGAGACGCCGACCGCGCGCACGCTGGTCTTCGACGTCCCTGGGTGGCCAGGCCATCTCGCGGGACAGCACGTCGACGTTCGTCTCACCGCGGCTGACGGCTACACCGCGCAGCGCAGCTATTCGCTCGCCGCACCGGCGAACGGAGACCGGATCGAACTGACTGTGCAGCGGGTAGCCGACGGCGAAGTGTCCGAACACCTCACCGGCCCTTACTCGATCGGAGACCCGGTCGAGATCCGCGGGCCGATCGGCGGCTGGTTCGTATGGCGTCCCACCGATTCTACTCCGGTGCTGCTTGTCGCCGGTGGTGCGGGCATTGTCCCGCTGATGTCGATGATCCGGGCTCGGCGCGACGCTGGCAGCAAAGCGCTGTTCCGGCTGGTCTATTCGCTACGTACCCCAGCGGAGCTGTACTACGCCGAGGAACTTCGCCGTCCGTACGCGGGGCTGGACATCACTTACGTCTACACGCGAGAGCTTCCGGAAGGTCGCTCCGGCATTCCTCGGCGCATCGACGTCGCCACGTTGAGCACCGCCGCGTGGCCAGCTGAATTCGGTGCCACTACGTACATTTGCGGGCCGACCGGGTTCGTCGAAACTGCCGCGGACATCATGCTTGCGCTGGGACATTCGCCGCAGTCGATCCGCACCGAGCGTTTCGGCCCCAGCCGGGACTGAGACCGTCCAGCAGTCAATGCACGGTCGGCTTGGCGAGCAGTTCGCGCAGAGTCGCGAGCAGTTCGCGACGGTCGGCGGCACCGAGTTTGCCGCGGATGCGGGCCATGTGGTGTTCGACGGTCTTGCCGGAGATGAAGAGTTTGCTGCCAGCTTGTTTGTAGGTCAGGCCGTCGACCACCAGGCGCGCGACTTCCAGTTCTCGTTCGCTCAGCGCGCTCAAGCCGGTCGCCGCGCCTGGAGTCGGGGTGGAGGACTCGAGACGTCCAGTTGTGCCTTGGAACTGCCTAGCTGCTTCGAGGAGCTGGACCATCGCCTTGCGGTCCGAGGTGCGAATCGCGGCTTGGCCCGCCAGGCGGGCAGCGTCCCAGCACAGGTCCAGCTCGTGAAGCTCTGCGGCCGCCGCGGAGATTTCGCCCGGATCGAACGTGCCGCTGAGCACGGCAAGCCAGCACCCAGCCGCGCGGGCGAGCGCAGCCGGATAGCGGCCGCAGTCCGCGAAGCGGTTCAGTGCAGCCAGTTGCCGTTCCGCAGTGGCTCGGTCTTCCGTGGTGATTGCGGCATGCAGTTCGTGCCAGCACAGCGAGACTGTCCACAAAGGAGGATTGTCGAGACGGTCCAGCATGGCGTGGGCGCGCTCTAGCCGCCGGGACAGCTTGGCGTGCGCACCGGTCCGCGCTGCTGCGATTGCCAACTCGCCCAACGGCAACAGCGTGAACAAGTCCACTTGCTGACGCATGGACGCCTGATACGCCCGCTCCCACGACTGTTGCAGTCCGACCAGGTCACTCGCCCGCCGGGCGAGGCCGAGTTCCAGCGTCGCGAAGAACAGTTCGTCGCGGGCTTCGAGTTTGGTGCCGGCAACGGCGTCTCGGTGTTCAGTCGCGGCGGCGAGGTGGCCGCCGGTCATCGCGACCCAACCGAGCAGCAGCCGGTGCCGGGTGGCGAGCAGGTCGCCGCCGACGCTGCTGGCCAGCGCTCGTTCCAGCACCGATTCTGCGAGCGCCAGTTCACCAGCATGCAGACCGGCGAGTGCGGCGAGAGCGGCCGGACTGTCCGGAAGCGGCGCGCCGCCGACGGCTGGTTCGAGCATAGCCGCAGCACCTACGAGCGTCGGCAACGCCTCTGTCCCGCAACCGAATACCGATTCCACGATCCCGCTCGCCGTTCGCGCTGCGGCACCGGTGAACAACGTCGGCGCGACGCCCGGCATCGGGACGGTGGCGACAGCTTGGCCGTCGGTGGTCTGGCCGGTTCCGACGAGGGCGATCGTGGCGAACGCGTCCACCGCGCCAGGCCCCACCCAGCGATAGCTCTCGCCATTCTGTTGGGGCGACGTTGGGAAAGAAGCATTCGCGTTGGGCGCGTATGCGGTTGGTGCTGGGGAAGCGAGATCGAGCGGAGCTTCGGCGGCGTTCGTTCGCCGGGGGAGTGCAGAGGCTTGAGAGTGCGTCGAGTTGGCTGCCGTTGGGTGGTTTGCGTCTTGGCGGCTCGTTGCTGCGGCGTTGGGGTTTTCGGTGCCTGCCGGGATGGAGCCGTTGCCGCCAGCGCTGGACGACGTGGTGGCCGCGTGTTGACGAGACCAGTTATCCGTGGCCGCAGCCCAGCGGTACAGCTCTGCGGTTCGAGCCAGTTCGCCGCGGTGGGCCAAGACTGTCGCGGCGATCTCCGCGCCGGCGGCTCGTGCTTCGGGGTCTTCACCGGACAGCATGCCGTCGCCTAGGCGGAGGGCGGTGTCCAGATCCCCGGACAGCGCGGCGGCGCGGGCCCAGCCAGTAGTAGTCGCGGCGTCGCGTGCACCGGCTTCGGCTGCGGCTTCGAAGAGGCGTGCGGCGTGCTTTGGATCGGTGGGGAGCGCTTCGCCTGCTGCGGTTGCGAATGCGGTGGCTGCGGAGGCACCAGAGCTGCCGGCGTCGAGGAGCGAGGTCGCGAGATCGAGTACGGGCAGGCCGCGGGTCAGCTGTGCTTCCACGAGTTGTTGCAAAACCGCGAGGCGACGGGCAGGCGGACCATAAGCGCGCACTGCTTCGGCGGCGGCAGGCAGGAGGATGTCTTCAGCATCAAGGAGACCGGTAGCGCGAGCTCCGTCGACGACTTCGGGAAGTTCGTCCGGTGTGCGCTCCAGCAAGGAACAGAGCAGGTCGAGGTTGCGCGCCGCGCCGGCTTCGGCGGCTATGAGGTAGCGGAGCACGTCGTCGTCGAGTGCGGCCAGTTCGGCGCGGAAGTCGGCGAGGTGGGCGGTTACAACGCGTTCTACGAGGCGGGGGACGCCGCCGGTGCTGGCGTGCAGCGCGGAGGCGTCCGCGGTGCGGCCGGTGAGTTGTTTCGCGAGCTTGCCGACTTCGTCGACGGTCAGCGGCGGCAGCAGCAGCGTTTCGCCGAGGGCCCGTAATGCTTGCGCGCGCGGATTTGGACGGTGTGCCACCACGA
The DNA here is from genome assembly GCF_042647905.1 of Amycolatopsis halotolerans. Classification (NCBI taxonomy): domain Bacteria; kingdom Bacillati; phylum Actinomycetota; class Actinomycetes; order Pseudonocardiales; family Pseudonocardiaceae; genus Amycolatopsis; species Amycolatopsis halotolerans. The sequence goes on from NZ_JBHRWI010000004.1 coordinate 435,074, forward strand.
GCGGTCCCTCTTTGGCGGCGGCGAGCCTGGTGAGCCTGGTCAAGTCATCGTCGTCGAGCTGGTCGGCGTCGTCGACGACGGTGGCCTCGATGCCTGCCTCGCGGTAGCTGCGGTCGAGGGCACCGAGCAAGGCAGTCTTGCCGTAACCGCCCGGGGCCACGACAACGAGCCGGACTGGGGCCGCGGGGGTGTCGGCGAGTTGTTCAAGGAGGCGGCGGGCTGCGGGGTGGACGGCGTCGTTGCCGGTTTTCGCCAGCAGTGCGTTCAACAGTGACCTTCACCGGAGGGAGCTGTGGCTGGGTGGGCGCACGAACTCAGAACAGGGGGACGGGGAGAAGCGGGTTCCTTGTCCGCGGTCGCTTCGTGTGACGTGAGGACCGCGATCAGGATCGAGGAGCTGACCGCCAGCACGGCCGCCGCGGCGGCGAGTGGTCGCCAGCGACGCATCAGTTTGGCAGCGCCCTCGGGCTCCGGCAGCGTGAACGGAGTGATTTCCACCGGCGGCCGCTCGGGTCTCTCGGGAAGTTCCGGTTCTCGGTCGACTCGCGGCAGCAAGGTGGTTTCGGGGGCGGGGGCCTCCCGCCGTGCGAGGGGCCTCGTCCGCTGGCTGGCGAGGATCCCGGCGCCGATGGCGGCCGTATCCGCAGGTTGAGGGCCGGTGAAAAACGGGCAGGGCAAACGTCCGGGGCGGACGCCCTGGCTCGGTTCGCCGCAGAACACGATGCCGGCCAGCGACTCTGGGGTGACGTTCGCCGCCTGTGCGAGGCCGAACGCGGTCGTGATCGCGGCACCCGGGGCGACGCCTTCGGTGCTGGTCCGGGCGATCCATCCGCTGGCTCCCGAAGCGGTCGCCAAAGTGACGGTGACGCCGTCCGGGCCGAACTCGCACACCGCGGCCGTCCGGTCGCCCGCGCCGGGCTCCGGGAGGTGTGCGTAAAGCGCGGCGACCGCACTGGGAACGAGGGTGACCGCGTTGAAACCGGACTCCGCGAGCGACTGGCGCAGGAGGTCACGGCGGTAACCGCCCCAGTCACCGGGGTGGGTGACGACGAGCTGGCGCGGCGGTCCGCCGGTCTGGCTGGCCGCGACGTCGGCGATGCCTTCGACGAAGACTGTCGTCAGGGATTCCGGCGTGAACGGTTCGCTGCCGATGAATACCGGCACGTCGTCCCCGACGCGGCGGTGGAAGCCGGTGATCAGCCGGGACGGCACAGCGGCACCAGCTTGTGTGGCCGCATCGCCGGTGAGCAGGTATCCCTCGTCGTCGAGGAAGAGTGCGGTCGCGGTCGCCGGAGACGTCTCGCCCAGCCACAACGGCTCGGGATCGTCCCACCGGTCACCTTGCCTGCGACGGAGCGCGGCGTGGGTCCGGGCAGCGCCGAGGTCGATGCCGAGCACGTAGGGCACCGCCGCTTCCTCCCTTCGTCGCAGTCAGGGTTCGGCCAAGGGGCGTAACTCACTGAACGGATACGCATCCTCACCCGTTCGGGTCAGACGGGCAAGGGTGGGGTGGGATTTAACCCAACCGGGTTCCGCGTGTCCGATCCCCTAACTCCCTAACGATCTCATATCGACCCCCTAACGGCTGAGCGAGGCGCGACTGGGTGTAAACCCCGATGTGAGCAGGGGTGCCCCGTCCCTACCTTGGGCGCCACGCCCGGCCGGGGAGGGCCGGGCATTCCCCCGTAATCACGACAAGTGGAGATCCCCCAATGGATTCGGTGCAGACTCTGCACGACTTCACGCTCACCTTGCTCCAAGACCCGTCCGCGCTCGCCGCTTTCGGCCAGGACCCGCAGGCCGCGCTGGCCGCTGCCGGGCTGGGCGACATCAGCGCCGCCGACGTGAACGAGGTCGCGCCGCTGGTGCTCGACTACGTCCCGGTGGACCACCTGGCCTCTCTCGGTCACCTGCCCCAGGCGGGCGACCTGACCACTGCGCTCGGCGACGGCCCGCAGGGCGCGATCGAGCAGCTGCAGGCGCTCACCGCTTCGCTCGGCGGTGCGGCCGCGTCCGCGGGTGCGCCTCAGCTGCCGGGTCTCGGCGAGCTGCCGGCGGTGCCGGGCTTGGGCGAGCTGCCCGGTCTCGGCGAGCTGCCGGGCGCGGGTGCGCTGCCGGCCGTCGGCGACCTGCCCGGTCTCGGCGAACTGCCCGTCGTCAGCGACGTGGCCGGTGCTTCGGCGCTGCCCGCGGCCGGTGACCTGCCGGGCCTTGGCGAACTGCCGGCAGTGCCGGGTCTGGGCGAGCTCCCGGGCGTTGGCCAGCTGCCTGGTCTCGGCGAGCTGCCGGGTGCCGGTTCCCTTCCGGGTGTCGGCGAGCTGCCGGGTGTCGGCGACGTCGCCAGCGCTGTTCCGGCGCTGCCGGTGGCCGGCGAGCTGCCGTCGGTCCCGGCTGTGCCGGGTCTCCCGGCCGCTCCGGCTCTGCCCTCGGTGCCGGGCGTCGGCGACGTGCAGAACGCTGCCGCGTCGGTCACCGCGCTGGTGCAGAACCCGACCAGTGCACTCGCCCTGGGCAACGACCTGGCCAGCGGGCTGGACTCCAGCGCCGTCGCGCAGGCGAGTGGGCAGGCGGCCGCCGCGGCTGACGGTGCCGTCTCGCAGGTGCAGCACGTCGGCGGCGAGCTCGCCGCCGCTTCGCCGGTCAACGTCAGTGACCTGCCGGTCGCGAACTCCGGCGCGCAGGTCGCCGACCACGCGACCGAGGCTGGCGGCGGGATCGCCGGGCACGTCAGCGACGCTGTCGGGACTGTCACCGACAACGTCGGCAGCCTGAGCAACACGCTCAGCGCCGACGGCCTGAACCACGCTGTCAACGGTGTGACCCAGCAGGCGCACTCGCTCATGTCGCACGGCGACGCCGAGCGTTCCGACGCCGCGACCGAGACGCACACCGGGACCGACGCCGGCGTCGGCATGGTGCACGACACCGTCTCGACGGTTTCCGACCTCGGGCACCAGGGCCTCGGCCTTGACCTGCACGGCGGTGCGGAGACCTCGCACGGCGGCGGTGAGCTGCACATTTCCCTCTGAACAAGGGTAATTCGGGAGTGGCTCCGCGGTCTGGGTGCGACCGCGGAGCCACCACCCGGTTCGGATACTCCCCGTACACAGGGGACACTGGTTCGCCGTGACGGCTCCAGCTTGGCTCGAAGTGCTCGCCGAGACCTCGGACGCCTGCCGGACGCACGGCCGCGAAGACTTGGCCCAGCGCCTTCGCCGGCGTCAGGACCGGCCGCCGGGAGGCACGCGCGTCGCGGTGCTCGGCTTCCCCAAACAAGGCAAGGGCTACCTGGTCAACGCGGTGCTCAACGCGCCGGTCTGCCCGGTCGGCGACGCGGCGACACCCGCAGTGCCGATCGAAGTCGCGTACGCGGCCGAACCCGGCGCGACGCTCGTCGGACGCGCTGACGAACGCATGCCGGTCGAGATCGAGAAGCTGACCGGCGAGGTCGGCGCACGGCCGGCCGGGTCGCTGCGGCGGGTCGAGGTCGGGGTCCCGCGCGATTTGCTGTCCGCGGGCCTGGTGCTCATCGACACTCCGGCGATCGGCGACCCCAGGTCGCCTCGCACGGCTGCCGCTCTCGACGTTCTCGCGGACGCCGACGCGGTCATTCTCGTTTCCGACGCCGCCGCTCCGCTGGATCAGGCCGAGCTGGCGTTGGCGCATCACATCCGGACGTGGTGTCCGCACGTGGTCATCGCGCTGACCAAGATCGATGTCAGCGCTGGATGGCGCACGGTCGCCGAACAGAACCGGACCGCGTTGTCGTCGGCTGGGATCGACTCGCCGGTGCTGCCGGTGTCCGCGACGGTTCGTTTCGCCGCGGCCAAGGGCGGCGATCAAGACCTCAACGCGCGGTCCGGATTCCCGGAGTTGCTTTCGTGGATCGCGACACAGGTGTCGCGGCCGGCGGAGAGCACGGCCGCATTGCTTGCCGCGGTGAGCGTGCGAGCGGCCGCAGCGGAGCTGGTCGAGACATTGCGCGCGCGGGCCGAAGCGGCGGGGCAGGAAGCAGGCGTCGACCAGACGACGCTGTTGCAACGCTCCCAACGTCGCGCCGACGAGCTGCGCCGGCGCAACAGCCGCTGGCAGAACCTGCTGTCGGACGAAATCGCCGACCTGCAGTCCGACGCCGAGTACGACCTGCGCGAACGCACCCGGAAGATCGTCGAGACGATCGACGAGACCTTCGACCGCGGGGACCCGGTGAAGGTGTGGGACGAGTTCGGGCCGTGGCTGGACAGCACGCTCGCGGAAGCGGTCGATACGACTTATACGTTCACGGCAGAACGCGCCGAGTGGATCGCCCAGGCAGTGGCGGTGAGCTTCGGCGCGCAGTACGACCTGCCGGAACTGGCCTTGATCGACTCCGGTGTGGACCAGATCGCCGAGGTTCGGCAGCCGCGGATCGAGCGGTTCAAGATCGGGCAAAAGGCGTTCACCGGGTTGCGCGGTTCGTATGGTGGCGTGCTGATGTTCGGCCTGGTGACCGGGTTGGCGGGATTGCCGTTGATCAACCCGGTGTCGATCGGCGCGGGCGTCGCGTTCGCGGCGAAGACGATCAGCGACGAGGGCGGCATGCGGCTGCAACGTCGGCAGGCGGTGGCGAAGATGACCGCGCAACGGCATGTCGACGACGTGTTCTTGCGCTTCAGCAAGGAATGCCGCGACGCGATCCGCCATGTGCAGCGACGGTTGCGGGACCACTTCACTGAACTCGCGGACGGTCTTGCCGACGAGCTGACGCGGGAACGTGAGATGATCATCGCCGGATCGGCCGAGCGGGAGCGTCGCAGCGCGTCGCTGCGACGGGAGATCGACCGGCTCGCGGGGTTGCACAAGCGGGCTGGGGAGTTGGGGATGCTGGCCAATCGGACGCCGAAGGAATTGCCTGCGTGACCTCGGCCGACTCGGCCTGTTCAGGTAGTGCTGGGCGTTTGCGGGCGGGGCTTGGAGATGCTGGCCAGCCGGGCACCAGAAGAGTTGCTCGCTTGACCTCGACTGAGTTCGGCGTGTTCCGCTAGCGGCTTGGTGGGTGGGAATGCTGGCTGGTCGGATGCCCAGGGAGTTGCCCGCGTGACCTCGGCCTGGGATGGCTAGGAGCGACGTGCTCAGGTAACGCAGAGGGCTTTGCGGTCTGGCGAGCGGGATGCTGGCTAATCAGGTGTCTGCAGAGTTGGCTGCGCGACTTCGCGGGGATCGTTGGGCTTTAGCGGTGCGGGCGGCTCTGCGGACTGGGAGTTCGCGCGTCGGCCGGGCTCGAGGGACTGCCTGCGTGACTTCGGTGGCGATGGCTGGATGCGGCGTGTTTTGGTCGTACGGATGGCTTTCCTCGGGATTGGTTGAGTGAGCTGAGTCTTCGGCGGGGTTCGGTGCTGGCTGGATGAGGCGCGGAATCTGAGCCTTGGGCCGGTGGTCGCCGAGCGGGTTCCGCATCGTGGGAGTCAGTTGGTCCGCTGAGGCGTTTTGCCGCGGTGAACGCGGTTTGGTGATCTGGCATCAGTTTGCGTGGTGGAGCAGTTTCGGTGGTTGGTTGGCGAGTTGTGGTTTGGGTTGGCGGTGTTGAAACGCTTCGGTCGCCGGAGCTGAGGCGGGAGGTGCTCCTGTGTGGTGGTTCGGCTGCGGGGAACGTGGCCTCCTTGGGCGGTTGAGGCGTTTCGGGAGTTAGTGGCCGGATTGGTGATGGCCGGATTCGGTGGTCGGTGAGCGGGAGGTCGCCGGGTAGTCGAGGATGTGCGGGACTGTGCCGGGTGGCGTGAGTCGAGTGAGGAGTGGTGTCGCGCGTGGTTGAGGACGTTCGGGCGCTTCTGGCGGATGCTTCTGCGTACTACCGCGACAGTCCGCGGGCTTCGGCGTTGCTGGGGGAAGCGCTTGATCATCTTGACGAGCCGCTTCGGGTGAGCATCGGCGGGACTGCGGGGACGGGGAAGTCCACGCTGGCTGCGGCGTTGGGCGATTGGCCGACGCGGGCGTTGCGGGATCTGGAGTTTCTCGACGCGCCGCATCCGTCGACGCTCACTGACGCATCCGTACGACTGCTGCGCCACCTTGAGCCCGAGCAGTTGGCGACGCTGCGTCCGACAACACCTTCAGCGTTCGCGCGACAGACGGCCGTCGACACGATCCTTGTGCTTGCGCGCGCGGACGAGACAGGCGCGGGGCGGATTGACGCACTGCTGACTGCGAAGCAGATTGCGCGGCGCGCGTGGCGCGAAGATCCGCTGTGTAGTGGATTCCAAGGCGTGATCGCGGTGGCGGCACAGCTTGCGTACGGGGCGCGCGCGTTTACTGATGACGAGTTTGAGCTTCTCGCGGCCTTCGCTGCTGTACCGCGTGAGGAGTTGGAGCGGTATCTGCTGTCGGTGGATTCGTTTACTGATCCGGCGTTTCCGGGACCGGTGTCGGTCGAGACGCGACGGTCGTTGGTGGTGCGCTTCGGGCTGTTCGGGGTGAAGCTCGCGCTGACGTTGATCCGGACGGGCTGTGACGACCGGGTGAAGCTGTCGACGGAACTGGTGCGGCGTAGTGGTCTTGGCGAGCTTCGCGACACTATTGCGGGGTGTTTCGCCGCGCGTGCGGACGCGTTGCGTGCGCGGACGGCGTTGATTCGGCTGGAGACCGTCTTGAACGCGGAGCCTCGGCCGCACAGTGATCGGCTTGCGGCGCGGGTTGAGCGGTTTTCGGCTGGTGCGCATGACTTTCGCGAGTTGCGGCTGATCGCGGACATTCGCGGCGGGCGTACCGCGCTGGCGGGGGAGTCGGCGGAAGAAGCTGTGCGGCTGCTGGGCGCGGAGGGAACGCAGCCGGAGGAGCGGCTGGGGCTCGCGGCGGGTACGGATCCGCGCGAGAGGTACGAAGCCGGTCTCGACGCGGTGATGCGATGGCGTCATGAGGCGGAGCGGCCGGACCGGGCGCTGGCGGAGCGCGCGGCGGCGCAGGTTGTGGTGCGCAGTGCGGAAGGGTTGCTGGCGCAGTTCGTGTGACTGGGGCAGTCGTCCAGGGCAGTTGCCCCGGACGGTCGACCGGGTTGGTTGGCGGGACAACTGACCGGGGCTAGTGATCAGGGCAGTCGACCGGGGCGGTTGACCGAGACAACTGCCAGGACGACTGCTCAGGGTGATTGATCAAGGCGGTAGGCCGGGCGGCTGATCAGAGCAACGGCTGACCAGCGCGCGCGGGCAGGACAACTGCCCGGGACGACTGCCCAGGGCATCTGCCCGGGACGACTGCCCGGGGTGATTGCCCGGGGTGATTGACCAGGGCGGCTGCCCAGGGCGATTGACCAGGGCGATTGACCAGGGTGGTCGTCCGGAGGTACGGAGACTCAAGCGTTGCCCAGCACCCGTCCGATGGTGAGTTCCAGGACGACTCGTTGCGGGTTCTCTCGCGGCTGCCGGTACCGCTGGGCGTAGCGCTCTTCGGCGTCGCGGACCGAAACAGCGTCGTCGAGGAGGCGGATTCGGCCTTCCAGCGTGGACCAGGTCCGGCCTTCGAACTGGCACACCGCGGCGGCCAATCCGGTGTCGCCGGCGGCGCGGATGAGGCGGGCCTTGTACGACGTGCCGGAGGCGATCACGCGGGCGAGGCCCTGCTCGAAGTCGACTGTCACGCCTACCGCGACCACATGCGGCGTTCCGTTCGGGCGCACCGTCGTGAGCGACGCGAGCCGCCGTTCGGTCCAGAACTGGCGGAAGCCCTCGTCGAGTGTCATGTCCGCACGCTAGACGAGACAAGAATTCAACTGCTTGTTGACCTCTTTAACAACCAGTTGTAGCGTCCCGCGGAACCAACGACGTCCTGGAGGTTCCGCATGTCGTCGCTTCGTTCCCGTGCCTGGCAGGCCGTTCTGCTGGGCGGCTTGCTCGCGTTCGCTACCGCTTGTGGAGGAGGTCCTGACGGGGCTGGCGGCGGGCAACCGCAAAAGCAGAGCGCTGTTCCGGACAACGCCGCGTTGCTCGGAACGATCAAGACTGACCCGCAGCTCGCCGGGGCATTGCCGCCGGCGGTGGCGCAGGCCAAGACGTTGCGGCTGGCGTCCAATATCCAGTCGGCGCCGAACAACTTCTACGCCGCGGACGGCAAGACACCGATCGGCTACGAGGTCGATCTGGCGAAGGCGGTCGGGGCGAAGCTCGGGGTGACCGTTGCGTACCAGGATCTCGCGTTCGGTTCGCTGATCACGAGTCTGCAGTCCGGCCGCGTCGATCTGACCATGGCGGCGATGAACGACACCAAGGAACGGCAGAAGCAGATCGACTTCGTGGACTACTTCTCGTCCGGCATCACGATCATGGTCCGCAAGGGCAACCCGGACGGCATCACCGGGCCGGACACGTTGTGCGGCAAGAACGTGGCAGTCGTACAGGGCACCAGTCACCAGAAGTTCGCCACCGCGCAGAGTGCGAAGTGCACGCAGGCGGGCAAGCCAGCGATCACGGTGACCGCGACCGACAGCGACAACCAGAACCAGAATCAGCTGCGTACCGGTCGCGTCGCGGCGATTCTCAACGACCTGCCGAGCGCGGTCTACATCTCGCGCACCGCGGGCGACGGCAAGTTCTTCGAGGTCGTACCTGGCCAGCCGATCGAGGGCGGGCCGTATGGGATGGGGTTCGCGAAGAGCAACGCCAAGCTGCGTGACGCCGTCAAGCAGGCGTTGCAGTCGCTCGTCGCCGACGGGACGTACGGCAAGATCCTGCAGTCCTGGGGCGTCGAGCAGGGTGCGGTCAAGGAGGCGGCCGTCAATGGCGGAAGCTGAACCGCTGCCGATCGTCCGGCTGCGGCATTGGGGTCGCTGGGTCAGCGCGGCGGTGATCGTCGCACTGCTGGTGCTGCTGGGTTTCGCGCTCGCGCAGGCGCAGATCGAGTGGAGTTCGGTACCCGACTTCGTCTTCTACCGAGTGATGGCGCTCGGGCTGCTCAACACCGTCGTGCTGGCGGTGATCGCGCAGGCGGTCGCGATCGTGCTCGGCATCCTGATCGCGTTGCTGCGGCTCAGCGCCAACCCGGTCGCGAAGTGGTTCGCGGCGGCCTACATCTGGCTGTTCCGCGGGCTTCCGGTGCTGCTTCAGATCCTGATTTGGTACAACCTGGCCCTGATCTTCCCGACGGTCTCGATCCCGCTGCCGTTCGGCGGCTACCTCGTCCACGAGCCGACGAACGTGCTGATCAGCGCGTTCACCGCGGCACTGCTCGGACTGGCGCTGAACGAAAGCGCGTACATGGCGGAGATCGTCCGCGCCGGGCTGACCAGCGTCGACACCGGGCAGACCGAGGCGGCGAAATCCATCGGCATGACGCCTGGCGCGACGCTGCGCCGGGTCGTGCTGCCGCAGGCGATGCGCGTGATCATCCCGCCGACCGGCAACGACTTCATCAACATGCTCAAGGGCACGTCGATGGCGTCGGTGATCGGCGTGACCGAGCTGATCCACGCGGCCAACAACATCTCGTCCAACAACCTGCTGGTGATGGAGACGCTGATCGCGGCGGCCATCTGGTACATGGTCGTGGTGACGGTGGCGGGCATCGGCCAGCACTACCTTGAACGATCGTTCGGGGCGGCTGACCGGAGTCCGGTGGCGCGGGCCGGGAAGGCGCTCAAAGGGATGCCGTTGGTGAGGGGTGCGCGTGTCTGAGCCGCTGCTGAAAGCTGTCGGGGTCCGCAAGAACTACGGGCACACCGAGGTGCTCAAGGGCATCGACCTGGAGGTCCACAAAGGACAGGTGGTGTGCTTGCTCGGGCCGTCTGGAGCGGGCAAGAGCACGTTTCTGCGCTGTCTCAACCACCTCGAGACGATCGACGGCGGCCAGGTCTGGGTGGACGGCGAGCCGATCGGGTTCAAGCTGCGCGGCGGCAAGCTGTACGAGTTGCGGGAGAAGGACGTCGCACGGCAGCGCCGCGACATCGGCATGGTTTTCCAGCGGTTCAACCTGTTCGGGCACCGGACGGCGCTGGAGAACGTGGTCGAGGGACCGGTGCGGGTGCTCGGCGTCGATCCGGCGCGGGCCCGGAAAGAGGCGCTGGACCTGCTCGACCGGGTCGGGCTCGCGGACCGAGCGGGCGCTTACCCAGGGCAACTGTCCGGCGGGCAGCAGCAGCGCGTCGCGATCGCCCGGTCGCTGGCGATGAAGCCGAAGCTCATGTTGTTCGACGAGCCGACGTCCGCGCTGGACCCGGAGTTGGTAGGGGAGGTGCTCGCGGTGATGGGTACGTTGGCTCGGGAGGGGATGACGATGGTGGTCGTGACGCACGAGATGGCCTTCGCCGCGGAGGCCGCCGACGAGGTGGTGTTCCTCGCCGACGGCGCGGTGGTCGAAACCGGGCCGCCGGAGCTCGTGCTGAAGGCACCGGAACACGAGCGGACGCGGCAGTTCCTCGCGCGGGTCCTCTCGTGACCCGGATCCCGCCCCGGTACCTGCTTCAGTTCGACGAGCCCGCCGGCTACCTGGATTTCGCGCGGTTCGGGCCGCCGTCACACACCGTCTTAGACACCACCGCTCGGCTGCTGGAGGCGACGACTAAGGCCGGTCCGTCCACTGTGGACGAGCTGATGCGGCAGGAGATCCGGGCGAAAGCGGCGGCCGCGCGGCTCTGCGGCAGCGACACCGACCACACGGTACTGCTGCCGCACACCAGCCTCGGTTTGTTCCAGGCGGCTTTCAACAGTCACGGCGAAGTGCTCGTTTCGGCCGCGGAGTTTCCGGCCAACACGTACCCGTGGGCGCGCGCCGAGCAGGCCGGAAGAGTGCGGATGCGGCGGCTGGAAGGCGGTTACGTCACCGCCGATCGCCTCGCGGAGGCGCTCACGCCGGAAACCAAGGTCGTTTCGGTGAGCGCCGTCGACTTCCGCACTGGCTACCGGGCCGATCTCGCCGCGTTGCGCGAGGTGGTGGGCGACCGGCTGCTGGTGGTCGACGGGATCCAGGGTTTCGGGGTCGTCGACGCGCCGTGGGAGGTCGCCGACGTACTCGTGGTCGGCGGGCAGAAGTGGTTGCGTGCGGGCTGGGGCACCGGGTTCGCGGTGCTGTCGGACCGGGCGCTGGCGCGGATGGACCCGATCCTGTCCGGCTGGACCGGCGCGCGCGACCCCGGTCTGTTCGACAACGAGATCCACCCGGCCGACCCGACCGCGGCGAGCTGGTCGATCTCGAACCTCAGCCCGGTCACGTCCGGCGCGTTCGCGGCTGCGCTCGAACTGATCGAGGAAACCGGAGTCGCGGCGATCGCTGGCCGGATCGATGAACGCGTTGGCGAGTTAGAGGAAGTGCTGCGTTCGTTCGGCGCGGAGATCGTGTCGGCGACAGAGCGACGGGCCGGGATTCTCGCGTTCTCATTGCCGGATAAGCCAGCGGAGCAGGTCGGGGCGGCGTTGACGGCGGCGGGGATCGCGGCGACGGTCCGTCCGGAACATGTCCGATTGTCGCCGCACGCGTCGACCCCGGTGGCGGCTGCCGATCTCGTGCGGGATGCGCTGGAAACGTTGCTCCGGCCGCGCCGGGTCGTACCGGTCGCGTCAGCTTCGGGCACGGCGACGCATGAGCTGCTCATCGCGTTGATTCCGGCGGTGGACGGGTTGGCGGCGATGCTCGGGCCGGGCAACGAGGTGTTGCTGCACGACCTGTCACGGCTGCCGGATTCGATCGTCGCGATCGCGGGGAGGCTCACCGGCCGCTCGGTCGGCGGGCCGATGACGGATCTGCTGCTCGGGCTCGTCCGTCGCGGCACGACGCAGGACCTGACGAACTACCGCACGCACAGTCCGGACGGTCGCGAGATCCGGTCGTCCACTTTGTTCCTGCGGGACGCCGAGGGTACGGCGATCGGTTGTCTGTGCGTGAACAGCGAACTTCCCGCAGCGGCGCAGACGTCGGAGGAGCGCAGGGAGGAGACGTTCCTGCCGGACGTCGACAGCCTGCAGCGGTTCCTCGTCGGACGGGCGATCGGGAAATCCGGGATTCCGGTGGAGCTGATGAAGAAGCGGCACAAGTCGGCGGTGGTCCGGGAACTGGACGAGGCCGGATACTTCCTGATCAAGGACGCCGTGGACCACCTGGCCGGGCAGCTTGAGGTGACCCGGTACACGATCTACAACTATCTCAACGAGATTCGGGCTGGATAGCCGAACCGTCCGGGCTTGTCGCTGCCAAGCCCGGACGGTTCGTGTCTGCTTACTTCAGGAACCTCTCCACCGCGTCCGCAGCCGCGGTGATTCCGCCGTTGGCACGGATTTCCGCGCGCAACTCGGCCAGCCGCACGGCGACGTCCGGCGAACTGCTGACCTCATCGACGGCTTCGCGGAGGGACTTGGCGGTCACCTGGTCCGCGGGAAGATGCTTGCCGACCCCCAACGCTTCCAGTTGCGCGGCGTTGCCGAACTGGTCGACGGCCTGCGGGATGGCGACTGTCGGGACGCCGTACCACAGGGATTCCGTGCAGCCGCCCATGCCGGCGTGCGTGATGAAGGCCGACGCGACGTCGAGAATCGCCAGCTGGGGCACCGTTTCGTGCGCCTCGACCGACTCCGGCAGCGGGCCGAGGTCGTCCTTCGAGACGTGCTTGCCGATCGAGAGCACGACGTGCCAGCCGTCGAACTCCGTGATGCAGTGCCGGTAGACGTCCAGTTGATCGTTGTACGCGGTGCCGAACGACACGAGCAGTACGGGCTTCCCGTCGGACGGCGGCGTCCAGTGCTCTGCCGCGCGCGCCGGGTCGAGGCACGGGCCGACGAACTGGACGCGGTCCTCCGGCACGCGGTCGGCGTTCGGCTGCATCGCACGCGGGATCAGGGACAGGATCGGCACCGGTCGCGCGAGCCACGTCCAGGCGTCTTCGGTGACGCCGTGTTCCGCCAGCCATTCGGTGAACGTCCGGTCGTAGTCCACACCGGACGGTGAGGTGCGGATCGGTTTGAGGACCTCGGCGAGTTCTTCCTCGTAGCCGTCCCAGGCGACGTAGGTGGGGGAGAGCTGCACCGCCGGTACTCCGTAGCGGAGGCCGAGCAGAGGCGCGCCGAGGCCGCCGATGTCGTAAAGCAGCAGGTCCGGGCGGTCCTGGTCGAAGGTTTCGATCAGCTGCGGGTGGATCGCGATGGCCTCGTCGAGGAAGACGCGCATCGCTTCGGCCGGGTCCTCCGGCCACTCCGCGTCCGGGCCGATCGGGAAGATCGTGGGATGCGCGACGACGTCCGCGCCGGTCGATTCGACCAGTTCGGCGAGCGGTTCGCCCACGACGTAGCTGACCCGGTGGCCGCGTCGCACGAGTTCGCGGATGACCCCGAGCGAGGGGTAGACGTGGGAGGGCGCGGAACAGCCGACCACGACGATGTGCTTGCCCATAAGGCGAAAGTGTCCTTTCCGGACGAGATGCGGTCCGGCACGCAAAGAAGAGGCAGCCCGGTGGCGGGCGGCCCGAAGAGTCGTGCCGGGATCAGGACAGGCGGCAGCGGGCGAAGATCGTCATGGACCGGGACGGTAGTGCGGCCGGTCGCGGGGAGCAACCGGATTTGCCGGGCATAGCCGTCATCCGGTTGCCGCGGTGAACAACTCCGCATCACCTACTACTTTCCATCGCAACCAACTTTGTGTTACAAAGTTCAGGACAGCGAAGCACTGGGGGACGAGATGACAGAAGCGTTCAGGCTGACCGGCCTGGTGAAGCAGTTCAAGCAGGTCCGCGCGGTCGACGGCGTGTCCTTGACCGTGCGGCGCGGCGAGGTCGTCGCGCTCCTGGGACCGAATGGCGCGGGCAAGTCGACCACCATCGACATGCTGCTCGGGCTCACCTCTCCGGACGAGGGGAGCGTGCGGGTGTTCGGCGGCTCGCCTCGGGCGGCGCTCGACTCCGGGCGGCTCGCGGCGATGGTGCAGAACGGGTTCCTGCTGCGGGACGTCACGCCGGGCGAGCTGGTCGAGTTGCATCGATCGATGTTCCGGAATCCGTTGCCGGCCAAGGAAGTTTACGAGCGGGCTGGCATCGGGGAGTTCGCGAAGCGGCGGTGCGGCAAGTTGTCCGGCGGGCAGCTTCAGCGGGTCCGGTACGCGCTCGCGCTCACTGGCGACCCCGAGCTGCTGCTCCTCGACGAGCCGACGGCGGCGCTGGACGTCGACGCCCGGCGCGAGTTCTGGGCGTCGATGCACGAGTTCACGGCGGCTGGGCGGACCGTCCTCTTCGCGACGCACTACCTCGCCGAAGCCGAGGACTACGCGGACCGGGTCGTGTTGATGCGGCACGGGAAGGTCGTCGCGGACGGGGCGGTCGACGAGGTGCGCGCGAATGTGTCCGGGCGAGTGATCAGGGCAGTCGTACAGGGCACCCGTGAGGAAGCTCTGGCCGCGCTGGACGGGGTCGCCAGTGCACGTGTTCAGGGCGATCGTGCGGAACTGGGCTGTAGCGACTCCGACCTGGCGATCCGCGCGTTGCTCGCGGCATTCCCGCAGGCCAGCTCGATTGAGATCACCTCCGCGGGGCTGGAGGAAGCGTTCCTCGCCCTCACCTCCGACGAGCCGCAGGGAGCGCTCCGATGAACCTCGTCTACCTCCGCCTCGAGATCCTGCGCATCGTCCGCAGTCCGCAGTTCGCGCTGTTCACCATCGTGGTTCCGCTCGGCATGTTCCTGCTGTTCGGCGGACTGTTCGGCGACCAGGTCGGCGCGAACGGCATCAGGGGCAGCGTCACGACGATGATCAACATGGGCGCGTACGGAGCGATGAGCGGCGCGTTGTTCACCGGCACCCGGGTCGCGACCGAGCGGACCGACGGCTGGCAGCGGCAGCTCCGGCTCACACCGATGCGCGGACCCGGCTACCTCGCGGTGAAGATCGCGTCCTCGATGGCGATGGCGTTGCCGGTGGTTCTGGTGATCTTCGTGGCCGGTGCGCTGCGCGGGGTGCAGCTGACTGCGACACAGTGGCTGATCAGCGGCGTCTCGTTGTGGCTGGGCGCACTGCCGTTCGCGGTGCTCGGGCTGCTGCTCGGACTGTTCGGCAAGGGCGACACGGTCGGCGCGATGACCGGTGCGTTGATGCTGCCGCTCGGGGTGTTCGGCGGGTTGTGGATGCCGCTCGCGTTCCTGCCGGAATGGATGTCGACCCTCGCGCACTTCTTCCCTACGTACTGGCTCGGCCGCGTCGGCACGCTCCCGATCGATCACGCGGGCGGTCTCGGCCTTGCGGTCGGCGTGCTGGCGGCGTGGCTGGTCGTGCCCGCGCTCGTGGTGGTGCGGCGGTTCCGGCTGGGACCGGTGAAGGTCGCGTGACGTGTTAGCTTCCGTGCTGCATGCGGGGTCAGTACGGGGGAAGGGCGGTCCGGGGTGAACAACGACGCGGGGGACCCCGTCGAGGACGAGGGCGAGCCGCTGTCCGCGGCGGAATCGCTCGAACTCATCGCCCGGCAGAACGAACGGACGCGCCGGGAGCTGCGAGTCAGCCCCGCGCGTCTGTTCGCCGCTTGGGCGTTTGCCTGGCTCGTCGGCTGGGGGCTCGTCTACCTCTCCGACGAGCGGTCAGCGGCTCTGCTGCCCGGCTGGGTCGCGGGAATCGTCGTCGCAGTGCTCATGGTGGGCGCGATCGTCTACTCCGCCTGGCACGGCAGCAAAGGCGGTCGCGGTATCCGCGGGCCGTCGCGGCGGATCGGCGCGATGTACGGCTGGACGTGGATGATCTCGTTCGCCGGGATGAGCCTGATCGACATCCGGATCACCAAACTCCTCCCCGAGGGCTCCGATCTCGTGCCGCTGCTGTGGTCGGGTACGTCGCTGCTGCTCACCGGAACGCTCTACCTCGCGGGCGGGATGCTCTGGCAGGACATGCGGCAGTACTTCCTCGGGGGCTGGATCATTGTGTGCAGCGGGGCGAGCGTCCTGGTCGGCGTGCCGGGCAACTTTCTCGTCCTCTCGCTAGCCGGCGGCGGCGGATTCGCGGTCGCGGCGCTGGTCTACGTGGTGCGGCCCCGTGGCTGAGCTGCCGGAGCTCGACCCCGTCATCCACGCCCAGGCGCGGCTGCGCGTCACGGTCGCGCTCGCCGGGCTGCGTCCCGCTGACCAGATCACCTTCCCCCGGTTGCAGCAGCTGCTGGAGATGACCGCGGGCAACCTCTCTACGCATCTGCGTAAGCTCGAGGACGCCGAGTACGTCGAGATCACCAAGGCCTACGAGCACCGCACGCCGGTCACCCTGGTGCGGCTCACGAGCAAGGGCCGGGCCGCGTTCGAGAGCTACACCAAGGCGTTGCAACGGCTCCTGGACGCTGGAACCTGACATGCCTCGCTGGGTCGTGCACTTGGACCTCGACGCGTTCTACGCCTCCGCCGAACAGCTCACCCGGCCGACGCTGCGCGGGCGCGCGGTGGTGGTCGGCGGCACCGGGCATCGGGGCGTCGTCGCCGGGGCGAGCTACGAATCCCGCGAATACGGCGTGCGTTCGGCGATGCCGATGTCCCAGGCGCGAAGGCTGCTCCCGGCCGGCGGAGTGGTGCTGCCGCCGCGGTTCCGGTTGTACGAAGTCCTGAGCAAGCAGGTTTTCGACGTCGTCGGCGAGGTCGCGCCGGTGCTGGAACGGATTTCGCTCGACGAGGCGTTCGCCGAACCGCCCGCATTGGCTGGCGCTTCGGTCGAGCAGGTGACCGAGTGGGCCGAGAATCTGCGGGCGCGGATCCGTTCGGAGACCGGGCTGACTGCGTCCGTCGGGGCGGGGACTGGCAAGCAGGTCGCGAAAATCGGTTCGGACCGCGCGAAGCCGGACGGTCTGCTCGTCGTGCCGCCGGGTACTGAACGTGAGTTCTTGGCCCCGCTGCCGGTGCGCGCGTTGTGGGGGATCGGGCCGGTAGCGGAAGCGAAACTGCGCACGATCGGTGTCCTCACGTTGGGCGAGCTGGCGGCGTTGCCGGAGCCGGACGCGGTGTCGACGCTCGGTGGCGTGGTGGGCCGCGACTTGCGACGGCTGGCGAGCGGGTTCGACGACCGTCCGGTCGCGGAACGGGGCGAAGCCAAGCAGGTGAGCGCGGAGACGACCTTCGACGTCGATGTGGTCGATCTCGTCCGGTTGCGTGCTGAGGTAAGGAAAATCGCGGCTGGCGCGCACGCTCGGCTGGTGAAGGCGGGTCGTGTCGCGCGCACGGTGGTGATCAAGCTGCGGCATACGGACATGAGCACCGTGACCCGCTCCGAGACCACCGCGTCTCCGACTGACGACCTCGAACAGCTTGCGGCTACTGCGGAACGGCTGCTGCTCGACCCGCAGGAGTTCGGCGGCGTGCGGCTGGCGGGCGTTGCGTTCAGCGGGCTTTCGGTGCCGCATCAGGACGCGTTGTTCAGCTTGACCGTGCCTGCTGCGACAGAGGAGCTGATGGTCACCTCGACCTCGGAGCCGTCGCCGGGCGGGAGTGCGCCGGTGTCGTCGTCAGGATGGCGTCCGGGCGACGACGTCGTGCACGCCGAACACGGCACGGGCTGGGTGCAGGGCGCGGGGCACGGCCGGGTGACGGTGCGGTTCGAAACGCGCACGTCCGGCCCGGGCGTCGCTCGGACGTTCGACCAGACCGATCCGGCGCTGACTCGCGGACAGCCCGCCGACTGCCTAGCCTGAGCGTTTCGCCTGGTCGCGACCGGGGTGTTAACCCACAAGAGTGATGAGGAAGGATGTGCCGGGCAGTCGGGCAAAGGGGATGATCATGACGAACATGCGCCGAGCCGCCGCCCTCGCCGGGGTCGCGCTGATGCTCACGGCGTGTGGGAGCGAAGCCGCCCCGCAACGCGACGGATCGCCCTCGGCCGGGCCGTCGTCGTCGGCGGCCGCTTCGCCGGATTCGTTCACCGTCGTGGCGACCGGCGACGTGCTGATCCACCCGCGGCTCACCGAGCAGGCCGAGGCGGACGGCGGCGGGAGGATCGACTACCGGCAGCTATTCGCCGGGGTCAAACCGCTCGTGTCCGGCGCGGATCTGGGGATTTGCCACCTCGAAACGCCGCTCGCGCCGGAAGGCGGGCCGTACAGCGGATATCCATCGTTCAGCGCGCCGCCGGAGATCGCGGACGCGTTGAAGGACACCGGATACGACACCTGTTCCACCGCGTCGAACCACACCCTCGACCAGGGCGCGGCGGGTGTCACGCGCACTTTGGACAAGCTCGACCAGACCGGGCTGAAGCACACCGGCTCCGCGCGTTCGGCTGAGGAGGCGGGTAAACCGCTGATCGTGGACGTGCACGGGGTGAAGGTCGCGCAGCTTTCGTACGCGTTCGGGTTCAACGGGATCAAGCGGCCGGCCGGGAAACCGTGGCTGGCCAACGAAATCGACCCCGACGAGATCTTGGCTGCGGCGCGCGCGGCGAAGGCGGCGGGGGCGGAGGTCGTGATCGCCAGCCTGCATTGGGGTGTCGAGTATCAGCATGACGTGACTGCCGAGCAGAAGCAGTTGGCGCAGAAGCTGACGGCGTCGCCGGATCTCGACCTGATCATCGGGCATCACGCGCACGTGGTGCAGCCGTTCCAGAAGGTCGGCGGCAAGTGGGTGGCGTTCGGGCTGGGCAATGAGGTCGCTCGGCATGACGAGCCTCGCGGGTCGACCGAGGAAGGGGTCGCGGCGCGGTTCCGGTTCAGCCGGGCTGGCGGGCATTGGGCGGTGGACAAGGCGGAATATGTGCCGACGTTGATCGACCTCGGGCCGCCGATTCGGTTGCGGGACCTGACGACTGCGCCGCCGACGCAGCGGGGGAAGGAAGCGCTCGCCAATACCGATGAGGTGGTGCTTTCCCGGGGTGCTGGGGATGACGGATTGAGCCGCCCGGGTCGGTGACGGTTCGGTTCGGTGGCGAGGTGTCGATGGAGCACCCGATGCCGCTGGGGCGATGGGCCGCCTTCTCCCGGGGCGTGGTGGGATGCGGCCGAGACGGCATCAGGGCGATCGCCCTGGACGGACGATCGCCCTGGACGACTGCCCTGGGCAGGTGTCCGTATAGGTAGGGCGATTGCCCAGGGCGGACGATCGCCCTGGGCGGGTGTCCGTATAGGTCAGGCGTTCGCCCTGGGTGGGTATCCGTCGAGGTAAGGGCGTTCGCCGTGGTTGGGCGACCGCCCTAGTTGGGCGTTTGCCCAGGGCAGGTGTCCGTTTAGGGCGATCGTCCTGGGCGGGCGTTCGCCCTGGTCGGACGGTCGTACTGGGCAGGTGGTCGGGCGGTTGTGTCGCAGATGGTCTTGCGTGTCGGGCGGTCGTCCGTGCAGGTCGGGTGGTCGCCCCGGTCAGACGATTGTCCGGGGCGGGCGATCGTGCAGGGCGGACAATCGCCCTGGGCGGGTGTTTGGCCTAGACGGGCGTTCGTCCGAGGCGGGTGATCGGCCGGGTCAGTGGTCTCGGCGGGTGATGAGCTGGGCTAAAGCAGTCAGTTCGGCTGTCGCGCGCGGGGTCGGGTTGGCGGCGGTCAGTGCGGTCAGCGCGTCGGTGAGCAGCTCGTCCGCTTGGGCGTGGCTCCATGCCCGGCCGCCAGCCTCGTCGACTAGGGCCGCGGCTTTGGCGAGGCAATCGTCCGACAGCGGTTGCCGGTACAGCATCGACAGTTCCGCTCCGGCTGACGTGCCGGAGGTGAGCGCGGCGACGACCGGCAGCGACTTCTTGCGGCTGCGCAGGTCCGAGTACACCGGCTTTCCGGTGACGGCCGGGTCGCCCCAGATGCCGAGGAGGTCGTCTACATGTTGGAAGGCCAGGCCTAGCGATCGGCCGAAGCGGCCGAATCGTTCGACGTGTTCGCCTCGGCCGCCGACCACCAGCACGCCGAGCGTGCACGCCGCGCTCAGCAGGGCCGCCGTTTTGCCCTGTGCCATTCGCACGCATTCCGCGACCTCGACGTTCGTCCGTTGTTCGAACGACAGGTCTTCGTGCTGGCCGTGCAGCAGGTCCAGCACCGCTGTGCTCAGCAGGCGCGCCGCGGCGGGGCCGTCGGGGGACAGGACGTCGAAGGCCAGGGCGAGAAGGGAGTCTCCGGCCAGCACCGCTTGTCCGGTGCCGAACACGGTCCACGCGGTGGGGCGGTGCCGTCGCGTGCGGTCGCCGTCCATGACGTCGTCGTGCAGCAGCGAGAAGTTGTGCGCCAGTTCGACGGCCACCGCGGCCGGGATCGCGTCTTCCGGGTCTCCGCCGCAGGCCTCGGCGCAGAGCAGCACCAGCGCCGGGCGCAGTGCTTTGCCTCCGGAGGCGCTCGTCGCGGTTCCCGTCTCGTCCCACCAGCCGAGGTGGTAGCCGGCGATCCGGCGCATCGACACGGGCAGCCGGTCGACCGCCGCCCGCATCGCCGGTTCCCACCGGCTCCGGCTCCAGTCCAGCACCTCGGCGACCGAGCGGGCCCCAGTGCGCGCGTCCACCGTCGTCATCGTCGCACCGCTTCCCTGCGCGGCGCGGCGGCCAAAGCGGACAGTGCGGCGGGGTGGGTGACGGTCACTGCGAAACCACCTAACGTCGAAAACACCCGGGAACACGGAGAGACACTGTTTTTCCGGGAACGGGCAAGGAATGCGAATCGAAAAGCGGCGCCGCGGATCAACATAGCAAGCGGGATCACCCCGACAATCACTCGATCGGGTAGCCGCCGCCGGTTCACCTGTTTGCCGAGGCTCCTTTTCGGACATTGCCGGTGCTGTTGTCGGGTCGACAACGGCAAGTGCGTCACCGTGGGTCTGCTGCCGTGACCCGGTCGTGTGCGCGCCACCGGTACCCGAGTCGTTTTCCCTTGCCAAGCAAGGTCAATCGGGGGAACCGGTATCCGGCCCGCTGCTCCGATCCGGCGAACCGCGGGGGCTCCGGACGGCCACCCGGCTGAATCGCGCGTTCCGCCGTTGTCCGTTCCGGAATCGGCTGGATAGCGTCGGCCAGCATATTTCCCCGCGCGAAAGGAACCGGATGAACGTCTACGTGACCGGGGTGTTCTGGGTCGTCGGCGCGGCGATCGCGGCCGCGGTGATCGGCTATCTCGTCCGGCGTTTCGGCTGGGACGAGGGCCGCCGCGACAACAACGACGCCGCGGGCCAGGTGTTCACCATCGTCGGCGGGCTGCACGCGGTGCTGGTCGCCTTCGTGCTGATCTCGCTCTTCGACGCCGTCACGTCCACGCGCGAAGGTTCCTACACCGAGGCGGAGGGCCTGGTCGCCGCGACCTGGTCGGCTCAGGCGCTGCCCGGCGACACCGGCGAGCAGGTGCGGCACCTCGCGATCGCGTACGCGACGACCGTGTCGAAGCAGGAGTGGCCTCGGCTCATCGATGACGGTCCGATCCCCGAGACCGGCTGGACCCAGCTCGACCAGATGCGCCGCGTGGTCGCCAACGCGCAGGCCGGCGACGACTGGACGAACGACCGCAAGAAGGACGCCGCCGCCCAGCTCTGGCAGGTCTACCAGGCCCGGCAGACCCGCATCACCGGCGCGGAAACCGACGGCGTCGGCTCGGTGATGTGGTTCGCGCTCATCCTCGGCAGCGTGATCTCGATCCTGCTGCCGAACCTCTTCGGCGGCACCCGGATGGCCGCGCACCTGGTGATCGTGTCGACCCTGGCCGGCACGATCGTCCTGCTGCTCTATGCGATCTTCCAGCTGCAGAACCCTTATGCCGGCGGCGCGAACGTGCATCCGGACGCGTTCACCACGGCGATCTCGCGGCTCGGCTGACCGGTGCGAGGTTCCCGGTACCTGGCTGTGGTGGCCGCCGCGGCCGCGGTCGCCGGGCTGCTCGTCGCGTCCGGTTGGCTGGCTCCCGCGCGGCAGCGCGCGGCCGCGACGTCCTGCCGGGTGCTGCAGGTCGAAAGCCGCGACGGGTGGTCGTCCGACATCGTGCGGCTGACGTTGCCCTCCGGCGCGCGGCATCTGTTGCACCACAGTCCTTTCGCACTGAATGCCATCGCTTACTCGGCGGCGCAGGACGTGACGTACGGCGTCGCCGACGGCCGTTTCCGCGACGGCTGGCACGCGGTGCGGATCGACTCCGACGGCGAGTTGACCGACCTCGGTCCGGTCGGCCGCGACACTCACCACGGCGTCTGGAGCTGGGTCACCGGCGCGACGGCCGGAGCGATGTCCGGCAATTCCTGGTACGTGAAGCGGGCGACCAGTCTGTACACAGTGGACGTTGACCCGCGCAGCTCCGGTTATCTCACCGCGACCGGGCCGGTGCTGCTGCATCCGTGGTGGCTCGCCTCGGGGGTTGACGATTTCGCGTATAACTCCGAAGACGGTCTGCTGTACGGGGTTTCCTCCGCCGCAGAGGGTGCGGTGGTCACGGTGAATCCGGTGAGCGGAAAGGTCGCGAAGGTGCCGGGGGAGCGGTTCCCGGACGCGACCTACGGTTCGGTGGTGTTCGGGCCGGACCACAAGCTCTACGCGACCGCGAACTGGATCGACGGGCGGAGCGTCACGTACCGGATGGACGGCGGTTCCGCGGTCGAGGTGAGCACCGGGCCGCCGTTGGTGCTTTCCGACGGTGCCGGGTGCTTGGCCGAACCGCCCCCGCCCCCGCCGCCTCCTCCGCCACCGCCACCGCCACCGCCACCGCCAACGACGTCGTCTTCGACACCGCCGCCGTCTTCGCCTTCTCCCACGCCGCCGTCCCCGACGCCGTCGCCATCCCCGACGCCGTCGACCTCGGCGAGCCCCACGCCGTCCTCAACGCCACCGACCCCACTGTCAACCCCGCCCTCCCCTGAGCCGACCCAGCCTAGTCCGATCGCACCAACCCCGACCCCGACGCAGCCGCGGGACGCGATCATCCAGCCCATCCCGATGCCGCAACCCCCTGCGCCCTCGCGCGCCGCTCCGGTGAAGGCCATCCAGAAACCGCCCGAGAAACGCGCGGCAAAAGCGCGCGCCAATGTGAAGAAGCAGCGCCGCTGGGGTGTCGCGGCGATCCTGCTGATCGTCGGAGGAGGTGCAGTAGCGGCTCGAGCACGGCGCGCTCGTTAACGCGGCAGTCGTCTCGATGACGGACGTTGTCCAACTCGGCCGTCGAGACTTCCCCGGGCGTCGAAATGACGCCAGAGGAGGAGAAAGCCGATGAAACGCGTGAAGATCGGGCTGGTCGCCGGGGCGCTGGTGCTGCCGCTGGCCGCCGCGGGCCCGGCCGAGGCCAAGGGCCGCCCGGACGATCACTACCGGGTGCGGGCCGGGCACACGCTGCAGGTGCGCGGCGACGCCCAGCGTGACGGCGCGGTCGTGCGGCACACCGACCCCGGGCACGGCGCGCTGGCCATCGGCCCGGACGGAGCGTTCCGCTACACGCCCGCCGCCGGGTTCACCGGGCGCGACACGTTCACTTATACCGTCAGCGACGCGGTCCGGCTGTACCCGACGGACTTGCCGCCGCTCGGCACGATCGGCGGCGTCAAGATCACCGGCGGCGGTTACGGTTCCGCGCTCACCCCGGTGCCGGGTTCGCGCGACGAGTTCTACGGGCTGACCGACCGCGGCCCGAACGTCGACGCGCCGGACGGGTCCAAAGTGGAGCCGATCCCGTCGTTCACGCCCGCCATCGGCAAGTTTCGGCTCAAGGGCGGGAAAGCCGTGCTGGAGCGGAACATTCCATTGCGCGCGGCCGACGGTTCGCCGTACAACGGCCAGGTCAACACCCTCGCGAACACCGGCGAAACGATCGTGGACCTGAACGGCGCGAAACTGCCCGCGTCGCCGAACGGCTACGACTCCGAAGGCCTGGTCGCCCAGCGCGACGGGACGTTCTGGGTGTCCGACGAGTACGGCCCGTTCATCACGCACTTCCGCGCTGACGGCCGCGCGATCGAACGGCTCTCGCCGTTTGACGGTTCGCTGCCGAAGGAACTGAAGAACCGCGTTCCGAACAAGGGCATGGAGGGTCTCGCGCTCACGCCGGACGGGCGGACGCTCGTCGGCGTCATGCAGTCCGCGCTGCAGCAGCCGGATCTCACGAAGAAGCCCAGCAAGGTTCCCGCACTGCGGATCGTGACGGTCGACCTGAAGACCCACGCGACGCACGAGTACGCGTACCTGCTCGACAACCCGGACGAGACCGGCACCGCGGTCTCCGAGATCACCGCGCTGTCGGCGACCCGGTTCCTCGTGGACGAGCGCGACGGCAAGGCCGAGCCCGGCGCGTACAAGAAGCTGTTCGAGATCGACCTGAGCAAGGCGACTGACCTCGGCCCCGCCGCGAAGGTGCCGGGCGCGACCTACGACGCGGCCAAGGGCGGGCTGCTCATCGATGGCAGCAAGAGCATTGAGGCGTACGTCGGCAAGGCGACCACCGCCGAGGCTGCTGACGCGCTTAAGAAGGTCGGTGTGACGCCGGTGGCGAAGAAGCTGTTTCTCGACGTCGGTGGTCTGGTGACTGGGCTTGATCCGAGTGGTGGGTTCTTCGGCCACGACAAGGTGGAAGGCGTCGCGACGACCGACGGCGGCCGCACCGTGGTGATCAGCAATGACAGTGACTTCGGCATCGATGGTGTGGCGAACTCGGCGGCTCCGTACACGCTGCACGCGAAGACGCAGCCGAACGGGCATCAGGACGACGGCGAGTATCTGCAGGTGGATATGACGAAGCTGCCAGCGCGGACGCGCACGCTGACGGTGACCGTCGACGTGCGCTAAAGGGGCGTCAGTACTTGAACTGATCCACGTTGTTCTGCGTGATCAGCAGGGGATCGCCGAGCAGGACCGTCCGGGTGCTCGCGTCGTAGCGCACTGCGGGAAGTTCCGGGCTCACGTTGTTGCTGGGCCGGAGCGGGGTGCCGGTCGCGAGCTGCTCGGCGGTCCAGGCGGTGAGGTAGCCGAGGGATTCGACGTTCCACAGCACCGTCATGGAGCAGGAACCGTCGACGAGGTACGGCTTCATCGTCTGCGGCGTGCCGGTGCCGACGGTGAACACCTGGCCGATCTTCTGCTGATCACGCACCGCTCGCGCGATGCCCGGTGTCGCCGTCGTGCACTGGCCGATCATGCCGGTGAGCTTCGGATGCCGGTTGAGGATCTCCTTCGCCAGCTTCGTGGCGGTGGTGGTGTCCTCGTCGGCGTACACCGTCTCGACCAGTTTCGCTCGCGGATAGTGTTGTGCCGCATAGGCTTTCTCGGCTTCGATCCACGAGTTGAGGTTCGCCGCGGCGCGCCCGCACGAGACGATCGCGTACTCGCCGGTGCCGCCGGTTTTCTTCATCAGCGAGCCGACCAGCGCCGAACCGATGCCCTCGGCCGTCGTCTGGTTCACGAAGACCTCGCGTTGCGAATCGGCGGCGTCGGTGTCCGTGGTGAGCACGTGGATGCCCTTCGCCCGCGCCTCCGCGATCGTCGGGGCCAGCTCCGCCGGATCGTTCGGGGCCACCGCGATGACGTCGACGCGTTCGGCGATGAGCTGCCGCAGGATCGCCGTCTGCGCCTCCGGGTCGACACTCGCCGGCGCGCGAGTGAACCACTTCGCGCCGAGCCGTTCGGAGGCCAGCATGCCGCCGGCGTTCATCGCGTCGAAGTACGGGATCCCGCCGATTTTCGGCACGAAGGCGATTTTCGCCGGCTCCGGAGCCGAGTCCGACAGCACCGGCGTGCAACTGGCCGCCACCGCCGCCGCGGTCGCCACCAGCGCCGCACCCAGCACGAGCGTTTTGGTCCGCCCTCGCATCCCCCACCGTTCCCCGGCAACTCGACCTGGGAGCCGAAGGTAGGGCCAGTGGCCACGGGGGGTCAACCGAACGCGATCAAACGGTTACGCAAACGAGTTCAACCGCCGGACGGCGCAGCCCCCTCTCCGCCCGCCGGACATGTCCCGTCCGCGGGGAGTTCACCGGTCAGCAGGTAGTGCGCGGCCTTGTCGTCGACGCACGGGTTGGGCTCGTTGAGGTAGGCGGCGTGGTTGCCGCCGCCGTCGACGAGCAGGCTCGAACCGCGCAGCACCCGGTGCATCCGCTGTGCTCCGGCCAACGGCGTCGCGGCGTCGTCTTTCCCTTGCAGCAACAGGATCGGCGGCACCGGGGCGGAGCCGATCCGGACCTCCGGCGACGGCGGGACCCGCCAGAACGCGCACGGGGCGCTGTACCAGCTGTTGAGCCAGGCGAACAGCGGCGCGGCGGTGGCCGACTTCGCGGTGTCCGCGTGCCAGGTCGCCCAGTTGCGCGGCCAGCCGGCGTCGGCGCAGTTGTAGGCGAGTTGGCCGGGATCGACCGCGTACTGGGCCTGTCCGGCGGCGATGTTCAGCCCGGTCGAGTCCCCGCCGCGGTGGCTCGCGACCGCCTGCATCAGCGACGGCCAGGCCCAGTCGCCGTACATCGCGGACGACAGCAGATCGTCCAATTCGGACACTCCGGTCTTGCCGCCAGCCGGTTGCGCCGCGAGTTTCTCGCGCAGCTCGTTCCACGAAGCCTTCACCGCGGACGGGGTGGCGCCGAGGTGATACGTGCTGTCGCGCTCCGCGGTCCACGCGAACAGCTGCTCGGCCCGTGCCTGCAGCGCTGCGTTTTGCTGGAACTGCGTTTGATACGTGGTGACCGTCGGATCGACGACGCTGTCCAGGATCATCCGGCCGGTGTGCGCCGGGAACAACGTCGCGTAGGTCGCACCGAGCTTGGTGCCGTAGGAATAGCCGAGGTAGTCGATCTTGTCCTTGCCGAGCGCTTCGCGGATCCGGTCCATGTCGCGCGCCGCGTTCTCGGTGGTGAGGTGCGGAAGCAGGTCTTTCCCGTTCTTCGCGCACTGCGCCGCGATCTGCTTGGCCAGGTCTTCGCGTTGGCGCTCTTGCGGAAGGCCGGCCGGTTGGTACGGCGCCGCGGGATGCGGCGTGAGTTTCGAGGTGTCGCCACAGGAAACCGGTGTGCTCGCACCGATTCCGCGCGGATCGAAACTGAACACCGCGTACTGCTGAGCGACGTCCTGCGGCAGCTGGCTGAACACGAGCTTCTCGGTGCCGAGCCCGGACGCGCCCGGGCCGCCGGGGTTCACCAAGAGAAAGTGCGGCGAACTGAGACTGCCCATGCCCGAGACGGTCAGGGTGATCTGCTTCCCGTCTGGTTTCGCGTAGTCCAGCGGCATCTGAAGACGCGCGCACGACACCTGCCGGGGTGTCCCGGCCGGGCATTCGCCCCACTTGAGCTGGGACGTCTGCGCGCCGGCTGGAGCGCTGAGGAAGCTTCCGAGGAGAAAAACAAGGACAAGTGCGGTGGCGCAACGGCGCGCCGAGTTGATCACCACACTTCCGGTTATACCGATTTGCCGGACGTGCCGGGCGACAGTCATCACATCGGGCGACCTTGCGTCATTGATACCCCATAGGGGTATAGTCGGCCGCATGAACGAGCACCAGCACGGAGCGTCTTGGTCCACCGCCGCCCAGGCGACGCTGCACTGCCTCACCGGGTGCGCCATCGGCGAAGTGCTCGGCATGGTTCTCGGCACCGCGTTCGGCCTGCACAACGCGGCCACTGTGGTGCTGTCCGTCGTGCTGGCGTTCGTCTTCGGCTACGCCCTCACCATGCGCGGCGTGCTCAAGTCGGGCCTCGCGCTCGGAGCGGCCTTCAAGGTCGCGCTCGCCGCCGACACGGTGTCGATCGCGGTCATGGAGGTCATCGACAACACGGTCGTCGTGGCGATCCCGGGCGCGATGGACGCGGGACTGTCGAGCGGATTGTTCTGGCTGTCGCTGGCCTTGTCGCTCGCGATCGCTTTCGTGGTCACGGTTCCGGTCAACAAGTGGATGATCGGCCGCGGTCGCGGGCACGCCGTCGTGCATGCCCACCACCAGCACTGAGGTTCAGCAGGACGGCACCGGAGAATCGGCTCGGAGATAGGCCTCGGACACATAGTGCCCGGGACCTATCCGGTTCCAGCGGGTAGTTCCGTCCACTGCTTCGCCGCGCACGGAACACTCGATCGGCACCTGTGCGGAATCGGCCGCCAATCCGGCTGGTGGCGCATCGTTGTCCGCCGACGCACGCACGACCAGCGGGGCTCCGCCGGTCACCACGCCGGTGGCTGGCGCGCTGCCAGTCCAGAGAAAAGTGACGTCCACGTAGCTGCTGCCTTTGAGGCCGAGGCCGTCCCAGAACGTGCCGTCGGCCAGGTCGAGACCGGCCGGGTTGCGCACGGTGCGGCCGTGCTCGTCCTTGCCTCCGTTGAAGCCGTCTTGGTACGCCGCTTGTGCTTCCGGTACGCCTTGAGGGAGCGAATCGAACTGCGCGCGGCGCTCGGCGGTGTTCCAGTAGTCGTCGTGTTCGTTCCACGGCCCGACATCCCACACCGGCGCGTACTCGCAGCGTGCGCCGTCGGTTCGGCACACCTTGACGGTGAACGTCCCTCTTCCCTTGGAGGACACCGTTTTCGTGGACGGGAGCGCTACGAAATGGTCCCGTTCGGTGATCCGGTGCCCGCTCGAGGTGGTGCCGCCGACGAGTCCTTCGCGGGTCGCGTAGAGGCGGTAGGTCTGCGGTCTCTCCAGGACTCTTCGGCCGTGCTGGGGTTTGGCCGACGCGGGAGCTGGAGTCGACAAAGCGATAACTGTCACCGCGAGAAGGACGTGACCAGCCGCTTTCCTGGTTTTCATGAGCGCATCGTGGCCCGGCGCGCGGGATTGGCCGCGCAACCGGGCCCGCGCGTCAGGCGGAAACGATCCGGTGTGGCCCGGTCTTGCGCGGCTGGTCGTCGACCGGGACGTCGGCGGACAGTTCCCGGCGGATGGCCCGGGCGCGTTCGGCGTAGCCGCGGGACCGTTCGGGCTGGCTGAGCGCGGAGTGGAGTTCGCCGAGGAGCTGGGACACGTGGGCTTCGGAACGGCGGTCTCCGTTGCGGCGGTGCACGCTCAGCGAGTTCACCAGCAGCAGCTGCGCGTGCGCGAGATCGCCGCTGTACAGGCACAGTTCGCCGAGGTTCTGGTTCGCGTAGCCGACGCAGTGGTCGTCGCCGAGATCGGTGAACACCGCGATGGCGCGGGTGACGTGTTCGCGGGCTTCGGCGAGGTTGCCCTCGCGTTGGTGCAGGAGCCCGAGTCGTTGCAGCGCATGGGCTTCCCGGTGCCGGTCGCCGATTTCGCAGGACAGCTCCAGTGCGTCGGTGTACCACCGGCGGGCGGTCGCGTAGCACTTGCGCGCGACCCAGATCGACCCGATCGCGATCCGGATCACCGCTTCGCCGTGCGGGTCGCCCGCCTCGCCGAACAGCCGGAGCGCTTCGTGGCAGGGTTCGAGCGCGCGGTCGGTTCGGCCTTGCATCCGCAGCACGGTGCCGAGGCCGGCGTGTGCCTCGCCGAGCCCTTGCTGGTCGCCGATGCGGTGGTACAGCTCGCGTGCGGCTTCGAAGGCGACCATCGCGTCCGCGTCGTTGTCTTGGTACAGCAAGACTTGACCGAGGTTGCGCTGGACGACTGCCTCGCCGCGGAGCGCGCCTGCCCGGCGTGCCGCTTCCAGGGCGATCAGATGGGTGGCGTGCCAGTCGTCTTGGTGGCCGCGGAGGTCGAAGTACGGGGTAAGGGCCACTGTGAGCCGCCAGGTCAGGTCGTCGAAACCGCGTTCGGCGGCCAGTGCGACGGCGGCGACGCAGGTGGCACGTTCGGCGGCGAACCAGGCGGCTGGGTCGGTCAGCAGCCGGTCCGCGTCCGGAGGCAGGGCTGGGTCGGTTTCGTCGTGGTACTGGCCGAAGAAGTGGATCGGCATTCGCTCCGCGGCTTCTACTGCGAGCGCTAGATATCCCTCGAGTACGCGGCCGACCGCGGCTCGGGTTTCGTCGGGTTCGGCCAGTTCGGCGGCGTACACGCGCAGGAGGTCGTGCAGGCGGTAGCGCGGTTGGCCCGCGACATCAGTGGCGACTAGCTCGACCAGGTGTGCGTCGACGAGCACGTCGAGGACGTCGTCGGCGGACGGGCGGCCCAGGACCGCGGCGACTGCCCAGGCCGGGAATTGCACCGGACCCAATGCGCCTAACCGGCGGAAGGCCGCGGCGGCGGACATGGGCAGGAGGTCGTAGCTCAGGGTCACGCTCGCGCGGACGGCCAGGTCGCCGACGCGCAGCTCGTCCAGGCGGCGGTGTTCGTCGTGGAGGCGGTCGGCGAGGATGCGCAGGGACCAGGTCGGGCGGTGGGTGAGCTTGGCTCCGGCCACGCGGATCGCCAGCGGCAGATGTCCGCATTGGCGCAGGATCGCCGCCGCGTCTTCGGGTTCGGCGGCTACTCGGTCGTGGCCGACGATGCCTTCCAGCAGACGGGCGGCTTCCGGCTCCGGCAGCAAGTCGACGTCCACCGGGACCGCGCCGGGCAAGTCCGGCAGGCGGATTCGGCTGGTGACCAGCACGGCGCACGCGCCTGCGCCGGGGAGCAGCGGGCGTACTTGGGCGGCGCTGCCCGCGTCGTCGAGGACGATGCACATCCGGCGGCCGGCGAGCTGGGAACGCAGGAGTGCGGCGCGTTCCGCCAGGTCTCGGGGGAGACCGGAATCCGGGATGCCCAGGGCGCGCAGGAGTTCGGCCAGGACGCTCATGGGCGAGCGTGGCGACGACGACGTTCCGGCGAGGTCTACATGCAATTGTCCGTCTGGGAAAACGGTTCGGACCGCGTGCGCAACCCGTACCGCGATTGAGGATTTGCCGATTCCCGGTGCGCCGGACAGGACGACGATCGTGGGACGTTCCGCTTCGGCGTGTTGGCGGAGTTTGGCGACCAGCTGCTGGGTTACTTCGCCGCGGCCGGTGAAATCTGGCAGGTCCAGAGGTAATTGGCAGATCGGCGGGACTTTGGCGCACGGGACTTCGAGGGTGGTGCGGAGTTCGCGGAGTGCTGCGCCGGGGCTCGCGGACAGTTCGTCGGCGAGGGTTTGTTCGACCAGTTCGTACGCTTCCGCGGCTTCGGTGGTGCGACCTGCGTCGCGTAGTGCGGTGATGAGGTGGTGCCAGAGTTCTTCGCGGAGCGGGTGTTTGGTGACCAAGGCGCGTAGTTCGGCGATGACTTCGTTGTGGCGGCCAAGGGCTAGGCGGGCGCGCAGGCGTTGTTCTTGTACTGCCAGGCGTAGTTCGTCCAGGCGGGCGACTGTGGGGCCCCAGGTCGGGTCGTGGGGGAGGCCTTCCAAGACTTCGCCGCGCCAGAGGGCGTGGGCTTCGTCCAGGAGGGTTAGGGCGGTTTCCGGGTTGTCTTGGGTTTCCCAGGCTTGCGTGGCCAGGCGGGTGAAGACGAGGTGGTCGAGTTCGTCTTCCGGGACGGTCAGGAGGTATCCGGAGGCTCGGCTCGTGATGCGGTCGGCTAGGTCCGGAGAGGTTTCGGCCAGGCGGCGGCGGAGGGAGTGGACGTAGGTGCGGATGTTGGCGGCCGCGGAGCGCGGGGCGGTGGTCGGCCACAGGACTTCGACCAGGGCTTCGGTGGATACGACGATGTTCGGCTGGAGGGCCAGCGCGGCCAGCAGCAAGCGGGGCTTCGGGCCGCCCAGCGGTACGGCCCTGCCCTCGGCGATGACCTCCAGCGGCCCCAGGATCCGGAAGGTCAGCGAAATCAATTTACCCGCCTTGGCGGCAAGGTCCCCATGGTCGGCATGCTAGGAGCGTTTGCGCCGGTTAGCTAGATCCACTTGGGGAGGAATACCCCATAAGGGGTGATATCGGGGGTGGATGTCACCGAGTGTTTCCTGGGGGTGAATCGGTTTCATGTGCGGGGTTCGGCTCGTCGCCTGGCGGCGACATTGCGCACGGTCGTGCGTGGGGCACCCCGAAGGTTCATTGTGCTGACGGTCTGGGTGTGCTTGTCAAGGCGGGAAAGATGCCTTGACAAGCACACCCAGACCGCAGGGACGCTTCGTATCGGGGTGCGGGGGTGGGGCTGGGTGCCTCGATCGTTGGGTGCGTCGGTGGCGGTTAGGCGGTTTTGAAGTACGTGAGGGGAACCCTCACGTACTCAGATTCTGAACTGGCCCCCGAAAGTTGGACTGGCTGAGTAGAGGTTAGGCCGTGAGGGCCTG